>NZ_CP011144.1:648620-972930 GCF_000972865.1 Pseudoxanthomonas suwonensis
CACTGCAGCAGGTGGCGGCGGCTGAGCAGCAGCCGCCACAGCGTGCGCGCGATCGCGCCCAGGCTCAGCGAGGCCTCGTACGGCAGGCAGGCCAGGCTGACCGCGGCGCGTTCCAACTGGCGCAAGCCGGCCTTCGCCACCTGCGCCAGGTGGGCTTCCAGCGGCATGTCCACCGGCACCGCGAACACATTGCGCAGCGCCGGCAGCAGCACCGGCAGCAACCACAGCGCCAGCACCCACGCCGTCCAGGCCAGCGGCCGCGGCGAATACACCCAGCCCAGCAGCAGCAACGCGGTGGCGGCCGGCGGCACCAGGCTGCGGCGCAGGTTGTCCAGCAACTTGCCGCGCGAGAGCCAGTTCAGTGGGTTGCGCTCGAAGCCGCCTCCGCGGCGCGGCACCCACGGCAGCAGCCACGGCAGCAGCTGCCAGTCGCCGCGGATCCAGCGGTGGCGGCGCTTGACGTCGACCGCGTAGCGCTCGGGATAGTCCTCGAACAGGCGCACGTCGCTGACCAGCCCGGCGCGCGCGTAGCAGCCCTCCAGCAGGTCGTGGCTGAGGATGCGGTTGTCCGGGAAGCGGTCGGCCAGCGCGTACTCGAACGCGTCCACGTCGTAGATGCCCTTGCCGACGAACGACCCCTCGCCGAACAGGTCCTGGTACACGTCGGACACGGTGCGCGTGTAAGGATCGATCCCCGGCTCGCTGCCGAACAGGCGCGCATAGCGCGAGCTGCGGCGACCGCCCAGGCTGGTGCCCACGCTGGGCTGGAGGATGCCGTAGCCGTCCACCACCCGCCGCCGCCGCACGTCGAAATGCGGCCGGTTGAGCGGATGGGCCAGGGTGGCGACGAACTCGCGCGCCGCGTCGCGCGGCAGGCGGGTATCGGTGTCCAGGGTGATCACATAGCGCACCTGGGCCAGTGCATCGGTCCGCCCGACCACGTGCATGAACCCGCCATCGCCGCCGCGCAGCAGCCGGTTCAGCGCCGCCAGCTTGCCGCGCTTGCGCTCGTGGCCCATCCACGTCCGCTCGCGCGGATTCCATTCGCGCGCCCGGTGGAACAGGAAGAAGCGGTCGCCACTTTCCGGCGCGTAGCGGCCGTTGAGCCGTTCGATCTGCCAGGCCGCATGCGCCAGCAGCGCCTCGTCGCCGGGCAGCACCTGCTGGTCGGCATCGAGGAAATCGGTGAGCAGGGCGAAATGCAGCTGGCGGTCGCGGTTGGCGAGGAAGCGCACCTCCAGTCCCTCGACCAGCGCATCCACCGCCTCGATGCCCGAGAGCATGCTCGGCACCACCACCAGGGTGCGGAACCCGTCGGGGATGCCGCGCGAGAAATCCATGCGCGGCAGCGGCTTTGGAGCGACCCGCAGCGTCGCCGTCCAGTTGACCAGGGCGATGCCCAGCTCGCTGAACACCAGCACTGCCAGCGCCGCCGGCAGCCACGGCGGCAGCGCGCCGGTCCCGGACGCGAGCAGGCCCCAGCTGCTCAGGGCGACGATCACCGCGATCGGCAGCAGGTAGGCCCACAGCGGCACCTGCCGAGCCGGCAGGCGCGCGGCACGGTAGCCCGGCGCCAGCGCGGCCACGTCGGCCTCGGTCCGCGCCACCCCGCGGTCCACCAGGTAGTAGCCCACGTGCGCCTCGCGCCCCTGCGGATCGCGCTGCGCCGCCGCCTGCGCCAATCCCAGCGCGACCCCGGCCACCTCCTCCTCGCTGGCGCCGCTGCGGCGGGCGATCTTCTCGACCACGTGCCGGTAGGAATCGCGGGTGCTGAAATCCATCCGCGCGTAGGTGTCGGCCGGATCCTCGCGCAGCCGGTACTCGACCACGCTCATGGCCTCGACGAACTCGCGCCAGTCCATGGTGCCCAGGAAGCGCAGGCTGCCGATGCTGTTGCTGATCGAGACCTGGTCGGCCGCCTGCTGCTGGCTTTCCAGGTGGATCAACTCCTCGATGCGGTGGCCGCCGTCGGCAGCCCACTGGTCCAGCCAGGTCAGCGGCATCGCCAGCGCCGCGCCCTGCCCCTGCAGCGCGCGGGTCAGCTCGGCGACGAACGCGCCGCTCAGCGGCGGCTCCGAACGCGCCATGTCGGCGACCACCAGGACCACGTCCTTGGGACTGTCGCTGGCGGTTCGGTTCAGCGCCTCGGCCCACACGCTGGCCAGGCGGCGGTCGACGCCGTCGCGCATCACGCCCACCGCCAGGCGCCGCAGGTTTTCGATCAGCGCCAGCCTCAGCATGATCGGCACCGCCCACAGCTCGCCGAGCTTGAGCGGCGCGACTTGCTGGTAGGCCGCGACGAAGCGGCTGATGGCTTCCGCGTCGATCCGGCCGTCGCCGTGGGCGATCGCCTGCATCGACAGGTCGTAGACCCGCGGCAGCCCGGCCGACAGCCCCTGGCTCAGCGACGGCAGCTGGCGGCTGTAGCCGCGCGGCAGGTGCCGGCGCGCGGTGTGGATCTGCTCCTGGACCAGGTAGTAGTTGTCCAGCAGCCATTCGCCGGCCGGGGCGATGCGCATCTCGTCCTGCACCATCCGTGTCAGCAGGGTGCAGGCGTCGTCGAGCAGGCGTTCGTTCTCCTGCAGCCGCTCCAGCAACCGCTCGGGCACCGGCCGCGCCTGCACGTGGTGCGAGCGCGCCAGCGCCCGGCCGTGCAGCTCCATCTGCTCCACGTTGAACAGCTGCGCGCGCAGCAGCGCCTCGGCCGGCAGCCCCTTGCGCCGCGCCGCGCGGCGCGTGCGCCACACGCGCCACAGACGCCGGCGCAGGCGCAACCAGCGACCGAAGATCCGTCGTACCTGGGGCATGTCGTGTCCGGTGGGGGGCCAGGCAACTGCCTCGGGCCCCATCCTTGCACCCGGGGCGGAGGGGCGTGTGAATAGGCGTCACGCCCGCTAAAACTGGAGCGCCCGCGAACCGGGACCGGGACCGGGACCGGGACGCACAGCTTTCTGTAGGAGCGGGCATCAGACCGCGACACGGGCGTCGGAATCGCGAGGGTGTCGCCTGTGCCGATGGCGTCGGTGTCGCGGTCATGCACCGCTCCTACAACAGCCGCGGCGCGGGGTTTTCTGTAGGAGCGCACTTCAGGGCGCGACCAGGGCGTCGGAATCGCGAGGGTGTCGCCCGTGCCGATGGCGTCGGTGTCGCGGTCATGCCCGCTCCTACAAAGGGCGGGCCTGCGCAGCGTGGTCGAACAGCGCCTCCAGTCATGCATGGGTACCCCGCAACCGCGCCACCACCTGCGCCGCCCAGTCGAAATACTCGCGGCGCCGGAACAGCGGCCAGTCGGCGGGCGGGCAGGCGGCGATGTCGCGCAGGTTGGCGGTCTTGTCGGCCAGCTTGATCAGCCGCGCGCCCTCGGGAATGTGCGCGGCGTGCTCCACCTGCAGGCGCTTGCGCTCGGCCTTGGGCAGGGCCTTGTCGTCGGTCACCGCCTCCACCAGCGCCAGCACGCCCGCGCCGAAGCGCTCGCACAGCAGCGCCCGCCCCTGCTCCAGCGTCGGCTGCCCATCCTGCCCGCAGCAGTCCTCCAGGTAGTCGTGCAACGCCGCCGCGCACAGGACGTCGATGTCTTCCACGCCCGCCTCCACCGACAGGATGTGGACCAGCGCGACCGGGTGGCTGATGTACGGCGTGGCCTCGTCATCCTTGCGCCGCTGCCTGCGGTGGGCATGGGCGGCGAAGGCGATGGCATCGATGACGCGGGCAATGCGGCGTCCATTGCGTTCATGACGGTCCCCTTGAGGTGTCAGGGAAGAGTTTCTCGCGCCAGCGTCTCAGGCGCCGAGAAGCAAAGACACCGGGTAGAAGGTCCTGCCCAGTGGCCTTGCCTTGAGCGACAGACAGGCTCAATATAACCATCGTTATAACAACTGGCCCGCCGCCATGAAGCTCAAGATCACCACAATCGGCAATTCCGCCGGCGTCATCCTGCCCAAGGAGCTGCTGGCCCGTTTGCGCGTGGACAAGGGCGACGAGCTGTTCGCAGTGGAAACTCCCGACGGTGTGCGCCTGACCACCTACGACCCGACGCTGGCCGCGCAGATGGAAGTGGCCGAACAGGTCATGCGCGAACACCGCGACCTGCTGCGCAAGCTGGCCCAGTGAGCGCGCCATGATCGTCTGGATCGAGCGGCCACTGGCGCTGGCCATCCATGAGCGGCAACTGGCGGAACACGGCGGCGGCATCGGTGTGCGCGACGAAGCGTTGCTCGAATCGGCGCTGGCGCGGCCACAGCAGTTGTTCGCGTACGGCGATCCACCCCCGGACCTGGCCGCGCTGGCGGCCAGCCTCGCCTACGGACTGGCCCGCAACCACCCGTTCGTGGACGGCAACAAGCGCACCGCGCATGTCTGCTACTACGTGTTCCTCATCCTCAACGACGTCCGCCTCGACGCCGGCCTGGACGAGATGTACGTGCAGATGATCGCCCTGGCCGAGGGCAGCCTGGACGAAACCGCTTTCGCCGACTGGCTGCGCCCGCGGATGGTCACGGCGCATGGCGGCAAGGTGCAGGAGAAGCGGGCGGGATACCGCCGCTGAACACGCGGCTACGCGGGAACCGGCAATCTGGTGTACCAGCACGCCGGCAACGCGCCGCCTTTCACTCGTCGGGACAACGCGAGTCCCATGCAATCGGTCCGCAACACGGGCACCCGATACTCGCCCGATGCACAGCGATGACCGGATGGCGGCGGAAGATGCGCCGATCACCCGCTTCACCCAACGCCACGCCGACGCCTTGCGATGGATCGTGGTCGACTCGCAGGGGCTGTGGTCGCAGGAAGACCTGGAGGGCGAGATCTTCCTCGCCCTCCACGAACTCGGTGCATCGTGCGGACGCGACCTCGATCCGGATAGCGAAGAGGACGCCGGCAGGCTCCTTGCCCACCTGCGTCGCATCGCCAATCGTCATGGCCGCACGCTGCGCAAGGCCAGCCGGCTCGATCTGGCCGAACCTGGAAAGACCTCGCTGCTGGAACGCCTCGTGGCCGATGGCGGCGAGCATCCGCTTTCGCTCATCGAGGCCGCGGAGAGCTCGGAAGGCGTGCCTGCGGAAATGCCCGATCCCTACCATTGCGAGGCGTCCGCCTAGCATTGGCTGGCCATACGCTTCGATCACCGCACCCGGGCCATCGCCGAGCATCTCCTGATCTCGCCCTCCTGGTGCCGCTGTTGCCGGCGACGGGCGCGACGGCGCAGCACCACCCAGATACCGCTGCCGCACGGACTGCAGGTCGGTATCGGCAACGATGCGGCCCTGCATCCATGGCGACGCTTCAAGTTGCCGCCACACAGCAAACGGGACGACCCGCAGTCCGCGTTCGACTACTGGAGCCAGCCGGCGCAACCGGCCTTCGGCCAGATGTGGCTGCTCTAGACCAGGCAGGCCCCTCACCCTGCGGCCGCGCCGCCACCTTCGGCTCGGCCACCTCGCGGCCAGCCCCGAATGGCCGCCGGCCATCTCCACGCCGGCATCGGGCCGCGGCCGAGACAGTCTTGCCAAAGCTCGCGCATGAGCCGAATACAGTCTATATTCGGCTCATATAATGAGCCGAATAGCCCTGTTATTCGGCTCACGTCATCGACAGGGTACTCGGATGACCGCCCCCCACTGGATCTGGCAGCACCAGGATTGGCCCCGGTTCACCTGGCAAGCCGACGCACTGGCCCCGCTGCTGCGCGCCTGCCAGCAGGCCCAGGGCCAGTTGCTCGGCATGGCGGGCCTGGTCGCCAGCGATCAGCAGGCCGAGGAAGCGCTGGACACCCTGCTGTCCAACATCATCACTTCGTCGGCGATCGAGGGTGAGCGCCTGGATGCCGCATCGGTCCGCTCCTCGCTGGCGCGGCACCTGGGGCTGGCCGAGGAAACGCCACGCCGCCCCACGCCGCGCAGCGAAGGCCTGGCCGAACTGATGCTCGACGCCACCGGCCATGCCGACGCGCCCTTCGACTTGCCGCGGCTACTGCAATGGCATCGCTGGCTGTTCCCCGATCGCGACCGGCTGGTGCCGGAGCGCATCCGCGTCGGCATGCTTCGCGGCGAAGAACCGATGCAGGTCGTCTCCGGCCGCATCGACCGCCCCACCGTCCACTTCGAGGCGCCGCCGCGTGCAGGACTGGAGGCCCGGCTCGACGAATTCCTCGCCTGGTTCTCCCGCTCACGCGAAGACGCCGCCCTGGATCCGCTGCTGCGAGCCGGCATCGCCCACTTCTGGTTCGTCACCCTGCACCCGTTCGACGACGGCAACGGTCGCCTGACCCGCGCCCTCACCGACCTGGCCCTGGCCCAGGCCCAGCCGCAGGCGATCCGCTTCCACGCCATGTCCGCCAGCATCCTGGCCGACCGCGCCGGCTACTACCGCATCCTCGAATCCAGCCAGAAGGGCGGACTGGACGTTACCGCCTGGCTGCAATGGTTCCTGCAGACCCTCCACGACAGCCTGGTGCAGGCCCTGCACCGCATCGACGGCGTGCTGGCCAGGACGCGCTTCTGGCAGCAGCATCGCGACCAGGCCCTGTCCGCCGAACAGGCCAAGGTGCTCAACCGCCTGCTCGACGGCGATTTCGAACATGGCATCAGCGCCCGCCAGTACCAGGCCGTGGCCAAGGTCTCCAAGGCCACCGCCACCCGCCACCTGGCCGACCTGCTGGAGAAAGGCTGCCTGCGGCGCCTGCCTGGTGGTGGGCGCAGTACTCGCTATGTCATCAATGCACCGGCCATCGCCGCTGTTCTGCCCATTCACGAAGCTTGAGCGAGGAGGCGGACTGTTCCCGTAGAGCCGGGCTTGTCCCGCTACTCGCCATGCGTGTGCAACCCCGTGACGCAAAGGCAGCGGGGCAAGCCCCACTCTACAAACCGCGACCGGCCTGACGGCCCTCACCCCTGCGGCCGCGCCTCCACCCTCGGCTCGGCCACCTCGCGCCCGGCCTCGGCGTGGCCGGCCATCTCCGCACCGGCGTCGGGCGGCAGCCGGCGCATCTCCCACACCGACATCGCCGAGATCAGCCCCACGCTGAGGAAGGCGAAGGTGAAGTTGAGCGGGTCGTCGCCCGGGCGGCCGGTGAGCGTGCCGGCCAGGCTCAGCGCGTAGCCGCCCAGGGTCACGCCCAGCGCCAGCGCCACCTGCTGGGCCATGGCCGCCAGGCTGCTGGCCTGGCTCATGCGGTCCTGGTCGATGTCGGCGTAGGCGATCGCGTTGATGCTGGTGAAGTGCAGGGAGCGCAGGCAGCCGCTGGCCAGCAGCACGCCGACCATCAGCCAGTACGGCGTGTCGGCGCGGAACAGCCCGAACAGGCACATCGCCAGCGCCGCCACCAGCCCGTTCCACACCAGCACCGGGCGGAAGCCGAAGCGGTGCAGGATCCGCGGCGCCACCGTCTTCATCACCATCGCCCCGGCGGTGGAGGTGAAGGTGATCAGCCCCGACTGCAGCGGGTTGAGGCCGAAGCCCAGCTGCAGCATCAGCGGCAGCAGGAACGGCGTGGCGCCGATGCCGATGCGGAACAGCGAACCGCCCAGCACCCCGGCGCGGAAGGTCGGCACCCGGAACAGGTCCAGCCGCAGCAGCGGATGCGGATGCACGCGCGCATGCCGCACGTAGCCGGCCATCAGCCCGGCGCCGGCCAGCACGCAGGCGGCGATGGCCGCGCCCGGCACCAGCCCGCGTCCGATCGCCGACAGCCCGAACATCGCCAGCGCCAGCCCGCCGGCCGACAGCAGGAAGCCACGCGTGTCCAGCGGCCCCACCACCTGGCGCAGCTCCGGGATGTGCCGCCAGGCCAGCCACATGCCCAGCGCGCCCATCGGCAGGTTGATGAGGAAGATGAAGCGCCAGTGCGCGTAGGTGGTGATCGCCCCGCCCAGCACCGGCCCCAGCATCGGCCCGAGCATGGCCGGGATCGTCAGCCAGCTCAGCGCCCGCACCAGCTCGGCCTTGTCGATGCTGCGCAACAGCACCAGCCGCCCGACCGGCACCATCATCGCCCCGCCCACGCCCTGCACGAAGCGCCCGGCCACCAGCTGCCCCAGCCCGTCGCTGGCCGCGCAGCCCAGCGAACCGAGCAGGAACACCGCGATCGCGCCGACGAAGGTCCGCCGCGCCCCGAACCGGTCCGCCACCCAGCCACTGACCGGGATGAACACCGCCAGCGCCACCAGGTAGGTGGTCAGCGCCAGCTTCAGCGCGATCGGCTCGGTCCCCAGGTCCGCCGCGATCTGCGGCAGCGAGGTGGCGATCGCCGTGGAGTCCATGTTCTCGATGAACAGGGCGGTGGCGACGATCAGGGGGAGGAGGCGTTGGGGGCGCACGGGTCCAGGGCGGTATCGCGGCGGCGCCATTCTCGCCGGAAGCGCGTGAACGGTGTCGCGTCATCGTCCGTGGGGGCCGCCGCAAAGGATTGCTTCTGCCCGGTCCGCCGCCACCAGCAGCGCGTCGTCGGCCACCATGTCTGCAGGCAACGGGAATCGGGTGCCTTCACTGCACCCGCTTGCGATCCCAAGCTGTTATAGCAACTCCGCCACGCGCCTCGCGGTCGCCTTGGCCGATTGCGGGTTCTGTCCGGTCACCAGGCGGCCATCGACAACGACATGCGGGACGAACGGGAGGAGCGCCCTTTCGTAGCGGGCACCGCGGTCCTTCATCGCCTGCTCCGCGTTGTAGGGCATCTTCTTCGCCACGCCGGCAAGGACTTCTTCCCGCCACGAGAACCCGGTGACGCGCCGCCCCGCCACCAGCAGGGTGCCGTCCGACAGCCGGGTGTTCAACAAGCCGCAATAGCCGTGGCAGACCGCCGAGACGATGCCGCCGCGCTCGAAAATTTCGCGCGTTATCCGCTGCAATCCCGGGTCGTCGGGGAAATCCCACATCACCGCGTGCCCGCCGGTGAAGTAGACGGCATCGAAGCTGGCCGGATCGATATCGTCGGGCCTGGCGGTATCCGCCAGCAAGGCCATGCGCGCGGGATCGTGCAGCCAGGCCTTCGCCGAGGCATCGGCGAGCGGCCACTTGAGCGCGCGCGGTTCCAGCGGCGTGAAGCCCCCCTTCGGGCTGACCAGCCGCTGCTCGAAGCCGCGCGCGTCGAACACGTGCCAGGCATGGGTCAGTTCCGACAGCCACAGGCCGGTCGGGTCGGACGGGTCGGCGTAGTGGGATACGTTGCTGACCACGTGCAGGATGCGTCGGGCCATGTGACGGACAACTCCCGTTCGTGCCGATGAAGTACCGGCGCGCATCCTAGGGCTCAACCGCACTTGAAGGTCAAGGCCGCGGACATGGCGTCATGGGCCACGAGCCGGCTTGCGCCGCGACGACACCACGCCCTCGCCGCGCAGCTGATCCAGCACACGCGACCTGTTGTCCGCGCAGCTGATGCCGTCTGGCCGGCGGGCGATGCTGTCGATGGCCACCAGCAGCTGCGCCTTGTTCTGCTTCAGGCGCTTCAGCAGCGCATCGATCTCGGCCACCTTGGCTTTCAGGGCGACCAGCAACTCGCCATGGTCCCAGCTACCATCGCCGACCGGCAGCAGGTAGCGGATCTGCTCCAGCGAGAAACCGGCGCGCTGGGCGCTGTCGATGATCTCCAGCACCGACGCCGTCTCCGGCGGATAGTCGCGATAACCATTGGCCCGGCGCGCCACCGACTGGATGAGGCCCGTGCTCTCGTAGAAGCGGATGCGCGAGGCCGTGAGGCCGGTCAGCTTCGCCAGTTCCCCGATCTTCATGCCATGGACCCGGATGCGTTGACCTTCAAGTTAACTTCAAGCATACAGTCCGGCAACGCCCGGGAGGACAAGGTATGGACGACCGGGCGTTGGATCTCATGCCATGCATGCCGACCAGATCAACGCCGACCTGCCGGAGTTCCTGCAGCAGGATTGATCGCGGCAGGCTGGAATGATGCCGGCCCGCGCGCGATGCGGGCCGGCGTGTCGAATACCGAGGAACCAGGATGCAGACGATATTGGGCGCGAACGGCCAGATCGCCATCGAATTGGCGCGCGAACTGCGGCGCAGCCACACCAGCGACCTGAGGCTGGTCAGTCGCAATCCGCGCAAGGTCAACGACACCGATACCCTGGCATCGGCCGACCTGCTCGATGCCAGGCAGACCGCCGAGGCCGTCAAGGGCAGCCGCGTCGTCTACTTCACCGCCGGCCTGCCACCCCGCACCCGCCTGTGGGAGGCGCAGTTCCCGCTGATGCTGAAGAACGCGCTCGACGCCTGCCGGGCGGCAGGCGCCAGCTTCGTCTATTTCGACAACACCTACATGTACCCGCAGGACGACCGGCTGCAGACGGAGGAAACGCCGTTCGCCCCGGTCGGGCGCAAGGGCAGGGTTCGCGCGACGATGGCCACGATGGTGCTGGAGGAAATGGCGCGCGGCGAGATTCCCGTCCTCATCGGCCGCGCCCCCGAGTTCTACGGCCCCGGGAAGACCCAGAGCTTCACCAACGCGCTGGTCATCGACAAGCTCAAGGCCGGCAAGAAGCCGCGCGTCCCGGTGCGCGACGACGTCCGGCGCACGCTCATCTGGACGCCCGATGCCAGCCGCGCGCTGGCGACCCTCGGCAACACGCCCGAGGCATTCGGGCAGACCTGGCACCTGCCCTGCTGCGACGATCGGCCGACGTACCGGCAATTCGTCGCGATGGCATGCGAAGCCTTCGGCAGGCCGGTGTCGTACAGCGTCATTGGCAGATCGACCCTGGTCGCCGCGGGCCTCTTTTCCTCGCAGGTGCGGGAGATCCGGGAACTGCTTCCGCGCTACGGACAGGACGCCCTGTTCGACTCCACGAAGTTCAAGCACCGTTTCCCGCGATTCGAGGTGACGAGCTATCGCGATGGTCTCGACCTGATTCGACGGGAAGCATCCGGAAATTGACTTCACCCTCCCAACCGCCTGACGGAGATGCGCCATTGTCGCCGGCACGCGTAAAAACCACCGGCGTCCCCTTCGTGAACGTGTCTTCGCGTTCGCCGAACATCCGCTCCACAGGGATTCGACGTCCATCTACCGCTGCGGCGCCCATGCTGCTGCTACCCCGGCATGGGATCGGGGATTTGGAGAAAGAAGATGCCGAACAACAACAACCAGAACGACCAGCAGCGCAAGGACCAGCAGGGCCAGAAGGACCAGGGCCAGCGCATGCCGGGCCAGCAGGGCCAGCACGACGACCAGAACGATCCGAACACCCGCAAGGACCAGGACCAGCAGGGACGCCAAGGCGGCCAGCAGCGCTGACCGGCTCCAGTATCGCGACGTGCGCAAAGGCCCCCATCCGGGGGCCTTTCTTCATCCCGGCCGCGCCAACCGGCTTGCGATGCGCGCGGACTGCCGGCGCTCCTTCCGGGCTGCCTCAGCCGCCGGCCAGCCCACCGCCGGCACGCCCCGGCAGCGCGCCATCCTTCCGCGCATCCGGATCTTCCAGGTCACCGACTTCGCGGTCGAGGCCGGCCTTCGGATGGGAATGGGCCGCGTCGCCGCCGCGCTCCTGTGCCGCCTGCTTCCCATCCTCCGGCACGGGCCGCGGATGCGGCTTCTGGTCCGCTCCGACCGGGCGGTCATGGCCGCCCTGTTCGCGACGCACCTGCGTTTCCTCCGCCGTCGGATTCCCGCGGCGCTCCTCCAGCGCATCGTTCTGGCGCTGCTCGGCGGTGTCTTGCCGCGCTTCCTGCCCGGTCCGGCCGTGCCGTTGTTCGGGAGCGGCACCCTTCTGGCCGGTGCGAGTCCCCTTGTCGATTGCCATGGCGGCTCCTGGTGGGCGCGGCGATGTGCGCGCCCGGCCACGCTCGCAGACAGCGCGTTACCTCACGCGCGTTCCCGCGTGAAAAGCCGCTTTACGAACCCGCCCTGACTCGGGCGCCGCCGCGCTACAGCCGCTCCACCGGGCTCGCACGGATCAGCACCTCGTCCTGGCCGAAACGCCGTTGCAGGTCTTGGCGGTAGGCCGCCCACCAGCCGTGGTCGACATGCTCGACCATGACCTCGAACAGCACGACCTCGTCGCGCTGCACGCCGCCGCGATCGTCCTCCCACGCGCCGACGGCCGGCGAAGGGAGGAAGGCGGTGACGCCGCCGAAGCGCTCGGTGAGCTCACCGCGGACGGCGTCGTAGAGCGCCTTGGCGAAAGCGGCCCCGGCATTGTCGTGGAGCGGGAGGAACAGCTGGACCAGATGCATGGGATCGCCCCTGAGCTGGCGTGGACACCTGTGGTTGCAGCCACATCTTCACAATCCATCTACGTATTACAATGTCAGCTGAAGGCGGGTCATGGCTCCGGCAAAAAGGCTTCTATATTGCCGAGACCCCAGACGAAGGAGGAGTTGCCATGTTTCCGACCAAGCAACATCTGACGATGGCGCGTACGCTCGGCGTGGCGATCGTCGTCACCCTGGGCCTTGCCGCCTGCGCCACGTATGACGACGATTTTGCAAGGATCAACTCACGCCTCGATCAACTCGACACCAGGGTGCAGGGCGCAGCCCAGAGCGCCGAATCCGCCAACCGGTCCGCGCAGCAGGCCAACCAACGGCTGGATCAAATCGAAAGCCGCGTCCAGCAGCTTGAAGCGCAGCCGCGCCGCGCGCCGCGCGGCTAGTCCTTCTCGCACAGTTCGCGACGAACGGCCTGAACCGGGACCCGGTGGCCTTTGCTGGCCGCCGGTCTCCCTACTCTTCACCCAATCTTCGTTCCAAGGAACCGTCCCATCCGTACGTACACACTCCCTGCGATCCGGGCCGCTTATGGTGCGCTGGTGTTGGCGCTGGCGTTCGCGAGCTTCAGCGTGGCCAGCGCCGAGGATGCCGCCGCACAACCGGTCGCCGCCGTCGACCAGCTTCCGCCAGGCCAGGATGTGTCCGACACGGTGATCGAGCTCGCAGGCTGGGTTGTCGCAGCCAATGACAGCCAAGGCTATCCGTTCGCGGTCATGGACAAGGCCGCCGCACAGATCCTGGTGTTCGGCGGCGACGGCCGGCTTCGCGGCGCGGCACCCGGGCTCTTTGGCTCGGCGGTCGGCGATCACACGGCCCCCGGCATCGCCGGTCTCGCGCTTCGCGAGATTCCGGGCCGGGATCGCACGACGCCTGCGGGTCGCTTTGTGGGTGGTTACGGTCCGTCAATCGACGCTGGGCGCGTGCTGTGGGTGGACTACGATTCCGCGGTCTCCCTCCACCCTACCGCTGGCGTCCCGGCCGAGAGACGCGCCGAACGCCTTGCATCGCCTTCGCCGGACGACAACCGCGTCACTCATGGCTGCATCAACGTCTCGCCCGAGTTCTACGAGCAGGTGATCCGTCCGACGTTCGAGCGTGGCGGGGTGTTCTACATCTTGCCGGACGCGGCGCCGATAGCGGAGACCTTCCCGGAGTTCGCGCAAAGTCGCGCGACTACGCAACGCGACAATGGAAGACGCGCACGGCCCGCCCGCCACTGAAGGGCGCGTCGGCGTATTGCGTTTGGTATGCGAGGGAGTGCAGCTCGGTTGCTATCAGGACTTTCCTGCCGCCACTTTGACCCGCTCCAGTTTCGTCTGCAGTTGGTGACCACGAACCCGCGATTGCGCAGGAAAGGTGCCACCGCATCACGCGCCTCGCGCTCAAATGCGTAGCTGGCCTCGGTACGGAACACACGCTTGCCGGTCGCCATCGACTCCCCCCACCCGGATCCCCGGTTACCGGCCAAGGCTACCCGAGCCACGGGCACTCCAGAAAGCGCGGAGCCGCCATGCCCCGCCTCGCCTATACTTGATCGGCGTCACAGTCGCAGGGGAGACAGAGCGCGTGAGCCGCGAGATCGAGGAACTGCAGATCGCCTTGCGCCGGTTCGCGGAGGAACGGGACTGGGGGCAGTTCCATACGCCGAAGAACCTGGCCGCTTCACTGTCCATCGAGGCCGCCGAGGTGCTGGAGCACTTCCAGTGGCTGACCGACGAGCAGAGCCGGCAGCTCACTGAGGAGCAGCGGCTCAAGGTGGGACATGAGATCGCCGATGTCCTGCTCTATCTCCTGCAGTTGTCCGACAAGCTGGGTATCGACCCGCTGGCGGCCGCGAGGGAGAAGCTGGCTATCAACGCGGCCAAATACCCGGCCGATAAGGCCCGGGGCAGCAGCAGGAAGTACACCGAACTCTGAGACAGCGAGCGGAAGGGGGAAAGGCTGGCGTGATCGTTTACCAGGCGACCAAATCCAAGTTTCTGCACGACAGCGACCATGACCAGATCGAGGACGTGGTCCAACGCGCCTTCGTCCAGAAGGTCGGGCGCTACGCCTCCCATGGCGAGTTCAAATCCTGGCGCGCCTCGTTGGCGGCCATGGCCCGGGTGCTGCGCGATGGCGACATCCCGGACAACATCGGCGTCGGCGTGGAATTCGGCATCCCGCAGACCGCCAAGCGGATCGACTTCATCCTCTCGGGCAAGGCCGAGGACGACACCCCGCACGTAGTCATCGTCGAACTCAAGCAGTGGTCCAACTCCCGCATCAGCGAGAAGGACGGGATCATCGTCGCCAACCGCGGCGGCAGGGCCGAGATCGAAGGCCCGCACCCCAGCTACCAGGCCTGGTCCTACGCCGCACTGCTCAACGGGTTCAACGAGGCGGTGTACGAGTCCGGCACCGAACTGCGGCCCTGCGCCTACCTGCACAACTACAAGGACGACGGCGTCATCCGCAACGCGCATTACGCCGCCTATCTGGACAAGGCCCCAGTCTTCCTCGACGGCACCGACGAACTGGAGAAGCTGCGCGCCTTCATCCGCCAGCACGTCCGCAAGGGCGACAACGGTGCCCTGCTCTACGAGATCGAGAACGGCCGCATCCGCCCGTCGAAGATGCTGGCCGACAGCCTGGCGAAGATGCTCAAGGGCAACGAGGAGTTCGTGCTGGTGGACGACCAGAAGGTCGTCTACGAGACCTGCCTGGCCAAGGCCGCGCAAGCCAGTGACGCCCGCAAGCAAGTGGTGATTGTCAAGGGCGGCCCGGGCACCGGCAAATCGGTGTTGGCAGTGAACCTGCTGGTAGAGCTGACCAAGCGTGGCCAGGTCACCAAATACGCCTCCAAGAACGCGGCGCCGCGTGCGGTCTACGCGCAGAAGCTGGCCGGTCACCTTCGCAAGGTCGAGATCGGCAACCTCTTTGCAGGCTCAGGCGGCTTCCACGAAGCCCAGCCCAATGTGTTCGACACCTTGGTCGTGGACGAGGCCCACCGCCTCAACGAGAAGAGCGGCCTGTACGGCAACCTCGGCCAGAACCAGATCATGGAACTGATCCGAAGCGCCCGCTGCACCGTCTTCTTCGCCGACGACAATCAGATCGTGACCCTGGCCGACATCGGCCGCACCGAGGAACTGGAGCGCTGGGCACACGCTGCCGGCGCGGAGGTGACCCGGCTTGAGCTGGCCTCGCAGTTCCGCTGCGCCGGCTCGGACGGCTACATCGCCTGGCTGGACAACTTCCTCGGCATCCGCGAATCCGCCAACACCGACTTGGACCGCGACAGCTTCGACTTCCGCATCGTCGACTCCCCGGTCGAATTGCACGATTTGATCCGCGAGAAGAACAGGCTGAACAACAAGGCCCGCGTTGTCGCCGGCTACTGCTGGGACTGGAAGAGCAAGAAGAACCCGAAGGCCTGGGACATCGAGATTCCCGAGTTCGGCTACAGGGCGCAGTGGAACCTGGACAAGGACGGCAGCCTGTGGATCGTCGCGCCGGATTCGGTCGAGCAGGTCGGGTGTATCCATACCTGCCAGGGGCTGGAGCTGGATTACGTGGGGGTGATCATCGGGCCGGACCTGCGGTGGGTCGACGGCAAGCCGATGGTGTTCCCCGAGTCACGGTCGCGGATGGACCGGTCAGTGCGGGGATACAAGACTCTGCTGGAGGAAAACCCGGATGCCACGCGCGAACGGCTGGATCTGATCGTGCGGAATACGTACAAGACGCTGATGAGCCGGGGGCTGAAGGGCTGCTATATCCATACCGCAAGCACCCACAAGACCCGCACCTAACCATCAATCCCCATTGCAAACCCGACTTATATATTAATCCCATGAACTTAAAGGTCAAGATTCTAGACAGAAATGTCATCAAGAAATCCGTGAAATTCATTGCGGGCGCATCGACATCCTTATCAGCAGTGCTCTTATTCGTAGACATCCCACCCAACTGCAAAATACTCGCGGGCCTAGCCTTCCTATGCACGCTTGTCCTGATCCATATTGCAACTTGGCTCCATGCTAACTCCCTCCGAGAAATTAGCATCGAAATCGAAGGGAGTACCGTAAAAATAACTACCGGCGACATATTCAAACAGAACGGATTGAAGGCGATCGCATTCAACGAGTATTTCGATACTCAGGTTGACGACATCATCATTAGTAGGACCTCGTTAAACGGAAAGTTTATCGAACATGAATTGAAGGAATCAGTCGAAAACCTAGACGCATACATCGCAAGCTACTTGTTTGACGATAGAGACGTCATCGAGACCGAAGTCACGCGACACAAAGGAAAGATCACACGTTACCGGCTCGGTACGACCTGTGTTTATGGCGATTTCCTCCTTACCGCCTTTGCCCGATTTGACGCAAAGAATCAAGCCAACCTGACGATGCCTGAATACCTAGAGTTCCTCATTAATTTTTGGGATAAGGTGAACAAGGTCTATGCCCAGAAGAGCGTATCAACAACTATTTTCGGCTCAGGAATTACCCGGATTAAAGGCCATAAGACGATCAGTGACGAGGACCTACTGAAAATCATGCTATGGACTTTCAGGATTAGTGAGATGCGGTTCAAATATCCAGCAAGGCTCACAATCGTCATTCACGAGAGCAAGATCGACCAGATCAATCTCTTGGATATCGCGTCGGTAAAGAATGGGGTTTAGCACTGCACTCCGCCATCTCCTGCAAAGAGCCCTCACAACTTGTGAAAGGGTAGCGAGACTCCTTGATCCTCGCATCAGCGCCGCAGGCGACTAGCCCACTTAAGATAGATCACGACCTCGCGGGAGGAATTCATGAACTACCGTAATGGCACGTACGTTGCCTTTCATGCAGGCGGCACGACTGACCCCACTGCCTCAGATATTAAGTACTACAACACATTAAAGATGTGGAGCGAGAACAAGAACATAGAATTCAACTTAATTAACAGCCATGAGAAGACGTCCGCGGTCCGAGACACATCCACGAAGGAAACTTTGCGCCGGGCACTTGTCACGCGGCTCAACAAGTCCAAGCACATGGTCCTAATCCTAACGGCGACCACAAAGAATGACACCGACTGGGTTGCTTTCGAGATAGCTCATGCCGTGGATACATGCCAGATGCCGATCATTGCCGTCTACCCGAACTACACATCAATACTTGCCCCGGCGGAACTCGCCAACTACTGGCCTCCCGCTCTTGCATCACGCATCACCAGCGGAAAGGCCCGCGTAATCCACATACCCTTCAGGCTTCCAGCCGTACTTGATGCGATCGAACAGTTTGGCGTTTCCAATACGACCTATCCGACAGATGGTTACGGTTTTTACAACCGTGAAACCCAGGTTCGCTGGGGACTCATAAATCCCTGAGCTTCGACTCAACTGGATCGCTTTCGCCATCTGCTGAAGTAAACGGTGAAATCTCCCTTCAGGCCCAAAATAAAAGCCCCGCTTTCGCGGGGCTTTCTGTTCTTCGGCTGTCGCCGAAGTTAAGCAAACGGATCCCGCAACACCATCGTGTGATCCCGGTCCGGTCCAGTCGAGACGATGCTGATCGGGCACCCCGCCAGCTCCTCCAGCGCGCGCAGGTACGCACGCGCCGCCGGCGGCAGCTCGTCCCACACGGTGATGCCGTGGGTGTTCTCGCTCCAGCCGGGGAACTCCAGGTACACCGGCGTGATCTCTTCCCAGCCCTGGGCGTCCAGCGGGGCGTACTCGGTGCGCTTGCCGCGGTACTCGTAGGCGATGCACATCTTCAGCTTCTCCATGCCGTCGAGCACGTCGAGCTTGGTGATGCACAGGCCGGAGATGCCGTTGATGGCCACCGCGCGCTTGAGGGCGACGATGTCCATCCAGCCGCAGCGGCGCGGGCGGCCGGTGGAGGCGCCGTACTCGGCGCCGCGGTCGCGCAGGCCCTGGCCGATCTCGTCGTCCAGCTCGGTCGGGAACGGGCCGCCGCCGACGCGGGTGGCATAGGCCTTGGCGATGCCCAGAACGTAGTCGATCGCGTCGGCGCCCACGCCGGTGCCGGCCAGCGCGCCGCCGACGGTGGTGTTGGAGCTGGTGACGTACGGGTAGGTGCCGTGGTCGATGTCCAGCAGCGCGCCCTGCGCGCCCTCGAACAGGATGCGCTTGCCCTGCTTGCGCAGGTCGTGGCAGATGCCGGCCACGTCGGACTTCATCGGCTGCACGTACTCGCCGAAGGCCAGGGCCTCGTCCAGGGTCTGCTGGTAGTCGACCGCGTCCACGCCCAGGTACTTGGTCAGCACGAAGTTGTGGTAGTCCAGCGCGCTGCGCAGCTTCTCGGCCAGCTGGTCGGGATAGTGCAGGTCGGCGATGCGGATGCCGCGGCGGGCGACCTTGTCCTCGTAGGCCGGGCCGATGCCGCGGCCGGTGGTGCCGATGGCATCCTTGCCGGCGGCCTTCTCGCGGGCCTGATCCAGGGCGATGTGGTACGGCATGATCAGCGGGGCGGCCGGGCTGATCTTCAGGCGGCTGCGCACTTCCACGCCGGCCGTTTCCAGCTCGCCGATCTCCTTGATCAGGGCCGCGGGCGAGATGACCACGCCGTTGCCGATCAGGCACAGCGCGTCCTCGCGCAGGATGCCGGACGGGATCAGGTGCAGGACGGTCTTCTTGCCGTTGATGACCAGGGTGTGGCCGGCGTTGTGGCCGCCCTGGAAGCGGACGACCGCGCCGATTTCCTCGGTGAGCAGGTCGACGATCTTGCCCTTGCCTTCATCGCCCCACTGGGCGCCGATGACGACGACTGACTGGCCCATGGCCGTGACTCCTTTATCTGGCGGCCATCGGGGCCGCGGGATGGACCGTGGCGGGCGCCTGCCCTGCCCGGGGTTGGCCGCCATCGGGGCGGCCGGGGCAACGCGGGTGCCTGACACGGAAAAAGCCGGGCGGGTGTGCTTCGTGGGAAGCGGGCCCGACCGGCTTTGGCGGATTATCCGGGTTTTGGGCGAAGGGGGCCACCCGACAGCGGGCCGCCGGTCGGCGGCCGTTGTGGGTGGCCCATGTAGGAGCCGGGTTCAGCCGGCGACACGCCAGGTCGGTACAGGCGACTCCCCCATGGTTTCGACGCCCGTGTCGCCGGCTGAACCCGGCTCCTACACAGGAAACGCGAAGGGCGGCCGAAGGGTGATGGCGTCGGCGGGGCCCACGGCGCCCGGCCGCGGCTTCACTCGGCGGTGTAGATCGGCTGGCCGTCGACCCAGGTGCTGCGGACCTGCAGGTCGTCCAGCTCGGCGGCGGGGATGGCCAGCGGGTCGCGGTCCAGCACCACGAAATCGGCGCGCAGGCCGGGGGCCAGGCGGCCGACCTGGGCCTCGTCGTGGCCGGCCCAGGCGGCGGTGGCGGTGAAGCCGCGCAGGGCCTCGGCGGCGGTCAGCTTTTGCCCCGGCAGCCAGCCGCCGGGCGGGTGGCCGTCGCGGTCGGTGCGGTTCACCGCGGCGAACAGGCCCAAGCGCGGGTCGACCTGCTCGACCGGGAAATCCGAGCCCAGCGCCAGCGGCACGCCCAGGTCGAGGAAGCGGCGCCAGGCGTAGGCGCCGTCCAGGCGGTCGGGGCCGAGGCGGTCGCCGGCCCAGGGCATGTCCGAGGTGGCGTGGGTCGGCTGCATCGAGGCGACCAGGCGCAGTTGGGCAAAGCGCGGGATGTCTTCGGTCGCGACCACCTGCGCGTGCTCCACCCGCCAGCGGTGGTCGGGGCGCACGCCGGCGCCGGCCAGGGCCTGTTCGTAGGTGTCCAGCACCAGCCGGTTGCCGCGGTCGCCGATGGCATGGCTGGCGACCTGCACGCCGCAGTCGCGCGCCTTGTACACGGCGGCGGCGAACGCGGTCGGGTCGGTGACCAGCAGGCCGCGGTTGCCGGGCTCGTCGCTGTAGTCGGCCAGCAGCGCGGCGCCGCGGCTGCCCAGGGCGCCGTCGATGTACAGCTTCACGCCCTCCATCTGCAGGCGGCCGCCGGGGTGGCGGTAGAGGCCGTGCTCGCACAGGTCGGCCAGCGCCTCGCGGTTGCCGTCGGCGTAGGCGTCGATGCGCAGCGGCAGGCGGCCTTCGTCGGCGAAGCGGCGCATCAGCGCCAGGTCCGCCCGGGACACACCCATGTCATGCACGCCGGTGAGGCCGTTGCTCACCGCCGCGTCGAGGGCGCGCTTGAGCGCTTCCTCGCGGTAGGCCGCGGTCGGTGCGGGAATGGCGCGCTCGACCAGGCGCATGGCGGCGTCGACGAACACGCCGGTGGCCTGCGCGCCGTCGCGGACGATGCGGCCGCCGTCGGGTTGCCAGTCGCCGGCCAGCGGACGCGCGCCGGCCAGCGCCTCGGCGGCGCGCAGCGCGGCGCTGTTGCCCCAGCCGGCGTGGCCGTCGATGCGCACCAGCCAGACCGGGCGGTCGGGGAAGGCGGCGTCGAGGTCGGCGGCGGTCGGGAACTGCTGCTCGGGCCAGCGGTTCTGGTCCCAGCCCCAGCCGCCAATCCAGGCATCGGCCGGCGCGGTGGCGGCAAACGCGCGCAGGCGCTCGATGATCTCGTCCTTGCTGGCGGCGCCGGTGAGATCGGCCTGCATCAGCGCGTAACCCAGCTCCATCAGGTGGGCGTGGGCGTCGATCAGGCCGGGGACGACGGTGGCCTTGCCGGCATCGACGTGGCGCGCACCGGGGAACTGCCGGCGCAGGTCCCTGGCCGCGCCGGTGGCGAGGATGCGGCCCTGCCCGTCCCAGGCGATGGCGGTGACCTGCGGGCGGGCGCGGTCTTCGGTGTGGATGCGTGCGGCGGTGAGCACGGTGATGCTGTCCGGCGCGGCGGCCGGTGCCCCGCCCTCTTCCTGGGCCTGTGCGGTCGCGGCGGCGCAGGCGCCGGCCAGGAGCAACGCGAACGGGGCAATCGGGGCACGCAGGCGCATCGGTTTCTCCGGAAAGGAAAGCGACCGACTATGCCGGGGCATGCGCGTGGGGGCAATGGCGCAGGGGGATGTGCTTGCTGGTGGAGTGGCGCGTCGATGCAGGCGACGCCCTCATGATCCCGACGCCTGGGGCATCGCAAGACGGGATCGCAGCGACGCCTGGGCTGTTTGTAGGAGCCGGGTTCAGCCGGCGACGCGACGACGTCGGTACAGGCGACGACGTCGTGGTTCCGACGTCGTCGTGTCGCCGACTGAAGTCAGCTCCTACAAGGAGAACCACTGGTGGCTTGGTGCGGAAGCCGTGGCTTGCCCGCGGCTTTCCCACCTCTCGCTCAGGCGACTCCTTCGTCGTTGCGACGCCCGTGTCGCCAGCAAGCTGGGCTCCTACAAGGGCGGTCAGCTGGCCAGTTCGGCTTCCAGCGAGATCGGTACGGCCGACAGGGCCTTGGACACCGGGCAGTTCTGCTTGGCGTCGTCGGCGATCGCGCGGAACTGGGTCTCGTCGATGCCGGGGATCACCGCCTTGAGCTTCAGGCGGATGTGCGACAGGGTCGGGCCGCCTTCCAGCGACAGGTCGACCTCGGCACGGGTGTCGATCGAGGTCGGGGTGAACCCGGCCTCGCCCAGCTTGGCCGAGAACGCCATGCTGAAGCAGCCGGCGTGCGCGGCGGCGATCAGCTCCTCCGGGTTGGTGCCCTTCTCGTCGCCGAAGCGGCTGTTGAAGCCGTAGCGGGTGTCGGCAAGCAGGCCGCTCTGCGGGGTGTTGAGGGTGCCCTTGCCGGTCTTGAGGTCGCCTTCCCAGTGCGCGGTGGCGGTGCGGGAGATGCCCATCGGAGGTTCCTTGGTCGGGTGGAGGGAGCGCCAGCCTATAGGCGCAAGCGTTAGCGGGCCGTTGCCTGCCAAACCACGCCGTTGTAGGAGCGGGCATGACCGCGACACGGGCGTCGGGATCGCGAGGGCGTCACCTGTGCCGACGGCGTCGGGTCGCGGTCATGCCCGCTCCTACAAGAGAAGCGACGCCGGCGGCACAGGCGCCGCCCCACGCCACGCGGTTGTGCGCCGCAACGTCCCGTCAACGGCGGACGCGCTAAGGTGTGCGTCCGCCATGACCGCCCGCCGGGTTCCACGCCCCGGGCTGCCTCATCGGGATGGCTCCCGGCCCGGACAGCCATGACGGCCCTTCAACCCCCAATCCTGGGAGGAACGGCCTCATGCCCTACGCAACCCATGACATCCGCAACGTGGCCCTCGCAGGCCACCCCGGCGCCGGCAAAACAACCTTGTTCGAAGCCCTGCTGCATGCCGGCGGCGCCCTGACCACGGCAGGCACGATCGAACGCGGCACCACGGTATCGGACTTCGATCCGATGGAAAAAGCGCGCGGCCACTCGATGGACATCGCCATCGCCAGCATCGACCACGCGCCCGACGGCGACCGCAGCTACCACCTCAACTTCATCGACACCCCCGGCTACCCGGAATTCCGCGGCCCCGCCCTATCCGCACTGGCGGCGGTGGAGACCGCGGCGATCGTGGTCGACGCCGACACCGGCGTGGAGCACGGCACCCTGCGGCTGATGGAACGGGCGCGCGAGCGCGGCCTGTGCCGGGCCATCGTCGTCAACAAGATCGACCACGAGCACGCCGACTGCGTGCGGGTGATGGAGCAACTGCGCGAGGCCTTCGGCCCCGAGGTGCTGCCGCTGAACCTGCCCGCGGACTGGGGCCGGCGCGTGGTCGACTGCTTCGCCAACCCCCAGGGCGAGTCGGACCTGGGCCCGGTGGCCGAGTGGCACCAGCGCATCATCGACCAGGTGGTGGAGGTGGACGAAGGCGCGATGGAGCACTACCTGGAGAGCGGCGAGGCCGGATTGTCGCCGCAGGAACTGCACGACGCCTTCGAGAAGGCGCTGCGCGAGGGTCACCTGGTGCCGGTGTGCTTCGTCTCCGCGCGCAGCGGCGTGGGCGTGCCCGAGCTGTTGCGGATCGCCGAGCGGCTGTTCCCGGACCCGACCGAGGCCAACCCGCCGCCGCTGCTCAAGCGCAACGGCCAGGGCGACGAGCCGCTCACGGTGCAGGCCGACGCGCAGGGCCATGTCATCGCCGACGTGTTCAAGATCGTCAACGATCCCTTCGTCGGCAAGCTCGGCGTGTTCCGCGTGTTCCAGGGCACGGTGCGCCGCGACACCCAGCTGTTCGTCGACGAGGGGCGCAAGTCGTTCAAGGTCGGCCACCTGTTCAAGCTGCGCGGCAAGGAGCATGCGGAGATCGACGAGGCCATCCCCGGCGACATCGCCGCGGTGGCCAAGATCGACGACCTGCACTTCGACGCGATGCTGCACGACAGCCACGACGAGGACAGCGTGCGCCTGGCGCCGACCGAGTTCCCCAAGCCGATGTTCGGCCTGGCGGTGCAGGCGGCCAGCCGCGGCCAGGAACAGAAGCTGTCGCTGGCGCTGCAGAAGCTGGCCGAGGAAGACCCGGCGTTCCTGGTCGAGCACAACATCGAGCTCAACGAGACGGTGATCCGCGGCCTGTCGGAGCTGCACCTGCGGGTGATGCTGGAGCGGCTGAAGGAGCGCTTCGGGGTGGACGTGGCCACCCGGCCGCCGCGCATCGCCTACCGCGAGACGGTGTCGTCCAAGGCCGAGGGCCATCACCGGCACAAGAAGCAGACCGGCGGCGCCGGCCAGTTCGGCGAAGTGTTCCTGCGGATCGAGCCGCTGCCGCGCGGGGCCGGTTTCGAGTTCGTGGACGAGGTCAAGGGCGGCACCATCCCCGGTCAGTTCATGCCGGCGGTGGAGAAAGGGGTGCGCCAGGTGCTGCAGACCGGCGCGGTCTCCGGCCACGCGCTGCAGGATGTGCGGGTGATCGTGTACGACGGCAAGCACCATTCGGTGGACAGCAAGGAGATCGCGTTCGTCACCGCCGGGCGCAAGGCGTTCCTGGATGCGATTGCCAAGGCCAGGCCGCAGGTGCTGGAGCCGATCGTCGACCTGGAAGTGGGCGCGCCGGAGGCGCAGCTGGGCGACGTCACCGGCAGCCTGGCGGCGCGGCGGGCGCGCATCACCGGCACCGACAGCGTGCGCGGCGAGACCGTGGTCAGGGCGCAGGTGCCGATGTCGGAGCTGGACGGCTTCGCCGCGGAACTGAAGTCGCTGACCGCCGGCAAGGGCCGCTATTCGCTCGACTTCAGCCACTACGAACCGGTGCCGCCGCCGGTGCAGCAGAAGCTGGTGGAGGCGTACAAGCCGAGGCACGAGGAGGATTGAGGGATCACGCATCCGGCGCCGCGCGCCGGGTGCCTCTCCTGGGTGCAGGAGCCGGGCGCCGGCCGGCGACATGGCGGCTTCGGCACGGGCAATTCCCTCATCGTACCAACGCCCGTGTCGCCGACTGAAGTCAGCTCCTACAGAAGAGCGGGCGCGCCGCGGCCTTTGTAGGAGCCGGGTTTAGCCGGCGACACGAGCGTCGGGAATACGATGGCGTCGCCTGTGCCGAGGTGGCGTGTCGCCGGCTAAACCCGGCTCCTACAAGAGAACGGCGGTGGTCAGGGACGCGCCACCTGCGCGCGCGACACCAGCAGCACGCCACCCAGCACCAGCCCCGTGCCGGCCACCTGCCACGGCCCCATCGGCTCCCCCAGCACCAGCATGCTCAGCACGATGGTCGACACCGGGCCGAGCATGCCGATCTGCGCCGCCGGCCCCGAGCCGATCCGGGCGATGCCCAGCATCACCATCAGCACTGGCGCCACCGTGCACAGGGTGCCGTTGAGCAGCGACAGCCAGTACACCTCGCGCGGCAGCGCCAGCGCCGACAGCGGCCGCAGCAGCAGGAACTGGCCGATGCACAGCACGCTGGCCACGCTGCTGGCGTAGGCGGTCAGCCGCACCGCGCCGACCCTGGCCACCAGTTCGCCGCTGCCGACCAGGTACAGCGCGTAGGCCAGTGCGCTGCCGAACACCAGCGCGCCGCCGATGAGGATGCCCTTGTCGCCCGCCTGCAGGTCGTGGCCGAACGCCAGCGCCACGCCGAGGTAGCTCACCGCAAGCGCGATCCACTGCACGCGGCCGGGCCGGCGGCCGAACGCGGCCCAGCCGATCAGCAGCACCAGGGTCGGGGTGAGGTAGAGGATCAGCCGTTCCAGGGTGGCACTGATGTAGGCCAGCCCGGCGAAGTCCAGGAAGCTGGCCAGGTAGTAGCCGAGGAAGCCGAGCCCGGCGATGCGCCAGCGCTCGCCGCCGGTGAGCGGACGCACGGCGCGGCGCGCGGCCCACCAGCCCATCAGCAGGAACAGCGGGAACGCGACCAGCATGCGCAGCGCCAGCAGGGTGACCGCGTCGGCGCCGAAGCGGAAACCGAGCTTGACGATGATCGCCTTGCCCGAGAACAGGATCGCGCCGCCGGCGGCGAGGAGGATGCCGGCCAGATATAGGCGCCGGTCCGCGGAGGCGGCGCGTGCCGCATCACCGCGTGCAGGCGTGGCATGCACTGCCCCGCTGCCACCTGCATCTGCAGGAGCCGGGCTCCGGCCGGCGACACGCCCTGTCGGCACAGGCGACTGTGCCTGGTTTCCGGCCGCCGGATCGTCCATGGATGGTGGGCCTGCACCAAGAGCCGGGGCGTGATCCTGCAGGGACCGATTCATCGACGACCCGATGTCTCCGGCACGGGCGACTTCATCGGCCCGCCCGACGCCCGTGTCGCCCACCAATGGGCTGCCACAGGAAGCAGTGGCTTCGGGATCCAGCGCGGCGCTGGCCATCTCCGTGGCCGGGTCGCCCAACTGCCCGGACACGTCCTCGTCGCGCTTGCCGCCGCTCACGCCAGCGCGGCCTCCAGCAGCCTGCGGATCACGACCTGCAGCTTCTCCGCCCGCTCAGGCAGGTACTCGAAGCTGTCCTCGTCCATGTAGGCACGCTGCGCGATCTCCAGCTGCACCGCCTCCACGCCGATCTCCGGATCGCCGTAGTGGCGGGTGATGTAGCCGCCCTTGAAGCGGCCGTTGACCACCTGCGTGTAGTCGCCCTGCCCGGCCAGCACCTCGGCCAGCCGCTGCTGCAGCGCCGGAGTGCAACTGGCCCCGGCGGCGGTGCCCAGGTTCAGGTCCGGCAGCGCGCCGTCGAACAGGAACGGCAGCGTGCCGCGGATCGAATGGCCTTCCCACAGCACCGCGCGGCCGTGCTCACCGCGGATCCGCGCCAGTTCGGCGTCGAGGGTGTCGTGGTAGGGACGCCAGTAGCTATCCACGCGCGCGGCGATCTCCGCCGCATCGGGCCCGGCGCCCTCGTGGTACACCGGCTCGCCGCTGAACTGCACCACCGGGCACAGGCCGGTGGTGTTCTGGCCGGGATACAGCGAGATGTCGTCCGGCGGCCGGTTGAGGTCGACCACGTAGCGCGACCAGCGCGGCACCAGGATCGAGGCGCCGAGTTCGCGGGCGAAGTCGTACAGGCGCGAGACATGCCAGTCGGTGTCCGGCAGGCTGCGTGCGGCGTCGGTCAGGCGCGGGGCCATGTCGTCGGGCAAGCCGGTGCCGTCGTGCGGCAGGCTGACCAGCAGCGGCGCAGTGCCCTGGTGGAGGCGATAAGTGTCCATGCGCGGATTGTACGCCGCGTGGGGAAATCCCCCATCCGTCGTCCCCGCGCAGGCGGGGACCCAGTGACTTGGCTTCCAGCCTCGATGCTGTGATGAAGTCACTGGATGATCAGCCTTTCGGCTGCTGTAAAGCGCTTCCCACCTGCGCGGGAATAACTATCTGCCTGCGCTTCAAGGCCAAGGCCGAGTCACTGGGTTCCCGCCTGCGCGGGAATGACGACTCGTGTGGACTCCACGGCTGCGGTTTCCGTCTCAGCGCATCAGCACCACTTCCTCGGCCGAGGTCGGGTGGATGGCCACCGTGTCCTCCAGCTGGCGCTTGGTCACGCCCAGCTTCAGCGCCACTGCGAAGCCCTGCAGGATTTCGTCGGCGCTCTCGCCCAGCAGATGGATGCCGACCACCCGCTCCTCCTCGCCCACGCACACCAGCTTGAACAGGCTGCGCTGCGGCGAGTCGGCCAGGGCGGTGAGCATCGGCCGGAAGCCGGTGGCGTAGACGGTCACCGCCTCGCCGTACTGCTCGCGGGCACGCTCCTCGCTCAGCCCGACCGTGGCCAGCGCCGGATGCGAGAACACCACGGTGGCCACGTTGTCGTAATCCAGCTTCGCCCCGGCCTGGCCGCCGAACACGCGGTCCATCAGCCGCCGCGCGGCGGCGATGGCGACCGGGGTGAGCGCCAGCTTGCCGGTGACGTCGCCGACGGCGTGGATGCCGTCGACCGAGGTGTCCTCGTAGTCGTCGACCACGATCTCGCCGTCATCGCCGATGGCCACGCCCACCGCCTCCAGACCCAGGCCGTCGCTGTTGGGGCGGCGGCCGGTGGCGAACAACACGGTGTCGAAGGCTTCCGGCGCGCAGTTGTCGATCGACTTGTGCAGCACGCGCACCCGCTCGTCCTCGCTTTCGAGCGCATGCACCGAGGCTTGCAGATGGATGCGCACGCCGTGGCCGCGCATATCCTCCTGCAGCTGGGCGACGACTTCGGCGTCCATCTCCCGCAGCAGGCGCGGGCCGCGCACGAACAGGTCGACCCGGCTGCCCAGTGCCTGCAGCACCCCGGCCAGCTCCACGGCGACGTAGCCGCCACCGATGATCGCCACCCGCGGCGGCGCCTCGCACAGGTGGAAGAAGTCGTCGGACACGCCACCTAGTTCCGCGCCGCGAATGTCCGGCCGCAGCGGCCGCCCGCCGGTGGCCAGCAGTACGCGGCCGGCCTTCAGCCGCACGCCGCTGTCGGCCAGCACCGTGTTCGCGTCGAGCAGGCGGCCGCGGCACGGCATCCACACCACCCCGGCCTCGTCCAGCCGGCGCCGGTAGCTGGCGTGGATGTTGCCGATGTAGCGCTGGCGGTGGGCGACCAGCGCCTTCCAGTCCAGCGACGGCGGCGTCACCTCGAAGCCCAGGTCGGCAGCCAGCGCGATCCTGGTGGACAGCTCGGCCGCCAGCCACATCGCCTTCTTCGGCACGCAGCCCAGGTTGACGCAGGTGCCGCCGAACTCGTCCGGCTCCAGCAGCGCCACCCGCGCGCCGTGCGCGGCGGCGCGGAACGCGCCGGCCAGGCCGGCCGAGCCGCCGCCGAGCACCACCAGGTCGAACTCGGCCTGCGGCGTGCGTTCCGTGCTGCGGTCCTGGCCCATGTGCGGCTCCTGTCTGAAAGCCCCGCCGGCAAGCCCTACTGGAAGCGCTCCACCCGGTAGGGGGTCGGGTCGATGACCGGCGCGCGGCCGGTCATCAGGTCGGCCATGAGCTGGCCGCTGGCCGGGCTCATGCTGATGCCCAGCATGCCGTGGCCGGCCGCCAACCAGACGTGAGGATGCTTCGGCGAGCGCCCCAGCGCCGGCAGGTCGTCCCAGGTCATCGGCCGCCAGCCGTACCACTTCTCCTGCACGCTGGCGGTGTCCGGCGGCTCGCGCAGGTACTCGCGCGCGGCGCGCTCCAGCGCCGACAGCCGCAGCTCGTTGAGCGTGTCGTCATGGCCGGAGAACTCCATCGTGCTGCCCAGGCGGAAACCGCTGCCCCAGGCGGTGACGCAGACCGAGCGGTCCTTGAGCACGATCGGCCGCCGCGGCGCCAGCGCCGGCCGCGGATAGGTGATCGAGTAGCCCTTGCCCGGCTGGATCGGCAGGCGCAGGCCCAGCGGGCGGATGAACTCCGGGGTCCATGCCGCCATCGCCACCACCGCGTCGCGGCCGCGGCGCTCGCCGCGCCCGCCTTCCCGGCCGGCGATCCGCACGCGCACGCCGTCGGCGTCCGGCTGGATGGATTCGACCCGGCAGCCCTCCTCGATCACCCCGCCACGCTCGCGTACCACGCGCGCCAGCTCGGCCACGTAGCGGTCCGGGCGCAGGTGGGCGTCGTCGGGGAAGCGCACCGCGCCGACCACGCCCTCGCGCAGCGACGGCTCCTGGCGCAGGTACTGCGCGCCGTCGATCACCTCGGTGGCGATGCCCATCGCGTTGAGCGGGGCGCACTCGGTGGCGTAGTACTCGAAGTTGCGGCGGTCGCGGAACACGTAGTCCAGCCCGGTCTCGCCGAACTCGCAGTCCAGCCCGTAGCGGCCGATCCAGTCCACCAGCCGCGCCCGCGAGTCGTCCAGCAGCGCCGCCCGCGCCGCCGCGCTGACCATCCAGGCGCGCGTGTTGCAGCGGGCGGTGAAGCGCGCCAGCCACAGCCACAGCGCCGGATCGAAGCGCGGCTTGAGGTACAGCGGCGCGTCGGGGGTGAACATCCAGCGCAGCGCGCGCAGCGGCACGCCAGGGGCGGCCAGCGGCGGGGCGTGGCTGGGCGTGATCGTGCCGCAGTTGCCGTGCGAGGTGGCGCCGCCGACGGTGGCGGCTTCGAGCAGGCGCACGCCGCGCCCGGATTCGAGCAGGGCCAGCGCGGTGGCCAGGCCGATGGCGCCGCCGCCGAGGATGAGGACGTCGTCTGTGGGGGGATTCACGCCGGCGAGTTTAACCGCGTCCGCCCGTTCCCGACGGCGCTCCCGGTGGCATCGGGATGGTTACATCAGGATCGAGAACAGGCGCTTGGCCAGTTCGTCCATCGACATGGCGAAGAAGAACATCGGCACGAACGGCGCGGTCGCGGCGAAGGCCAGGCTCAGCAGGTTGCGCCGCGTGACCGGCACCAGGTGCATCGCCGCGACGTTGGCGTAGGGCCCGCCGCCGTAGTCGGCCAGCGCCGACGGGCTGGGGCTGTCGAGCATCGACTCGCTGCCGCCGCGTCGCCACAGGCGGTCGAAGTCGCGCGCCACCCGCTGCCCGAGCAGGCCGTACTTGAACAGCGCGTGGCGCTTGGCCCGCGCCAGCGGCGCGGCCATCGGCAGCAGCGGCGCCAGCAGCGCCAGGGTCGCCCCGGCCGCATAGCCGACGATCAGGTAGCGCAACCCGAACAGGGTCTCGCCGGAGTACAGCAGCAGATTGATGCAGTAGCCGCTGACCACCAGGCCGCAGGCGGCGGCCAGGAACACGAAGCGGGTCTGCGCCTGGCCCAGGAACGCCAGCCCGCCGGCCTGGTCCGGGTGCGCCGCGCACAGCGCCAGGTGGATGCGCGAGAAGCGCCACAGCAGCCAGGACCAGAGCACGAACCGCCACAGCCACAGCAGCAGCACGAAGCGGAACAGCGGCGCGGCGACCTGCTCGGCCCACAGCCCGGCCGCGGTGTGCCCGCCGCCGGCGAACTGCCAGTCCCCGCTGGCGCCGTAGGCGGCCCCGACCAGTTCCGGGGCCAGTGGCCGGCCGATGACGGGGAGGATCGCCAGCAGCAGGCACGCCAGTTCCGGGAACCAGGAATCGCGGGCGCGGCGCGCGCCCTGCAGGATCCGCTCGAAGCGCGGCCGCACCCGCGCCGGGACCAGGCCGGAGCGGCCGAACTGGCGCATGGCCGCGCGCAGCCGGGCGTCGGCGCCTGCCGCGGCCAGCACCAGCAGCGGCAGCGCCAGCAGGAAGCGGAAGATCAGGAACCAGTCCGCCAGCAGCGGCATGGCGACGCTGCCCGGCAGCAGCGTGCCGTCGCGCCAGGACAGCACGGCCAGCGGCACGAACGCGATCGTGCACAGCACCGCGGCCAGCAGCCACGACAGGCGCACGCCCGGCAGCCAGCGGCCGACGGCATGGACCGCGCGGTAGGTGGGGCCACCGCGCATCAGGGAGAAGTCGTCGGTGATCATTGGTCCTGGCTCCTGTCGTGCAGGCCCGCTTATGCCACGGCCCGGCGCCGCACGTCGGCCGACCCACTCTCGCCCCCGGCCCGCATGCACTTTCGCCCTGCCGATGGTGTCACGTACACGCATCGGACGAAACGGCGGCTGTCCCAGCGCACGCCATCGCCGTCGCCGGCTTTTAGACGCGACGGCGCCCTTGCCGAAGGTACGCGGGGGTGTCGCGGGCAACCCTGCCCGCGACATTCCTGCTGGAACCCTCCGGCACCGCCGCCATGCACTGATCTCGCGACCCGCAGGCCGACGTGGGAGTCAGTTCGCCGGTGCGCGGCCCGGCGGAAATCCCTCGAACATCTTGGCGATGCCGGCATCCACCGCCGCGTTGACCTTGTCCGGCGAGCTCGACGCGGTATCGCTGGCGGTTCCACGCCAGATCGCCTGCTTGGTCTTCGCATCGAACAGATCCACTATCAGCGTGCCGACGGTGTAGTTGTGAACCGTCGTGGTGGCACTGCCCATGCCCACGCCCATGCCGCCGTACAAGCCCGGGCGCGCCCATCCCCAGCCACCGTACATCGGGCCGGAATACAAGGTGTCCAGGGTCTGCTTCTGCTGCGTGGTCACGTGCGCGGCCACGGCGACGTCGGCATCCGCGGCCTGGGTCCAGCCCTGGGCGCGCAGCCGCGCGTCGACGCCGTCCACGATCCGCTGGGCGACCAGCGGCGAAACGCCTTCCGGCTTCGCAAGCCAGGTATAGGTCCGATAGCTGCCGAAGCTGGCCTGCGGATCGGAATCGGTATGCACCGTCGGCGTGCTGGAACAGGCGGCCACGGCAACCAACGCGAACGCGGCAAGAATTGAACGTTTCATCGTGATTTCTCCATGTCGTAGGGCTGGCCTATTCATCGCTGTCTGGAACGCGCGCCGGGCGGCCGCCGGTCCTGCGCGCGCCGGGCCGGTCAGGGGTCCGCGAACACCCGCTCCCAGTCGTCCTTGATGCTGACGACATGCCATTGGCCCGCTCTGGCCGCGGCGAGCGAAGCACCGTTCTCTTCGTCGTAGGCGAACTCGCGCTCGCCATCGTCGTGGTTGATCAGCAGCTGGAACGACGGATGGGGAGAGGCCTGCGAATACGCGAGTTGGGCAATGTCGCCACCGCTACGCACGTTGCCGGCCACGAACACCGGCACCTTCCCGGCATGGAGCAGGAGGCCCGCGACCTTGCCCTCGTGGTCGTTCACCCTCGCGGTCGCCACCGACTTGGACACGTCGACCTGGCCGTTGCCGAGCGCGACGTCGTAGCTGCCGCTCGAACCGATCACCTGTTCGGGCGGGATGCCGTAGAACGGACCGGAAATGGCACGCATGAAGTCGATGCCACCGCCGCTCCCGATCCAGGTCTGGAATCCGTTGGCGCGCAGGTACTGCAGCAGCTCGATCATCGGCTGGTAGGTCGTCTGCCGGTAGGGTACGCCGAGCGTCGGGTGCCGGGCATTGGCGAAGAACGCCTCGACCTCCTTCTCGTAGGCCATGGGCGACATCCCGCTGGAAACCAAGGCCAGCAGTTCCATTGCATGCTTCTCGCCATCCTTGCCCTTGAAGAACGCCAGATCCTTGGCCAGCAGCGCCTTCACCGCCGGATCGGCGGCCACCTCCGGTTTCCGCTCCGCGATCTCGGCCACGCGGGTACCCACGAACTCGAGCTGCACGATCGGTTGTTCGGCCCAGAGCGTGCCATCGTTGTCGAAGATGGCGAAGCGGGCCTCGGACGGCACGTGGCCCGGCCCGCCCTCGGTAGTCGCCGCCGTCACGTAGTCGATGATCGCCTTCTTGTTGGGTCCCTCGCGCCATGACGGCAGCGGATCGGCGATCAGCGCGGCGGCACCGTCGGCGGCCGCCGGTGCGGGCGCTCCCGGAGCGGACGGGGCTTCGGCCTGTTGGCGGCATGCCACCGCCGACGACAGCAGCACACAGGCCAGCAGCACGCGCCACCCTGCCTGGCACCATGGGTCCAGTATCCGCATCTTCATGTTCATGCCTCCTCTATTCGCCATGAACGCCCGACGGCCCGCTCACGCCGCCGGTGCGGTGGCGGCCCTGGCCATAAAGGCCAGCCGATGGGCCGTCAGCGCGGTGGATTGACCACGATGTACTGGACTGTCGTCCCGGCGTACTGCGGCTGGTACCAGGTCGAACCGCACTGCTGGTAGGCGATGCCGTTGACGACCACCGTCACGCAATCCGGCGGAACCGAATAGACGATCGAACCGATCACCGCCGAGGTCACCGCCACTGCCGTGGTCACCGCGGCTGCGGTGGCGATCGGGTGGTCGTCCCAGTAGTCGTGGTGGCAGCAGCCGTGGCCATGCACGTCGACATCGATGTCCACGTCGCGATCGATGTTCACGTTCCGGTTGACGTTGGTGTTGGTACCGCGGTTCGCGGCTGCGGTGTGCGGCCGGGCGGCCGCGCGGTTGACGTTTCCGCTCGCCGTGGCGCGGATGCCGCCGCCCTCCCCGCGCCGCGCGGCTTCCGCGTCGGACAGGCAAAGAATCAGGGGCGCCAGCGCTACGGCGGCGGCGACGGCTGGGACCAGCACCGATCTGAACAGGGTTCGCATGTCATTTTTCCTCGGTTTCGATCATGGTCAGGCCCATCGGCGCGATCACGATCCTGCTGGCGTCGGCGGGCGGGACGAACGAGAACACCCTGCCGTCGATCGGGCTTTTCGTATCCCAGTGCAGCTCGGCCCTGAACTCCGGCAGGGCCGGATCGTCCCGGCTGACGATGACCAGCCTGCGCGGAAGCGACGAGGCGCTGGATATCCAGACCTGCCAGTCGACGCCCTCCTGGCGCAGTGCGTACTGCTCGACCTTGTCGCCGTCGACGGTTCCGCTTCCCACGCGCAGGGCCGAGGTGATCGCCGACACGGGCGCGGCATCGGTACCCCACAGAAACAGGTCGGTCAACGGAAGCTGGATGTCGAACTTGTCCGAGGCATTGGCCAGCAGTCCGGCCAAGGACCCGGCCTTGATGGGCGCAGTCGCGTAGAACTTCTTTCCCGGCGCCCAGATGGTCATCTGGCTGCCGTCGAACATCACCTGGCGATCGAAATCGGCGCGCTCCAGGTCGATCCGCAGTTTGTCTGGCTGCTTGACCCGGTAACGGATGGGCTGGTCCAGCTGGATCTTCTGGCCGTCGTCGAGCACGAGCTCGATGCTTGCATCGGATCGCAGGCTGAATTGCGGCAGCGCCCGCAGCGTCGCGCCCATCTTCTCCAACGCGGCGATCGCGGCCGGGTCCACCACCGGGGAGCCCGCCGGAGCAGATCCGGTGGCGAACGCCGCCGGCGACGCCAGTGCCAGCATGACGCCAAGACCCAGCAGTCCCATGAACTGTTCTTGCTTGCGCATAGCCATGATCTCCCGATAGGGGCGAACGCGGATGGCGCGTTCGCGGGTATGCCCTGATGCCCGCGCCCGGGTGCGGGCACCGGCGCGTTCTCTTCAGTACGGCGGATCAACCACGAAGTGCCTCACCGTGCCGCTTCGTGCCGAGAACCGAGTTCCCGTTCCCTCACTTCAGCCAGATCGCGCTCGAGGAAGTAGTTGAGGAAGGTGCGGATCACCGCGACCGCACCCAGCTGGCCGATCGCCTCCCAAGAAGGCGCCACCGACGATTCGACGATGTCGGCCGCCAGCTGGAAGGTCAGGCCGGCGACCAGCCAGCGTGCATATCCCAGCCACAGCGCCCGCCGCTCGTGCCCGTCGGACCACTGGCCCTTCAGCACCAGCCATACCACGCGGATGAACACGTGCAGCGTCGCGCAGGCGATCAGCAGCAGCGCCATCAGGTCGATGGCGGCGATCACAGGTTCGCTCAGCAGGTACAGCCATTCGCGCATCATGGTCGGTCCTCCTTCGATCCGCGGACGATGCAGCGGAACCCCACGTGGCAGGTCGAGGTGTCCACTGGCTGGGCCATCCGCGCGGCCGGCCGGTAGCGCCGGCAGTAGTTCGGCGCGCACACGTGCGAACCGCCCTTCATCACCCGGCGCGGGATGGCAATGCCCGAACTGCGCGCGTCCAGGCTGGCCTCGCGCTCCCCGCCGCGCGGGTTGTCCAGGGTGCAGCAGCTGCGCTGGATGCGGCCATGCTCCTGGTACCAGTCGCAGGTCCATTCCCACACGTTGCCGATCATGTCGTACAGGCCGTAGCCGTTGGCCGGGAAGCTGCCCACCGGCGCGGTCCATTCGTACCCGTCGAGCTTCTGGTTGTCCCACGGGAACTCGCCCTGCCAAGTGTTGGCCATGTACCGCCCGCCCGGCACCAGTTCCTCGCCCCAGGCGAATTCGGTGCCGTCGCTGCCGCCCTTGGCGGCGAACTCCCATTCGGCCTCGGTCGGCAGTTCCTTGCCGGCCCACTGCGCATAGGCCAGCGCGTCCTCGTAGGCCACCTGCACCACTGGATGGTCTTCCATGCCCTCGATCGAGGTGTCCGGCCCGCGCGGGTGGCGCCAGTCGGCGCCGGGGATGTACTGCCACCAGTTGTAGTGGTTGCGCAGGTCCACCCGGCCGGGCGGCGGCACGAACACCACCGATGCCGGGACCAGCAGCGCCGGATCGGCACCGGGATAGTCGGCCGGGTCGACCGGCTTCTCGGCCAGGGTCACGTAGCCTGTCGCGGCGACGAAACGGGCGAAATCGCGGTTGGTCACCGCATGCCGGTCGATCCGGAACGGATCCACCCGCACCTTGTGCGCCGGCTTCTCCTCCGGGTAGTGGTCGTCCGACCCCATGGTGAAAATGCCACCGGGCACGTGCACCATGTCGTCGATACTGACCAGCAATTGCGCTTCCCTGTTCACTCCTGCTCCTCATCCGTCTGTCCGGACATCCGCCACCAGGACACGGCGGCGGGAAACACGTGAACTAGTCGATGAAGACCTGTTTCCAGTCGTCGCGGACGCTGGCCACTGCCCAGCCCCGGGCCCTGGCCTGCTCCAACGCCTTCTCCGCGCCGGCCGTGTAGGCGACGTCGCGCTTGTCGTCGTCGTGGTCGACCAGCAGCGCCAGGGACGCGCCATCGCCGTCCGTGGCGAAACGCATCATCGGCAGGTCGCCGTTGGAGTTGCCGGCCGCGAATATCGGGCGCGCACCGATCCGACTCCATATCTGCACCACCTTGGCCGGCCCGTCATCAAACAACTCCAGCTTGTCGGTGTGATACATGCGGCCCCGCCCGTCCTCCTCGCGATATTCGAGAGCGACGGTGGTGCCGACCACCCGGTCGGGCGGTATGCCGTAGAGCTCGCGGGTCACCGGGCGCATGAAATCGCGACCGCCCCCGGAAACGATGAAGTTGGTGAAGCCGTTGTCCTCCAGGTGCTGCAGCAGCTGGCGCATCGGCGCATAGACGGTCCCGAGGTTGGGGCGATCGAGCACCGGATTGCGGGAGCCGCGCAGGAACCGCTCGGCTCCGGCCGCGAATTCCTCCACCTCATCGCCGGCGTAAGCCGACAGCAGGCCGGCCGCCATTACCTTCAGGTCGCTGTCGTCACCGCCGTAGTGCTTGGTGATGGCGTCGCCCAGCCAGGCATGGTCACCGTCCACCACTGCCTTCCACGGCTGCCTGGCGCCCAGCGACGGATCCGCCTTCACCTGTTCAGCGATCCGCGCGAACAGGAAGCCGGCCTGGATCGGGAACGGCTTCTCGCACCAGAGCGTGCCATCGTTGTCGAACACGGCGATCCTGGCTTCGGGCGGCACGAAATCGGCCCCGCCTTCACGGGTGACCTGTGCGACGAAGTCGACTATCGCCGATCGGGTCGCGCCCTCGTTCCACAAGGAAAGTGCAGAGCTCATCGACGTTCCTTTCGGACGACGCCGGCCATCGTCACACGAAAAAACGGGGTTCCGAGGACATGTCCACGGCCGTCGAGTCGTGCCGGCAACCCAGATTAACGACCGGGGGGCTTCGCGCCACTCTAGAACCGGAATGGTCTGGCCGGATAGCGCAAACGACCGAAGCGGGCGCCGGCGCAAGGACGGCAGCGGGGCCCCAGCCGACCCTCTTCTTGCCGGAATCCGATCACGACGATGTGAAAAAAACGCCGACAGATCAGCGATGCCGCCGCATGCGCGAGGGACGGCATGATCGCTTGCCGACAGTCCCTGCATGCATGCGCCACACGGGCGTTCAGTTGCCGCCGATGGCAATATGATCACCGGCAGATCGCTTCGACATGAGGCCACCCCATGCGCGCGTTTCAGGGAGTCCTGGCAGTCTGCCTGGCATCGGCCGCGAATGCCGCGGCCGCACAAGGCGCGGCACCGGCCGCGGACGATGCGGTCGATGCCGTTCCGATCGGACGTGATGCAGGTGCGCAGCAAGGCGCTTTCCGCGACCGGGAGGACGGCCGTTTCGACATGTCGTCATGGCTGCTGGAGCACCACGGATTCCTGCCGGTTCCGATCGTGGTCAGCGACCCCGCCCTGGGCTACGGCGGTGGGGTGGCGCTGGCCTTCTTCCACCGGCCGAAGGGCGCCCCCGCCACACGCACCGGGACGGACGGGAAGCCTCGGATGATCACCCCGGACATCATGGGCGTCATGGCCATGAAAACGGAGAACGGCAGCCAGGCCTACGGCGCCGGCGCCAACCTGCATTTCCGCGAAGACGACTGGCGCTACAAGGGCGGGCTGGCCAGAACCGATCTCAACATTGACTTCTACACCAGCGGACGCGTGCTTCCCCAGCAGAAGGTCGCGGTGAACCTGGAGGGGCTGATGTCCTTCCAGCAGGTCTCGCGCAGGCTCGGCGACCGCGACATGTTCCTGTCCGCGCAATGGATCTACATGGATGTCGATCCCCGGCTGGAGAACGCGGCCGACCGGCCGCTGTTCACCGACCTCGATTTCGAACAAGTGTCGTCCGGCCTGGGCCTGGCCTTGGAATACGACAGCCGCGACAACCCCTTCACTCCTTCGCGCGGCTACCTTTTCCAGGTCCAGGGCAACGCCTACCTGCCGGCGATCGGAAGCGACGTGGAGTTCCAGAGCTACCGGTTGCATGGCTATGGCTTCTGGCCGCTGGGTGGGCATCTGGTGCTTGGCGGCCGGGCCGACGTGCGTCGCGTCGATGGCGACGTCCCCTTCTACCGCCTGCCCTACATCGACCTGCGCGGCGTGCCTTCGGCGCGCTACCAGGACGACACGGCCGGGGTGCTCGAAACGGAACTGCGCTGGAACCTGACCACGCGCTGGGCCGGGATCGGCTTCCTCGGCGCCGGCCGCGCCTGGGGCGAGCGCGCCGGCTTCGGCGACGCACCGACCGCGGTCAGCAAGGGCTTTGGCGCGCGCTACCTGGTCGCGCGCCAGCTGGGAATGTACGTGGGCGTGGACTATGCGTGGGGGCCGGAAGACCAGAAGACCGTCATCATCCAGATGGGTAGCGCCTGGCGCTGACGAGCCTGGCGGCCGGTGCGTCCGGCGTGAACTGATCATCACGAAACTGACTAAGCGATTCCTGCCATTTCTTGCAGGATGCGGGTGGTGGCCTGTACCGAAAGATCGGTCAATGCAAACTCAGGGACGTCGGCGTGGTCGATGGGAGAGGACCCATGGGTGCCACGCAACCGGACGACGCATGAGTTGTGAGGGCTGGCGCTCCGGCTGCGCAACGAGCAACCAGCGTCCGTCCCGGCCCCCGGTTCCAAGCAAGGATGAGCGCCCCATGTCCATGCATGCTCCGAGGCCACAACTGCACAGGATGATGCGGGGCCTGGCCGCGGCGCTGCTGCTGGCCACGTTGCCCGCTTTCGCCCAGCCCGCACCGGCGCCACCGGCGCAGGTGCAGCCCGAAGCCGGCACGGCGCCCGCGCAGAAGCACGACGGCGTCGTCCGTTTCTACAACCGCGAGATCCTGACGCTGCGCAGCGAGTTCCTCGGCCGCCCGCCCGAGCTGCGCGCGGCGGCGGCCGAAGCCAACATCCAGCGCATCGTCGACCGGCCCGGCATGCCCGAAGTGGGGTTCAGGAAGAGCGACCAGGGCACGCTGCTGCTGCTGGGCAGCGAACTGGTCACCCTGATCACTCCCGGGGATCTGGACGCCCTGCACGAACAGACCATGGAGCAGGCCCAGGCCGAGGCAGCCCGGCGCCTGGAGGAAGCGGTCAGGACCGCCAGGCACGACCGGCTTCCGGGCAACCTGACGCGCGGGATCCTGTGGTCGCTGGCTTCGACCGCCATGGCGGTCCTGGCGATCATGGGCCTGGTATGGCTGGGCGGGCGTTCGCGCGAGCGGCTGAAGCGGTGGATGGCTCGCCATGCCCAGCCAAACGAACCGCTCCAGCACGTCATGCTGGGCCTGCGGGTATTCGGGGACTGGGTGTTCCGGCTGTTGGTCGCGATCCTGGTCCTGCTGGTACTGGAGGAATGGCTGCGATTTGTCCTGGGCCGATTCGGATTCACCCGCCCCTGGTCGGAAGCGATGACGGCATGGATCGTCGGCCGCCTGGCCGCGTGGTCCACGGCCATCGCCTCGGCCATTCCCGGCCTGGTCACGGCGGTCGTGATCTTCCTGCTGGCACGGCTGGTCGCGCGTACCGTCACCCTGACCTTCAAGGGAATACAGAGCGGCCGCTTCCAGTTGTTCGGCATCGACCGGGAACTGGCCGAGCCGACCCGCAAGCTGGTCATCGTCGTGGTCTGGCTGTTCGCGCTGGCCATGGCCTACCCCTACCTGCCCGGCTCGGATACGGACGCCTTCAAGGGGCTCAGCGTGCTGGTGGGCCTGATGGTGTCGCTGGGCGCCTCCGGCATCGTCGGCCAGGCGGCCGGCGGCTTCACCATCGTCTATTCGCGGACGATGAAGGCCGGCGACTACGTGCGCAGCGGGGACATCGAAGGCGTGGTCCAGCAGATCGGCCTGTTCACCACCCGGCTGAGGACGCTCACTGGCGTGGAAGTGAGCATTCCGAACAACGTCGTCCTGGGCGGACAGCTGCACAACTATTCGCGGCATCCGGAAGGACCCGGCATGTGGCTGGAAACCGGCGTCACGATCGGCTACGACGCGCCTTGGCGCCAGGTGCAGCGGATGCTGCTGGAAGCAGCCGCGAGGACGGACGGGATCCTGACCGAGCCCAAGCCATTCGTGCTGCAGACCGCATTGTCCGACTTCTATGTCGAATACCTGCTGCGCGCCAGGATCCCGGACCCGCTGCGTCGCCCGCTGCTGCTCACCCAGCTGCATGCGAACATCCAGGACGTCTTCAACAGCGAAGGCGTGCAGATCATGTCGCCACACTACGTTGCCGACCCGGACCAGCCCAAGCTGGTCCCGCCCCAGCATTGGGAGCGCCTGCCTGGACCGGGCGAAACCTCCACCGGCGGCAATGCGGGCGATGCCACCTGAGCGCTGGAGGAAGCAACCAATGAGGCCTGGCCGTCCTGCACATCACGTCCATCAGCGCCAACGTGTCTGGCTGCGGCGCCGGCGGCGTTCCTGTCACCGGACAGCACGCCTGGCAAGAGGATTCCAGCAAGCGCACCGCGCATCTTGCGCCAGCGCATGCGTGCGACCACGGAAACGCCGTCGCCACGCGATCCAAGCTGGACCATGCGCCCACGGTGAGTACCGGCCGTGGCCAATCCCGATGCAACTCTTATGCCGCCTTCACATCAGGAGAAATGCAGATGCATAGCCAGTCCCGCGACTTCCACGCACAGCGCCCGGCGCATGTTCCAGTGACCGCGGTGCCGCCCCTGCCTGATGTCGACCCCAACGACAACGAACGGGCCTCCACCCAGTACTCCCACTACCGTACCGGGTTGTCCAACCACCGCACGGGATTGTCCGAGCACCGCACCTCACTCTCGGAATACCGGACCGACCTGTCCATGCACCGGACCGACCTGTCGGAGAACCGTACCGATATGTCGATGCGGAGGACGGGCATGTCCTTCCAGCGCACCCGGCTCAGCGCCGAGCGCACCACGATGTCGGTGATCCGCACGGCGCTGTCGCTGATCGGGTTCGGATTCACCATCTTCCAGTTCTTCGGCCACCTGCAGACCTCGCAGATGATCAGCTCCACCAGCCATGCGCCGCGCAACTTCGGCACGGCGCTGGTGGCGATGGGCCTGATACTGCTGACGATGGGGATCGTCTATCACCTGCGCATGATGCTGGAGCTGCGCGGGCAGCGCACCAGCATGCGCGAGCAGGGATTGGTGCATGCCGAAAGCGGATTCCCGGTGTCCATGGCGTTGGTGACCGCGGTAATGCTGTGGGCGCTCGGCGTGCTCGCGATCGCCAGCATGGTCTTTGGCGTCGGCACGCTGGGGTGATGGCCCCGGGCCGGCAGGCCGTCGCGGCCGCGGGCGATGCCGCGCCCGCCTTGTGGTCACGGGCGTGGCCGGGCCAACCGCCACCCGTTCCGCGGCAAGGGCGAATCCGGCAGCCGGCCAATGGCGGCGCAATGTGCGGCCGCCAGGCTGGACGCCGGCATTCGCACCGCCTCGCGCCAGCGCCAGTCCGCGGGCGCGATGGGCCTGCCCCTGTCCTTCATTCCCGCTGCAGGCGCACCTTCAGCCCGTCCGCGGTGTTGCGCACCACGATCAGATCGAAATCCGGCGTGCTTCCGCGCACCTTCACCAGCACGTCCTCGCCGTCGTCCACCTCGACGTGGTAGACGTCCTTGCCGAAGGTGTTGCGCAGCGTGTCGCGCACGAGCCTGGCCGCGCTGTTCTCGCTGGTCCCCCGCGGTATCGTCACGACCACACTGCTCGGGGCTCCGCCCTCGGGGACGACCGACAGCTCGATCTCGCCGTCGACCTTGGCGCGCCCGTCCATTTCCACGCGCCACTTGTTTGAGGGTTTGGCCAGCGCCCCGAACGAAAAAGCCAGCGCAAGAATGGAAAGCGCGAGGATCCTCCATGCGGCACTGCGCATGAAACCGGTATCTGTACCCATCATTTGTCTCCTGGTCCAATGCCGGAAACGGGGATGCCGCGACGTCCCGGCGCACGCCACGACAACTGCTCAGAAGCGGAAGCCATATCCCAGCAACGGGCCGCTCAGGTTGAGGTCGACGTCCAGGTTGCTGTTGCCGAATTGCCCGTCGAGGTAGCGGTAGCCGAACAGCCACGACCCATGGGCGGTGCGGTAGCTCGCCATCAACGATGTACTCCATGTGCCCTTGGTGTCGCCCAGCGAACCATCCCCCCGCAACGCCAGCCCCCACCTTTCCGAGGGCTGCCACGCGTAGCGGGCCCCCAGCAGCAGGTCGACGTAGCTCTTCCCGAGGTCGATCGTACGCGTCTGGAATGACGGATTGTCGGGGACGAACCGGGTGGTGAGGTCCAGGTCGATGTAGCGGACGCCGGCAAAGACGTCCAGCCCGGCCTCGCGCTGTCCCCCGAGGCGCACGGAGAAGGCGGCGTCGAGCAACCGCGCGTCCAGGTCGGTGCGCGTGGAGAGAAAGCGCTTCTGCTTCTCCTGGGCCAGGCCGAGGTAGATGAAATCCGCGAACACGCCGAAGTTGTCGTTTCGGCCCTCGATCCGCCCCATGAAAACGCCGTCCAGCTTCTTGACGATGTCGGAGAACGAGGTTTCGTTGTCCGCCTCCGTCGGCGGGTCGATCGTGCGCATGTCCGTGCCGATACTGGCGGCCCAGGCATACGGCTCGATCATCCAGTCCCAGCCGCTCTCCTGTGCGCCAACGGGAGTAGCCGCGCACAGCAACACTAGCGCCGCAGACATCGTGCATCGCGTCGGGATGGTTCGTTCCATGGCGACTCCCAGGGGAACAGTAGCGTCATCGGCGGGCATCGGCCCACCAGGCGATCGCCCCGGTGTCCGCTCCCGCGGCACCGGGGCGCTACCGCCCTCAGTTGTTGCTGGTGCCTGCCGCCTCCAGCTTGGCCATCGCCTTTTCAAGCACCTTGTGCACGCTCAGTGAGTCGGCGCCTTGGCGCGGCGGATAGCTCTGGAAGCTCTTGATGTGCGCGGCGATGAACGGCGAGCCCGCGTGCGGCGCCCACATCTTGTGGGCGAAGAACTTGCGCCCGATGTAGCCGAACTCGTGCGATTCCGGATCCATCTTCTCCATCGGGTCCATCAGCAGGTTGAACAGGTAGGGAACGTTCGGATAGGTCTTGTCGTTCCACCAGATCCCGTCCTTCTTGATGCCGATGTGCATCTTCCAGGCGTCCACTCGCACCGCCATCAGGTCGGTCTCGTCGTAGTAGAAGAACTCGCGACGCGCGGACTTGTCCGACTTGCCGGTCCAGTGGTCAAGGTTGTTGTAGCCGTCCAGGTGGACCTTGTAGGTCACCCCGTTCATCTTGTGGCCCTTGAGCAGGTCCTCCTTGATGGTCGTGGCGCCGGCTGCAGCGGCCAGGGTCACGAACAGGTCCTCGTGGCTCTGGATGCCGTTGGAAGAGCTTCGCGGCTCTATCTGGCCCGGCCACTTCACCAGGCACGGGACGCGCAGCCCTCCTTCCCATGTGGTGCCCTTCTCGCCGCGGAACGGCGCGTAGCCGCCATCCGGCCACAGCATCAGTTCGTTGCCGTTGTCGGTGGTGTAGACGACGATGGTGTTGTCGTCCACGCCCAGTTCCTCGAGCTTGCCCAGCAGCACGCCGATCTGCTCGTCGTGCTCGATCATCTTCGCGCGCACCAAGTCCTGTTCGGCACGGCCCTCGTCGACCGCCTTCTGGATGTACTCCTTCGGCGAGTGCGACCAGATGTGGATGGCGGTGGTGTTGAACCAGACGAAGAACGGCTTGTCGCCCTTGCCCACGCGCTCCAGGTAGTCCAGGGTCTTGTCCAGAACCTCGCCGTCGAAGGTCTGCATGCGCTCACGGGTGAGCATGCCGGTGTTCTCGATCTTCTGCTTGCCGACGCGGCCGAACACCGGATCCTCGGTCGGGTCGTCCTTGTCCGTGGCCCAGGCGTGCAGCACGCCGCGCGGCCCGTACTTCTTGGTGTACTCGGGATTCTTCTGGCCCGGGTAGTCCAGTTGCTCGGGCTCCTCTTCGGCATTGAGGTGGTAGAGGTTGCCGAACCACTCGTCGAATCCGTGCACCGTGGGCAGGAATTCGTTGCGGTCGCCCAGGTGATTCTTGCCGAACTGGCCGGTGGCGTAGCCCTGCGCCTTGAGCACTTCGGCCAGGGTCGGGTCCTCCTTCTGCAGGCCCAGCGTCGAGCCGGGGATGCCAATGGTGGTCATGCCGGTGCGGATAGGGACCTGGCCGGTGATGAAGGCGGCGCGGCCGGCGGTGCAGCTGGCCTGGCCATAGTGGTCGGTGAACAGCATGCCTTCCTCGGCGATGCTGTCGATGTTGGGAGTGCGGCCCATCATGCCGTGGGTGTAGGCGCCCACGTTCCAGTAGCCGATATCGTCGCCGAAGATGACCAGGATGTTCGGCTTCTTTCCGGAACCAGCCGTCTTGCCCGACGCTTCCTTTTTGTTGGTGGTCGCTTTCGTTGCCATGGTGCGATTCTCCTTGCCTATGTTCCCTGGCAAGAGCCAGTTGCGACTTGCCAGGGTGTGATTGAATAGATCCGTTCTTGCGAACTCAGTTGTAGGGACCGATTTGCAGCATCATGCTGGCGAAAGCCACCACGCCGAGGACGAGCAGAAGGATGGCGGTGATAAGCGTCATCGAAGGCGGGAACGGACTTTCTCCATGCAGCAGTTCATCTCCGGTCATCGAACTCCGCTGGCGCCTGAGCGCGTACATGAACCACAGGTGGTAAACGATTCCGATCAACAGCATCAGCACACCGAGCACCACCAGCGTGATTCCGAAGTTGCGTCCCGATGCGGCGTGCTCGATGACCTCGTTCTCCTTGAGGCGTTCGAACACCTGGTGGATGGTGAAACCGAAGCTGATCAGCGAAAGCGAGGTCCTGATCACGGACATCAGGGTGCGCTCGGCGGCCAGACGGGTGCGCTGGAACGCCATGCCGGTGCGTCGCGATGCCAGCTCGGTGGATGGACTATCCAAGGGAGAGATTGCGGTGTTTTGGTCGATCATGGTTCTCGCTCGGCAGGTGGACTAACGCGACTGACGCCGCTTGGCGATCCGCGCGAACGGACCACGAAGCAGCAGATAGGGCACGAAGGCCAGCACGATGGCGACGACGACCGCTTCCAGCGGATAGAAGCTCTTGAAGACGATTATCTGGTAGATGAGATCCATCGCCAGGCCGATGATCAGGATCTTCGATGTCGCCTTGACGCCCTCGTGCAGGCGGCCCCGCCGTTGATCCGGATCGGTGAGGACCGTCCAGAAGTACGGCGAGCGTCCGGTGGCCGCATCCTTCTTGCCGTCGTGCCAGGCGGCGATCGCCGCCATGGCCGGCTGCAGGAAGAAGCGGAACGACATGGGCCCGCCGGGCCGGGCTGTGAGATCCGACCAGAACCTGTCCCAGACGCCCTGAGCCAGCGCCGTGGCCGGGATGCAGACGAGCAACAGCGCGACCATGATCACGACCACATGAGTTCTTGCAGACGGTGCCTTCATGCCAGGCTCCTTTGTACTGGGCGACGAGCGCGGACTCCGGTGGCAGACCCATGCAAGCGCACGGGCCCGCCACCCTCCGGAAGCCGCCGTCAATCCACGGCGAAGGCCGCCGCCGCCAGCTTCTCCAGGTCCAGGTATTGGGCCTTCTCCACGGTGACGCCGACGAACTTGATCTCACCGCCTATGAACTCGCCGGGCGTCGTGTAGTCCTCGCTCACCGCGTCGCCGCTGTCGCGGCCGATGCACAGACCGTCGCCGGACAAGGTGAACTTGCCCAGTTGGGTCTTCATCTCGCCCTCGGCCTCGACTTTGTCGTTCACGTACAACTTCGTCTTGCCCAGCGATTCACCGTGGGGGCCCGCCGCCTCGCGGGTAAACTCCATGCCGACGGAGTACTTGCCCGGCTTGAGCTGCGTCTTCGACACGAATTTCTGCTCGGGCTTGATGCCGAGGAAGTTGTAGACATAGTGCAGCTTCCCGTCCTTGACGAACAGGCTGTGCCCGCCGAAGCGCGAACCGTGGGCGAAGATCACGCCTGAGCAGTCCGCGTCCTCGACCTCGATGTCGGCCAGAATCTTGTACGAGCGGCCGCGCACGTTGACCGCCACACCCTCCGGAACCGGCGAGGTGCCCGGGTAATAGATGTAGCGCTCGCGCGGCGGCTCTTCGGTCGGGCGCTCCACGCCCAGCAGTTCAGCCGCGCTGCGGTCGTCCAGCGGCAGCACCTTGTTCGTCTCTGCTTCCTCGAACCAGCGCTTGATCAGCGCCTCGAGCTTGTCCGGATGCTCCGTGGCAAGATTCCTCGACTCGGAACGGTCGTTGTCGACGTGGTACAACTCCCATTCGTCCTTGTCGAAATGTCCCTTGCCGGTGAGCGGAGCATGCAAGGCGGCGGCCTTCCAGCCGTCCTCCCACATGCCGCGGGTACCGAGCATGGCGTAGTACTGGTGCTTCTTCTGCGTGGGCGCATCCGGCTTGGCATCGAACGAATACTTCATCGAAACGCCCGACAGCGGGTACTGATCCACGCCTCGGTAAACCTTGGGCATCTCCAGCCCCACCGCCTCGAGGATGGTCGGCACGATGTCCACCGAATGGTGGTACTGGTTGCGTACCTCGCCCTTTGCCTTGATGCCCTTGGGCCAGTGGACGACCATCGGGCAGGCGGTGCCTCCGGCATACTCCGAGTAGCGCTTGAACATCTTGTAGGGCGTGGAGAACGCCACCGCCCAGCCGGTCGGATAATGGTTGTAGGTTTCCGGCCCGCCCAGCACGTCCAGGTACTTCAGGTTCTCGGACAACTCGTCCGGATAGTTGTTGAAGAACTTGTTCTCGTTGACAGAACCGGATGGGCTGCCTTCGCCGGAGGCACCATTGTCGGCGCAGTAGAAGATCAACGTGTTCTCCAGCTGGCCGCTCTGCTCCAGATAATCGACCAGCCGGCCGACCTGCACGTCCGTGTACTCGGAGAAGCCGGCATAGACCTCGGCCATGCGCGCGAATAGCTTCTTCTCGTCGGCATTGAGAGAATCCCACGGCCGTACCGCGTCGGCGGGGTTGGCCACGTCTTCGGGCAACGGATTGATCGGCGGCAGCTTGGTGTCGGCCGGCAACATGCCCTTCCCGATCATCCGCTTCATCACCCACTCGCGATAGGCTTCGTAGCCATCGTCGAACTTGCCCTTGTACTTGTCGATGTACTCCTTGGGCGCGTGGTGCGGGGCATGGTTGGCGCCCGGACACAGCCACATGAACCAGGGCTTGGATGGATTGGACGCCTTCTGGTCTCTGATCATCTGCAGGGCCTGGTCGACCAGGTCCCTGGACAGGTGGTAGCCGTCTTCCGGCCCGTAGGGCTGGTCGATGAACTTGTTGTCCTCGACCAGGTCCGGATACCACTGGTTGGTCTCGCCGCCGATGAAGCCGTAGTAGCGGTCGAAGCCCTTCTGCACCGGCCATTCCGAACGGTTGCCGCCGGCGCAGATGTCCTGCTCGGGCACGTTGTGCTGCTTGCCCAGCCAGAAGGTGCTGAAACCGTTCTCCTGCAGGACCTGGCCGATGGTCGCGCACTCCTCGGGGGTGCGTCCGCTCCAACCCGGGAAACCTTGCGCGCCCTCGGTGATGCAGGACATGCCGTTGAGGTGGTGGTTTCGGCCGGTCAGGAAGGTCGAACGCGTCGGCGAGCACAGCGCCGTGGTGTGCCATTGCGTGTAGATGAGACCGTTGTCCGCCAGCTTCTGCAGGGTCGGCATGTGGATGCGGCCGCCGTAGGGCTCCCATGCGGCCTGGCCGGTGTCGTCGTAGAGGACGATCAGGATGTTCGGCGCCCCTTCCGGGGCCTTGGGGGGGGTGTACGGACCCCAGTCCGGCGTGGAGTCGCGCACGTCGAGCTTGATGACGCCCTTGAATTCTTTCTTTGCCATGACCTGTTTGCTCCTGATTGTTCTTCCTGGGGTTTCTGACTGAGGTTCCTTCCTACTCGGGTATCTGGGCGGGGGAATCGGCCAATGCGGGGACGACCCGACGCACGCAGCGGAAACCGACGTGGCTGGTCGAGGTGTCTTCGGGTTCGGCGTGGCGCGCCGCGGGACGGTAGCGGCGGCAGTAGTTGGGCGCGCACAGGTGCGAGCCGCCCTTGAGCACGCGACGCGGGATCCTGACCGCCGGCTGCCCGGGATCGAAACTGCCCGCCGCCGTGCCTGTCCGCGGATTGACGGGTATGCAACAGGACTTGCCGGCCGGCTGCGGATGGCGTTCTGTCCAGTAGTCGCTGGTCCATTCCCAGACGTTGCCGATCATGTCGACCAGGCCGTACCCGTTCGGCGGGAAGGTCCCGACGGGCGACGTGCGCAGGTAGCCGTCCGCCAGCAGGTTCTCCACCGGGAAGCGGCCCTGCCAGGTATTGGCCATGTGCCGTCCGACCGGCACGAATTCGTCGCCCCAGGCGTACTCGGCCGCGTCGAGCCCGCCGCGTGCCGCGAACTCCCATTCCGCTTCGGTAGGCAACGACTTGCCGGCCCACTGCGCATAGGCGCAGGCATCCGCATAGGCGACATGGACCACGGGATGATCGAGCAACCCGTCGATGGAGCTGAAGCTGCCCAACGGATGCCGCCAGTCCGCGCCGAACTCGTAGCTCCACCACTGGTATGCATTGTCCAGGCCCGCCACGGAAGCGGGCGGCGAGAACACCAGCGATCCGGGCTGCAGCATGTGCGGCAACGCGCCGGGATAGGCGGAAGGATCGGGATACTTTTCCGCGACGGTCACATGCCCGGTCGCCGTGACGAACGCCAGGAACTGGCGGTTTGTGACCGGGCCACGGTCGATGAGGAAGCCATCCACCGTCACCCGGTGGGCGGGCGCCTCTTCCTGGTAGTGGCGGTCGGACCCCATCAGGAAGGTACCGCCGGAAATCAAGACCATCCCGTCGGCACGGTCCGCGGACGGAGCGGGCGCTGCGACCTGAGCGACTGGGAAACCTATCTCTGCCACTGGCGCGTACCGGTGGTTGCCCGAGAAGACGGGGGATCGGACTGACTGGCAAGTTCCAGACTAGCGGCCAACCGTCACATCACCACCCGCGAATCGGAACAGGCTGGCCGGATAGCGCAAAACAGCGATGAAGCCGCATTTCACCGCCCTATAACTTCATCGCGGCTACTTCGGATACAGCAATGTGAAAACGAATCGCAGGCCCCAGTCTGGACCGCCATCGGGTGCGTCGAGGTAGTAGCGTGCCCCGCCGTAGTAGCTCACCAGCTGGCCGCCGATCTTCGACACCTTGCTGTAGCCGACATTGACCGGAACCGTCCACTGCTCGCCCTCCCAGTTGTACGAGGACTCGAAGTTGACGGTGACCGTGCGCCCCTGCCCCAGGCCCCTGGACAGGAATGGCTGCATGAAGGTGGAGTTGACGTCGTCGCGGTCACTGTCGCCGGAGAACGACCAGATGTGGTTCACCAGCGCGCCGTAGGTCCAGCCGCCCTCGGTCTGCCTGAGCACCACCGCGGTGGGCCCGGCGCCCCACTTGCCGGTGCCGAGCAGGTCGTCACTGGCCGTCGGCAGCATCAATGCCGGCCCCACTCCCCAGATCCAGCCGCCCGCGGTCGGCTTCTTCGGCGAGAAGAACAGGCTCTGGGTGACGTCGCCGGTGCCGAACTGACTGCCCGCGCCCGGGAACAGGTCCTCCTGGTAGACCAGCGGCACGATCGTGCGCGAGATGAGGTTCCAGTCCTCGCCGATGGAGATCGGAACCACCGGCTGCACGTTGAGGAAGGTTCTGCTGCCGCCGCTCTCCCAATCGTCGTAGTTGAGCTGCATCGGCACGCTGATCAGGCTCGCGACCGGGTTGGACAACTGTTTGGCCAGCTCGTCCGCATCCTGGGCGGCCGCCGGGGAATTGAAGGCGAAAAGCAAGAGAATCCCTGCCGCCGGCCACCACCCACGCATGGGCTGTCGGCCGCACCAGCCCCGTGGCCGGGTCGCCCGTGGCCCTGAAGTCATTCCTGCTGCGTATGAAGTAGGAAGGTCCATTGCCGCTCAGTGACGGATGGGGGTCAAGGTGACCCTGATACGCCCCGCACCGACTCCGGGCCACCTAGATCATGCACTTGCTGGCTGAATCTCGCAGTCATCGGTTTTTTATGCGGCTTTAACGCTTTGCCGGACTATTCTTGCCTCCCATAGCAGAACCATCCCCCACAGGAGGCGACCCATGCGCTACATGCATCGGGTCCGGGGGGCATCAGCAGGACCATTTCCGACAGGCAAGTTGGAGTTGAATGGATGCTCTGCGAACCGTTGCTCGACAGCTACCCCGTCCTGCATACCCGGGATGCGGATGAACTGCATGACTGGCTGAACCGCACTTTCGCGGTGCGCAGGCTGGAATTCCCGGATGCGGGCGATCGTTTCGACTGCGTGGTGAATCATTGCCAGCTGTCCTCGATCGCGCTGACCTATGCCAGATACGGCGGGCAGATGAATGCGCAGCTGGCGCACAACGACTGCTACCTGCAGGGATTCCCGCTCACCGGCAGCGGCGAAGTGCAGTGGAACGAACACGTCGTGCCGGTCCGGCCGGACCTCGGCGGAATTGCGGGCGGTCCCAGCTCGGACGGCAGGTTCAAGTACAGCGGCGACTTCTCCAACCTGATCCTGAAGATCACGCCTGCCGCCCTGGCGCAACGGCTTTCGATCCTGCTGGACAGGCCGATCGACCCGCCACTGAAGCTCACCGGTCCTCCCAAGCCGGTGAACGTCGCCGCGTACGGGCGCCTGGTGAGATTCCTGGCGGACGAACTCGAACACCACAAGGACGGTCTTCCCGACCTGGTGGTCGCCGAGCTCGAGGACGCGATCATCGTCAACTTCCTGTTCGCGAACCGGCACAACTATTCGCACCTGATGGAGGGGGCCCCGCGCGCGGCGGCACCCTGGCAGGTGCGACGCGCGGTCGACTACATCGAGCAGCACTGGGACCAGTCGATCACCATCGAAGAACTGATCCGCATCACCGAGACCAGCGCGCGCAGCCTGTTCCTGCTGTTCAAGAAGACCCATGGCGTTTCGCCCATGGTCTACCTGAGCCAGGTCCGCCTGCGCCATGCGCGTGAACTGTTGAGCCGGCCCGCGCCCGGCACCAGCGTGACCAAGATCGGCTTCATGTGCGGCTTCAGCAATATGGGCAACTTCGCGATGAAGTACTACGGCGCGTTCGGCGAGAAACCCTCCGAGACGCTGAGGACCCATCGCAGGTAGGACACGTCATCGGGATCGCCGACGGGCTCCTCAGACTTCCGCTCCGGCCGCTGCGCGCGCGGCGATCGATCGGCGGCTGGCGAACACGAACGCGAACGCCAGCACGTACATCACCACGCCATAGATGGCGGCCGGCATGCCCAGGGTCACCGATTGCAGCACGTTGAAGGCGATCAGGAACGCCAGCAAGCAGTTCTGCACGCCGACCTCCAGCCCGATGGTCACCGCATCGCGCCGCTCCAGCCCGCACAGTCGGCCGAGCAGGTGCCCGGCACACAATGCCGCCAAGCACATGCCGCCCGTGGCCAGCGCCAGCTTGCCCATCCAGGGCAGTACCACCTCCCGCTGGTCCACGACGATGCCGGCGATCAGGCCCAGCAACAGGACCAGGCCGATCCTGTTCAGCCAGGACTCGGCGACACGGCAAAAGCGCGGCAGCAGGTGCCGGGCCGCCATGCCCGCCAGCAGCGGCACCACCACCAGCAGCACCAGGTGGCCCAGCATCTGCGCGACGGGCAGCGGGATCGGCCTGGATTGCCCGGCGAACAGCTGCAGCGCCGCTCCGGTCAGCAGGGGGATGGTGAGCAGGGTCAGCAGCGTGCTGGACGCCGTGAGCGTTACCGCCAGCGCCAGATTGCCGCGCGCCAGGTAGGTCAATGCGTTCGAACTGCTCGCACTGGGACATGCGGCGATCAGGACGAACCCGACCGCGAGCTCGTAGGAATGCCGGAACAGGAACGCGAAGGCGAAGGCGAAGCCGATCAGTGGCAGGAGCAGGTAGTGGCCGGCGAGCCCGACCAGCAAGGGCTTCGGCCGGCGCGCCACCTGTGCCAGCTCCGGCACGGTCAACGCCATGCCGATCCCCAGCATGATGAGGAAGTTGGCGACAGGCAGGCCGGCCCGGATCAGGCCATCCACCTGGAGCGCGCCATCGACCGGCCCTGGCATGGGTCTAGTCCACGCGGCCGGTCAGGTCGCCTGCAACCGCATGGGCTGCAGGCGCATATAGGTCAGCGAGCGCCACAACCATTCCGCCGGGCCGAAGCGGAAGCGCTCCAGCCACCACTGGCTGTACAGCACCTGCACCGCGAACAGGCCCAGCGCGAACGGGATCTGCCAGAAGCGCGGCAGGTGCTCGAAGAAGCCGAGCCCATAGCCGTAGAACACCAGCGTGCACACGACCGACTGCACCAGGTAGTTGGTCAGGGCCATGCGCCCGGCCGGGGCCAGCCAGCCCAGCCAGTGGTGCCAGACCGGCTGCTCCAGCGCGCGCATCACCCAGGCCAGGTAGCCCAGGCACATCAGCGCGCCGGCGACCAGGGCCAGCGATTGCGCCAGGCCGGTGCGCAGGTCGAACACGGTGAACGCCATCGACGGCTGGATCAGCAGCGAGGCGAGCATCACCAGCAGGCCCGCCGGCAGCACGCCCCAGCGCAGCCACTGGTACAGGCGCGGGTGCAGCCCGGGCCGCTGGATCGCGCCGCTGCGCAGGAACGCCGCGCCGATCAGGAACATGCCGAACACCATCGCGCCTATCACCATCAGGTTGGACAGGACCACGCCGAAGTCGCGCACGCGCTGGACCACCGCGTCGGCGTAGCTGCCCGAGCCGTAGGCCTGGCGCTGGTCTTCCAGCAGGCCGGCCACTTCCTGCCCGCCCCGGGCCATGATCTGGTCCCAGCCGGGGACCCAGAGCGAGAGGAAACCCAGCCCGAGCAGCATGGCCGGCGCGGCCAGGTAGAAGGCCACGCCCAGCCAGGCCAGCCAGCGCGTGGGCACGTCGCGGAACGCCAGCAGCGGAATCGACAGCAGCGCGTAGGTGACCAGCACGTCGCCGGACCACACCAGCAGCGCGTGGACCAGGCCGATGCCCAGCAGGGCCAGGCTGCGCCGCCAGTACAGGCCCGCGAACGGCCGCCCGGCCGCGGCGGCGCGCTGGACCATCATCGCGAAGCCCATGCCGAACAGCAGCGAGAACAGGGTGAAGAACTTGCCCTGCACGAAGAAGTAGATCAGGCCGTCGGCGATGCGGTTGGCGCCGGTCAGCTGCGGATCGACGCCGGTGCTGGCGCCCAGCACCGGACCGACGAAGGATTCCATGTTCATCAGCAGGATGCCGCCAAGGGCGAACCCGCGCAGCACGTCGAGGGTGGCGATGCGTTCGCCGGGCGCGATCGGGGCCAGTTGCGTCGGGTTCACCACGGTCTCCGTTCCGGTGGGACGGCGCGATGATGGACCAAAACCGGCGCGCGGTGTGCTGCGCCCTTGTGCAGGAGCGGGCATGACCGCGACCCGACGCCCGTCGGCCCAGGCGACGGCCTCGTGGCCCAGACGCCCGTGTCGCGGTCATGCCCGCTCCTACAAAGGAGAAGCGCGGCACGGACCCGGCACGGTTCCGCTTCCCGGCCGCCACGCCCGCGTCAAGCCTTGTCCCCCTTCCCCCCCGCCGGTACCCTCGTCGCCGCATGTCCGGGTTCGTCCACCTCCACGTCCATACCGAGTTTTCGCTTGCGGACTCGACCATCCGCGTGCCCGAAAAACCGGACCAGGCCGACCCGGCCAAGGCCAAGCAGGCCAACCTGCTCAGCCGCGCGGTGGAACTGGGCCTGCCGGCGCTGGCGGTCACCGACCTCAACAACCTGTTCGCCCTGATCAAGTTCTACAAGGCGGCCGAAGGCGTGGGCATCAAGCCCATCGCCGGCGCCGACCTGGCGGTGGCCGCCGGCCCCGGCGAGGCGCCGTGGCGGCTGACCGCGCTGTGCCGTGACCACGGCGGCTACCTCGACCTCTCGCGCCTGCTGACCCGCGCCTGGATGGAGGGCCACCGCGCCGAAGGCGGGGTGGCGGTGATGCCCGAATGGCTGCGCGAGTGCGGCGACGGCCTGATCCTGCTCGCCGGCCGCGAGAGCCTGGCCGGGCGCCTGGCCGCCGAGCACCGCCACGACCTGGCCGAGCAGCAGCTGGCCGACTGGCAGCGCGCCTTCGGCGGCAACCTGTGCCTGGAGCTGGTGCGCACCGGCCGCGACGGCGAGGAGGCGTTCAACGCCTTCGCCCTGCACGCCTCGGCCGCGCGCGGCATCCCGGTGGTGGCGTCCAACGACGTGCGCTTCCTGGACAAGGCCGGCTTCGACGCGCACGAGGCGCGCGTGTGCATCGCCTCCGGCCGGGTGCTGGACGATCCCAAGCGCCCGCGCGACTACAGCGCCGAGCAATACCTGAAGTCGGCCGAGGAGATGGCCGCGCTGTTCGCCGACGTGCCCGACGCGATCTCCAACACGGTCGAGCTGGCGCGCCGCTGCAACCTCGAACTGACCCTGGGCAAGTACGCCCTGCCCGCCTACCCGGTGCCGTCCGACGAGACCCTGGACAGCTGGATCCGCAAGCAGTCGCACGAGGGCCTGGAAGCGCGCCTGGCGAAGAACCCGCTGGCTCCCGGCAGGACCCGCCAGGACTACGTGGAGCGGCTGGATTTCGAGCTGGACACCATCATCGAGATGGGCTTCCCCGGCTACTTCCTGATCGTGGCCGACTTCATCCAGTGGGGCAAGAACCACGGCATCCCGATCGGCCCGGGCCGCGGCTCGGGCGCCGGCTCGCTGGTAGCCTGGGCGCTGCAGATCACCGACCTGGACCCGCTGCCGTACAACCTGCTGTTCGAGCGCTTCCTCAACCCGGAACGCGTGTCGATGCCCGACTTCGACATCGACTTCTGCATGGACCGGCGCGACGAGGTGATCGACTACGTCGCCGGCAAGTACGGCCGCGAGCGGGTCAGCCAGATCATCACCTACGGCACCATGGCGGCCAAGGCGGTGGTGCGCGACGCAGGCCGCGTGCTCGGCTTCCCGTACGGCTTCGTCGACAGCGTGGCCAAGCTGATCCCGATCGTGCTGGGCATCTCGCTCAAGGACGCGATGGGCGAAGGCAAGGATTCGTCGATGCGCTCGGACGAGCTGATCCAGCGCTACGGCGCCGAGGAGGACGTCCGCGACCTGATCGACCTGGCCCGCGAGCTGGAGGACCTGACCCGCAACGCCGGCAAGCACGCCGGCGGCGTGGTGATCGCGCCCGAGCCGCTGCACACCTTCTGCCCGCTGTTCGCCGAACACGACCACGACGGCCTGGGCCGCAACCCGGTCACCCAGTTCGACAAGGACGACGTCGAGGCGATCGGCCTGGTCAAGTTCGATTTCCTCGGCCTGCGCACGCTGACGATCATCGACTGGGCGGTGAAGGCGATCAATGTCCGGCATGGGCGCGCCGGGATCCCGCCGCTGGACATCGCGACGCTGCCGCTGGACGACGCAAGCGTCTATCGCGACATCTTCGCCAATGGCAACACCGGCTCGGTGTTCCAGTTCGAATCGGCGGGCATGCGCCGCGCGCTGAAGGACGCCAGGCCCGACCGCTTCGAGGACCTGATCGCGCTGAACGCGCTGTACCGCCCCGGTCCAATGGAAATGATTCCGTCGTTCGTCGCGCGCAAGCACGGTCAGGAGGAATTCGAGTACCCCGACCCGCGCACCGAGGCCATGCTCCAGGAGACCTACGGCATCATGGTCTACCAGGAGCAGGTCATGCAGATGGCGCAGATCGTCGGCGGCTACTCGCTGGGCGGCGCCGACCTGCTGCGCCGTGCGATGGGCAAGAAGATCGCCTCGGAGATGGCCAAGGAACGCGAAAAGTTCCGCGAAGGCGCGGCCAGGAACGGGCTCAGCGAGCGCAAGGCCGACGAGATCTTCGACCTGATGGAGAAGTTCGCCGGCTACGGCTTCAACAAGTCGCACGCCGCCGCGTATTCGCTGGTCGCCTACCAGACCGCATGGCTGAAGAAGCACTACCCGGCCGAATTCATGGCCGCCACGCTGTCCTCGGACATGGACAACACCGACAAGGTGGTCGGCTTCCTCACCGAGGCGCGCGGACTGAACCTGGTCGTGCTGCCGCCGCAGGTCAACGCCTCGGCCTACATGTTCGAGGCGGTGGCCGCCGACACGGTGCGTTATGGCCTGGGCGCGATCAAGGGCGTGGGCCGCGGCCTGTGCGAGGCGATCGTGGCCGAGCGCGAGCGCGGCGGCGACTACGCCGACCTGCTCGATTTCTGCAGACGGGTGGATTCGACCAAGCTCAACCGCCGCGCGCTGGAGGCGATGATCAATGCCGGCGCGCTGGACGCGCTGGGCCGCAACCGTGCCACCTTGATGCTGCAACTGCCGGAAGTGATGAAGGCCACCGACCAGCTCGCGAAGGAACGCGCCGCCGGCCAGGTGTCGCTGTTCGGCGCGCCCGCCGGCGACGAAGGCCCGGCGCTGAAGCTGGACCTGCCGGAAGCCGAGGAGTGGACGCTGCGCCAGTTGCTGGACGGCGAACGCGACACCCTCGGCCACTACCTCAGCGGCCACCCGTTCGATCCTTACCGCGAGGAAGTCCGGCAGCTGGTCGGTTCGGACCTGGGCGAACTGGACCGGCTGTGGTCGGCCGCCGGCGAGAAGCGCGGCTGGCGGCCGGAGGTGCAGGTGGTGGTGGCCGGCCTGGTGGTCGGCATCCGCCGCAAGGGTGACAGCCAGGTGTTCGTGCAACTGGAGGACGGCCGCGGGCGGCTGGAGTGCGGTGTATTCGCGGAGGTGGCCCAGGACCTGTCCAGCCTGCTGGTGCGCGACCGCGTGCTGGTGGTGCAGGGTGGCCTGCGCGAGGACGAGTTCAACGGCGGCTGGAGCCTGCGCCTGAAGCAGGCCTGGGATTACGAGCAGCTGTGCGCGCAGCATGCGCAGCGGCTGTCGCTGCGGGTGGACCTGCGCGACCCGGCGACCTGGCAGCGGATCGACACGGTGCTCGCCCGCCACCGTCCCGGCCCGACCCCGCTGCGCCTGCACCTGCAGGTCGGGCGCCAGGGCGACGGCGCCACCGGCGTGCTCGACCTCAACGGCCCCAATTCGGTCCGCGTCGCCCCGCCGCTGCTCGACGCACTGCGCGCCCAGCCCGGCGTGCGCGCGGTCAAGGTCGCCATCGGCCGCCCCTGGGCGCACTGAGCCGAAGACCTCGCACGCCGCTGCGCCCGTCGCCCGTCGCCCGTCGCCCGGCTGCCCGTCGCCCGTCGCCCGTCGCCCGTCGCCCGTCGCCCGTCGCCCGTCGCCCGGCTGCCCGCTGCCCGCTGCCCGCTGCCCGCTGCCCGCTGCCCGCTGCATGCAATTGCAACTGCTCAACGGCAACGGCAAAAGCGTAACTACAACGGCAACCGCAAAAGCGCCAGGCTTGCGTCGGCTTCGGTCTGAGCCGTGGCAGGCCGGGGGTATTGCGGTCGTCTCGACGGCACATCCATGTGCCGACTCGCCGACGTGGCCATCCATGGCCACTGCCGCAATACCCCCGGCCCGCCACGTCTTCGGGAGCTTCCAGGTCGTGGCTTCGTTCGGCCGGAGGACAGCCCACGGCTGCCGGTCTTGGCTCTTGTAGGAGCCGGGCTTGCCCGCGACGCGACGCCGCCGGCACAGGCGACGCCCTCGTGGTTCCGACGCCCGTGTCGCCGACTGAAGTCAGCTCCTACAGAAGAGCGGCCGCGCCGTGGCTGTTGTAGGAGCCGGGTTCAGCCGGCGACCCGACGCCGTCGGCACAGGCGACGGTGTCGTGATTCCGACGCCCGTGTCGCCGACTGAGGTCAGCTCCTACAGAAGAGCGGTCGCGCTGTGGCTGTTGTAGGAGCCGGGTTCAGCCGGCGACCCGATGCCGTCGGCACAGGCGATGCCCTCATGATTCCGACGCCCGTGTCGCCAGCAAGCTGGGCTCCTACAGAAAGCAAGTGCTGCCATGGGTTTTCCCTTCCTTTCGCCGCAGGCGAAAGGAAGGGCCGGGGAGGGAGCCTTGCTGTTGCTCCTCCGATCGAAGCCACGCCCTCAAAGCTCCCGAGGCCGTCGTGCCCAGGGGGTCTGGCGCAAGCAGCACAGGGATGTGCTGCGGTCGCGACTCGGAGGCAGGACGCCGCAGCGGAGCGATGCGCCAGACCCCCTGGGCACGGCGGCCCCCTCCGAAGCCGACGCTCCTGCCTTGGCTTTGGTGGCTTGGACCCAACCCCACCCTCCGTACCGTACGGTCCGGTCGCTTCCGGTCCGTTCGGCTACACTGCCCGCCTCCTGCACTCCCCGGCCCCGCCGGCTAACGGATGAACCCGAACTACCTCGATTTCGAGCAGCCCATCGCCGACCTGGAAGCCAAGATCCAGGAACTGCGCAGCGCCAGCACCGGCCCGGCGGTCAACGTCGACGCCGAAGTGCACGCGCTGCAGGACAAGCTGCGCAAGCGCACCGCCCAGATCTTCCGCGACCTCAGCTCCTGGCAGGTCTCCCAGCTTGCCCGCCACCCCGCCCGCCCCTACACCCTGGACTACGTGCGCGTGCTCTGCGACGAGTTCCAGGAACTGGCCGGCGACCGCGCCTTCGCCGACGACAAGGCGATCGTCGGCGGCCTGGCCCGCATCGACGGCCGCCCGGTGGTGGTGATCGGCCACCAGAAGGGCCGCGACACCAAGGAAAAGATCCGCCGCAACTTCGGCATGCCCAAGCCCGAGGGCTACCGCAAGGCGCTGCGCCTGATGAAGCTGGCCGAGCGCTTCGGCCTGCCGATCCTGACCTTCATCGATACCCCCGGCGCCTGGCCGGGCATCGACGCCGAGGAGCGGGGCCAGTCCGAGGCCATCGCCCGCAACCTGCTGGAGATGGCCGAACTGAAGGTGCCGGTAATCTGCACCGTGATCGGCGAAGGCGGTTCCGGCGGCGCGCTGGCCATTGGCGTGGGCGACTGCACGGTGATGCTCGAATACAGCACCTACTCGGTGATCTCGCCGGAAGGCTGCGCCTCGATCCTGTGGAAGGACGCGGGCAAGGCCAAGGACGCGGCCGAACAGCTGGGCCTGACCGCCAAGCGCCTGCACGGCCTGGGCCTGGTCGACAAGGTCGTGCGCGAGCCAACCGGCGGCGCCCACCGCAACCCGCGGCAGATGGCCAGGCGGCTCAAGGCCGTGCTGCTCAACGAACTCGATACGCTGGAGCGTATCCCGGTCGAAGAGCTGGTCCAGCGGCGCTACGCGCGGCTGCACGGCTATGGCGCGTACGAGGCGGCCTGACGTCCTTCGCATGACGGCGCGCCGGCCTCATGCCGGCCGTCCGGCCACCGTGCCCGCGGGGCTCTTCGCATGAGCGCCCTGCCCGGCTGGGTCCTGCCGACCGCCATGTTCGTGGTGCCGGTGCTGGTGGCGGTGGTGGTCAACCGCCTGTTCCGCCACCGCCGCACAAACCCGAACTTCGTGCTGGCCTGGTTCGTCGCGGTGTGCTGGATCTTCGCAGTAGTGGTGATCCTCCGCCAGGTGCGCTGAGCAGGCTGCAGTCTCCGCCGCGAGCCGGTCGCAGACTGGCCGCGAAAGCGGGATGGCGGTGTTGATTGCCGTGGCCGCCTGCATGCAGCCGCCCGCCGCCTCGCGCACGCTGGCGCCCGGATGGGCCTGGAAGACGAGATAGAACTGGCCGTATTCCTCCGAGCCTTGCACCGCCAACCGGTCTTGGGCGACGAAATCATCGCCACGCGTCGCGGGACCGGTCCGCGCTTCCAGCGCCGCCTTGGCCGCCTCGCAACACTCGCCGACCGCCTTCGCGCCTTCGTGCGCCACCCGCAGCATCGCGGCCGTTCGCGTGGCGCAAGCCGGAGCGGACGGGAAGAACGCACGAAAGCCGGCGGGCCGGACATCCACGCGTAACCGCCATGCGATGCCGGTCGGCGCGCCGATCCTGTCTCCGCCCCTTCCCGGGCGGAAGCGGCGGGCGATCACGACAGCGGCACGGCTGCGCATCCGTCGATCCGTCGCCCGACCAGCGGCGTGCGCGCGAGTCCGGATGCGGGTGTCGCACCGGCGCCGGACGGCGGATGCGACGGCGCTGACCGTTCGCTGGGCAGGTTTCCGTTTCTCCGGAAGCGGTCACCGGAAGTGGCCGCGATGCAACGTGCGGACGTCCCGCGGAAGACGATTGGCCGAAAGGACTATGTCGTCCTGTCAATGGTGGTGTCGGGAATCCGCTTCCTAGACTTGCGGATGGCCCGATGCGGCATGGCCGCCTCGCGTCGCCCGAACGCGGCAGCTTCACGCCCGACCTGGAGAGTGACGATGCGCATGCTCCCATGCTTCATCCGCCCATCGGCGTTGCTGTTGCTGGCAGCCCTGGGCGGAACGCAGGCGCTGGCCCGGGAGCCCGGGGATGTTCCGGAGGCGAAGCGCGCGTCGGCCGAGGCCGCCGCCGCGCGCATGCAGGATGCCGACACCGCGCTGCAGCTGAGCAGCGAAGGCGCGCTGCTGTACCAGCAGGAGGAGGTCAAGCTCGACGGCTACCAGTACTGCAGCCAGGCGGTGGCGCTGGCCGAAGCGGGCGATTTCCGCGCAAGCATCCGCGCGGCAAGCATGGCGCTGGCGCTGGGCGAGCAGACCGGCAACCAGGACCTGGTCGCCAAGGCCAGCCGCGACCTGGCGATCGCCTACAGCTATTCCGGCAACCTGGACAAGGCCGAGGAGTTCGCCCGCCAGGCGTTGCAGTACCAGGCCACCGATCCAACCCAGGTGGTCGGTCCGGCGCACAAGATCATCGGCGACGTGCAGCAGCGCCGCGGCGACCACGCCGCGGCGGTGGCGAGCTACGAAACCGCGCTGCAGGGCAGTTCGGAACGCTACCGGCCGCTGGTGGAAACCTCGCTGGCCAATGCGCTGGTCAAGACCGGCGACCTGGCGCGCGCGCGCGCGTTGCTGGACGCAATGGCGGTACCGGCCGAGCCCGGCCTGTACGGCCAGTTCGAACGCAGCCAGGCCGAACTGCTGCTGGCCGAGAACCGGCCGCAACAGGCGCGCGACCGCTACCGCGCGCTGGCGGAACGCAGCGGCGGCAGCGACGACGCGTACCAGCGGCTGTGGGCGTTGGAGGGAATGTCGCGCAGCGAGCTGGCGCTCGGCGACCGGGCCGCCGCAACCGATGCGCTGGCCCAGGCGGTGGACAGCCTGGACCAGGTGCGCGCCCGCTTCCGCAGCGAAGAATTCAAGATGGGCCTGTTCTCCGACGTGCAGGACATCTTCGAGCGCGTGGTCGACCTGAACTCGCAGCTGGGCCGACCGGCGCAGGCGTTCGACTACAGCGAGCGTAGCCGGGCGCGGGCGCTGCTGGACGAAGTACGCGACCGCGGCCAGCTGTCGCGGACGGCTACCAGCACGATCGACCTGAAGACGCTGCAGGGCCTGCTGCGCCCCGACGAGCGCGTGATCGAGTTCCATTCCCTCGAGGACAGGCTGCTGGCCTGGGTCGTCTCGCCCGGCGGCATCCGCGAGACCGCCTATCCGCTGCCCCGCGCCGAACTGGAGCTGCTGGTGGAGGCGTTCCGCGATTCGATCGTCGCCGGCCGCCACGCTGCGGTCGACGGCGCGCGCCAGATCGGCGATCTGCTGATCCCGCCGCTCGGCCTGGAGCCGGGCACGCGCCTCATCATCGTGCCGCACGGGTCGCTGCACTACCTGCCGTTCCAGGCGTTGCGGCCGCGGGGGGAATACCTGATCCAGGGCCACCCGATCGCGATCGCGCCATCGATCAGCATCGCGGCGCAGCTGGCCGCGAGGGACGGACGGGTCGAACCGACGCTGGTCGCGTTCGGGAACCCGGACGTCGCTCCGGAATACGCGCTGCCGGCATCGGAGGAGGAGGTCAAGAAGCTGGCGGCCCTGTTCCCGCGCACCACGCTCTATCTCAACGATGCCGCCACCAAGACCCGCTTCCGCGAATCGGCAGGCAGCGCGCGCCTGCTGCACGTGGCCGCGCACGCCGAGGCCGACCGGGTCGACCCGCTGTATTCGCGCATCCTGCTGGCCAACGAGGACGGCAGGCAGAGTTTCCTGGAAGCGCACGAGGTGCTGGCACTGGACATGGACGGCGTGGCGCTGGTGACGCTGTCCGCATGCGAATCCGGCCTGGGCCGCATCGCCGCCGGCGACGAGGTGCTCGGCTTCTCGCGCGCATTCCTGTCGGCCGGATCGTCGGCATTGATCCTTTCGCTGTGGCCGGTCGCCGACGACGCCACCGAAGTGCTGATGACCACGCTGTACGGCGAACTGGCCAAGGGCACCGACGTGCAGAGCGCGATGCGCGATGCCCAGCTGGCGCTTCTGTCGCGGCAGGAATTCGAGCATCCGTTCTTCTGGGCGCCGTTCAACGTCATCGGCAACTGGCGCCTGACTACGAGGAACTGAGCATGGCCGCCACTCCGCATCCGATATCCCCTGCGGTGGTCCGCACCGGGCCGCGCCTGCTGGTCCTCGCCCTGGCCGCTGCGCTGTCGCTGCCGGCACAGGCGCAGGAGTCGCCGCAGCAGTTGCCGGCACCCGACCTGCCGGACCTGCGGCCGACCGGCGCGGACGGCGACGACGGCCCGGGCTGCCGCACCGGCTGTGCGCAGATGTCCGCGCAGGAGCCGCAGCAACTGGCGCCGCCGCCGCAGATGGAGGCCAGCTTCGTGCTGCAGCGGGTCGTGTTCCGGGGCGCGACCGCGTTCGGCACGCCGGAACTGGAAGCTTTGGTCGCGGACCGGATCGGACGCACCGTCGCGTTCGCGGACCTGCAGCAGCTCGCCCAGCGCGTCACCCGGCACTACCACGAGCACGGCTACGTCCTGGCGCAGGCGGTCTTGCCGGTGCAGGAAATCATGGACGGCACGGTCGAGATCAGCGTCGTCGAGGGCAGGCTGGGCGGCGTATCGCTGGAGCTCGATCCGGCCACCCCGATCTCCGAGGAGCGCATCGCCGCGATGCTCGCGCCGCTGGTCGTGGGCGAGCCGCTGGACGGACCGCGCTACGAGCGGACGATGCTGCTGATGTCCGACCTGCCCGGCGTGCGCCCGCAATCGGTGCTGGAAACCGGCCGCCAGGCCGGCAGCAGCAACCTGGTGGTGCAGGTCGCGCCCGGCGACCGGGTGCGCTTCAACGTCGAGCTGGACAACCACGGCAACGAGGAAGTCGGCCGCTGGCGCCTGGGCGGCACCCTGCGCTGGGCGAGTCCGCTGCGCATCGGCGACAACCTGGACCTGCGCCTGCTGGCATCGGACGACCGCCTGTTCGGCGGCGACGGCACCCTGTTCGGGCGCATCGCCTACGAGCTGCCGCTGGGCAGCAACGGCACCCGGCTGGGAATGGGCGCTTCGCGGGTGTACTACAGCCTCGGCGGCGGCTTCGAGATCCTCGATGCAGTCGGCATCGCCCGGATCTACGACATCGGCGTCACCCATCCGCTGATCCGCCAGCGTGGCCAGAACCTGTTCCTGCGCGGATTCGTCGACCGCAAGGAACTGACCGACGAACTGCGCGCGGTCGACTTCAAGTCGGAGAAGCGCATCACCGGCGTCGGTTTCAGCTGGGCCTGGGAACGGCGCGACGGCTTCGGCGGGGGCGGCTACTGGAGTTCCAGCGGCGCGCTGTACCACGGCGACCTGGACCTGCTCGACGAAGCCTCGCGCGTGGTCGACGACAGCATCCTCGGCCGTGGCATCGGCGGCAGTTTCAACAAGCTGACCTTGCAGGCCGCGCGCCTGCAGGCGCTGGGCGAGCGCTTGAGCCTGTACGTCGCGATCGGCGGCCAGGCCTCCGACAGGAACCTGGACGCCTCCGAAAAGCTCGCGCTCGGCGGCCCGCGCGCGGTGCGTGCCTACGAACCGGGCGACGTGCTGGTCGACGAAGGCGCGATCGCCAACGTCGAGCTGCGCTGGGCAATGAGCCGGTCCTTCACCGGCTTCGTGTTCTACGACATCGGCACCGGAGACTTCAACCACAATCCCGGCGAGTTCGATACGGACCGCGGCCGCACGCTGCGTGGCCCGGGCATCGGGCTGAACTACGGCAGCCGCAACGGCTTCTCGGCCAGTGCCACCGCCGCCTGGCCGCTTGTCCACAGGACTGCCGCCAACGGTGGCGATCGTTCGCCGATGGCGTACGTCCAGATGATGAAGAGCTTCTGACAGGAAGCGCGGAGTGACCGACATGACCCGCCAACGCAACCGGCACAAATACACGCTGCGCCGCCCGCTGACCGGCGCGATCCTGGTGGCGCTGGCGGCCACGGCACAGGCGGCCCCGCCGGCGGACGAGCTTCCGACCGGGGGGGCCGTGGTGAGTGGTGCCGCCGCCATCTCGATCCCCGACACCGCGCGCATGGTCATCAACCAGACGACGACCGGCGCCATCGTGAACTGGACTTCGTTCTCGATCGGCCAATCGGCCAGCGTCACCTTCAACCATGTCGACAGCAGCGGCGTCACGCTCAACCGCGTCATGACAACCGTGCCCTCCGAGATCTTCGGCGCGCTGAACGCCAACGGCCGCGTATTCCTGATCAACCCCAACGGCGTGCTCTTCGGCGAGACCGCGCGGGTGAGTGTCGGCGGGCTGGTCGCATCGACGATCGCCATCAGCGACCCGGACTTCCTCGGCGGCGTCGCCAACGGAAGCTTCATTTTCGACTCGGGAAGCAACACCAGCGTGGGGTTCGTCGAGAACTACGGCGAACTGGTCGCCGCTTCCGGAGGCACGATCGCCCTGCTGGGAGGCGACATCACCAACGCAGGCGCCATCATCGCCGACCTTGGCACTGTCGTACTGGCCTCTTCGCGGCAGGTCACGCTGGACTTCTTCGGCGACGGACTCACCCAGGTGTCGATCGGCCTGGGCGCGGGCGACAGGCGGATCTCCAATGAAGGCCTGCTGCAGGCGGACGGCGGCAACGTGCTGTTGCGCACCCAGACCGATGCCGGCCACTCCGACAGTTCTGGCGGGTACCTGCATCACAACGGCATCATCCGCGCACGCACGCTGCAGAACCGCGGGGGCCGCATCGTGCTCGACGCCGGGGCTGGCGTTTTGGAGGTGGGTACGGGGTATTCCGACACCGGCATCCTGGGAGCCGTCGTCGATGCCACCGGACCCGGCGCCAGCGAGTCCGGCGGCGATATCGAACTGCGCGCCGCGCAAGTGACCATCGCCGGCCTGTCGGACAGCGCGGCAGGCGCGGACAACCCTACCCTGATCGACGCCAGCGGCACCACCGGCGGCGGACGGATCGTCATCGACAGCCTGTTCCAGACATGGCTGGAAAGCTACAACTTCGACACTCCGGACGACGTCCCCCTGGTGCTGCGAAGCGATGCGCTCGGCTCCGGCCGCGGAGGCAGCATTTCCTTCAACAACCGAGACCTCAATAGCCGGACCAGCATCCTGCTGAGCGGTCCGATACGCGTGCAGGCCCGGGGCTTCGGAACGGCAAGCGGGGGCGAGGTGAGTCTCGCCACCGAGCAGGGTGGCATCCTCCTGTACGACAATCCCAACAGCACGATATCCGGGCCCATTGAAATCGATGCGAGCGGCGTGTCGGGCGGGGGCAGCATCGCGCTCCTCGCGGACAACGGCCCCATCGGGATCGAAGCCGGCACCGTACTGCGCGCCAACGCGACCGGAAACGGCGATGGCGGCAGCATCCGGGCCTTCGGCAGTACGGGGCTGCGCGCATATGGCCAGTTCTCCGCGCGCGGCGGCACGGCCGGCGGCAACGGCGGATGGATCGAGACTTCCGGCGGCGGCGTGCAACTGAGCGGCATTGGCATCGACGCGGGCGCACCTCAAGGCGTAGCCGGCACCTGGTTGATCGACCCGTACGACGTCTTCATCGTGCACGGCAACGCCAGCGGTTCCCTGCCATCGAATCCGTTGGATCCGGTAGGCGACAGCTACATCCAGGACGGCGACATCAACAATGCGCTCGACGCCGGCACCAGCGTGCACATCACCACCGGCGACCCGGCAACGGGCGACTCGAACGGCGACATCGTGTTCCTGTCCGACCCGGATCCGGTGCACATCGTCCGCAGCAACGGCACTGCCGAGCTGTCCTTCCGCCTCGATGCCCACCGGGGGATCCGTACCGATATCCACATCAACGGCAGTACACCGGTCGAAGGAGTCACGATCGACGGCGGCGGCGGCCCTCTGCACGTGCTGTTCAATGCCGACGCCAACGCCACCGCCAATCCGAATTCCGACGATGCCGGCATCCACCTGACCAACGCCACCATCCTCAGCCGCGGCGGCAACGTCTGGTTCTACGGACAGGACAACCCGGACCAGGGCGTGGCCACGAGCGAAGAGGGCGGAATCCGGTTGCAATCGAGCAGCATCGATACTCGGGACGCCACCGGAAGCGGCGGCGAAGTGCGCCTGCGCGGCCTCGGCGGCTACGACCCCGGGGTGGCCCTGTACGAAAGCACGATCTTCAGCGGCGGCGGCGGCCAGCAGCTATTCGGCCGCAACCTGTTCGGCGGCGATGGCGTCGTGCTGGCGTCAGGCAGCGGACTGCACGGGGCGGGCGGCGATATACGCATCACCGGCGTGGGGACGACGACGAGTTCGTTTCCCCGCGACGCATATGGCGTGACCGTCCAGTCCTCGCAGGTGACCAGCGACGGCGGAAGCATCGAGATCGCCGGGCGCGCCTCCAGCACCGCCTCCGCCTCCTACGCCGACCAGGCGGCGGGCGTATTCCTGGGCGCGGGCACCCGGATCGGCGGCGCGGCGACCTCGCGCGTGCGCATCGTCGGGGAATCGAGCGCGACCAACGGCGAGCAGGCCGGCATCCTCCTGTACACCAGTGACAGCAGCGTCTGCGGCGATACAGGCCCCTGCGTGGCCGCCGAAGAAATCGTGCTGCAGGCCGCCACCAGCGACGGATCGCCGGCGATCGTGTTCGGGGAAGAGGTGGCGGCCTCCCGGATCATCAACCTGCGCCCGGGCGGTGTCGATGTCAACGGCAACGTCTACGAGCGCCCGGACGATCCGATCTCGATCGGCGGCTCTGCCGGGTTCGTTCTCGATCCCGGCGACTTCCAGCGCATCATCGCACCGGACGTGGTCCTGGGCAGCGACATCCAGACCGGCCTGATCGACGTGGAACAGCCGCTGCAGCGTGTCGGCAACCTGAGCCTGCAGGCCGGCGGCAGCGACGCGGAGGGGATCTGGATCGATGCGGCCCTGAATGTCGACGGCTATACGCTGGCACTGGTCAGCGCCGGCAGGATCGGCCAGGGCACATCCGGCGCGATCACTGCGGAAAGCCTGCTGGCGCGCTCCACCGGCGGCGACGTGCTGCTGGACAACCCCGCCAACGACGTTTCCGGCAACACCCTGGCCGGCGACGCCGCCGGGGAGTTCCACTACGTCGACACCAGCGCGCTGGCGATCGGCGACGTCGACGCGCTCGGCTTCGCGGCGGCGGACAACACGCCGCAGGCGCTGTCGGCGACCGGCCTGGCCGCCGGCGACGACGTGCTCATACAGAACCTGGCCGGCGACCTGACCCTGGCCGCCGACGTCAGCGCCGGCAACGACATCACGCTGGTCACCGCGGGCACCCTGCAGAACACCGGCGGCGCAACGCTGGACGCCGGCAACCTGTGGCGGGTCTGGGCCGACACCTGGGTCGGCGAGACCCGCGGCGGGCTGGCCGGATCCGGGCCGCTGCCGAACCTGTACGGCTGCGCCTATGACAGCAGCAGCTGCAGCGTCACCGTTTCGGATACCGACAATCAATTCATCTACACCCAGCAACCGACCGCTACGGTCGTCATCGGCAGCCACTCGCGCGAATACGGACTGGACAACCCGACGTTCGGATTCGATGTCGACGGGGTGATCCTGGACGACATCGCCGCCAACGTGATCGTCGGCGACGTCTCCACGACGGCGACGATCACCAGCAACGTAGGCCAGTACCCGATCGACGGCAGCTTCACCTCGCCGGCCGGATACGTGATCAGCCTGACGCCCGGCACCCTCGACGTGTCCCCGGCCATGTTGCTGTACCTGGCCGATCCGTACAGCCGCGTCTACGGCGACCCCGAAGGCCTGCTGAGCGGCACCGTCACCGGCTTCCGCAATGGCGAGACACTGGCGGACGCCACCACCGGCACGCTCGCGTTCGCCTCCGATACCGGCCCGACTACGCCGGTCGGGACCTATGCCATCTTCGGCAGCGGCCTGAGCGCGGGCAACTACGTGTTCGAGCAGGCACCCGGCAACGCCTCCGCCTACCAGATCACGCCGGCCACCCTGCTCTACCTGGCCGATCCGTACAGCCGCGTCTACGGCGACCCCGAAGGCCTGCTGAGCGGCACCGTCACCGGCTTGCGCAACGGCGAGACACTGGCGGACGCCACCACCGGCACGCTCGCGTTCGCCTCCGATACCGCCCCGACCACGCCGGTCGGGACCTATGCCATCTTCGGCAGCGGCCTGAGCGCGGGCAACTACGTGTTCGAGCAGGCGCCCGGCAACGCCACCGCCTACCAGATCACGCCGGCCACCCTGCTCTACGTCGCCGATCCCTACAGCCGACTGGTCGGCCAGCCCAACGGCTTCTTTGGCGGTACCGTCACCGGCTTGCGCAACGGCGAGACGCTGGCGGACGCGACCACCGGCACGCTCGCATTCGCCAGTCCGGCCGACCGGTTCGCCCGGGTCGGCATCTATCCGATCCTGGGCAGCGGCCTGAGCGCGACCAACTATGTGTTCGAGCAGGCGCCCGGCAATGCGGTCGCGCTGACCGTGTTCGGACTGCAGGGCACCCTGTTCGCCACCGAACTGGTGCGCCAGCCGCAGGACAACTACCTGTACGACCGCAACCTCGGCATGGCCCCGATCTGCCCGGTCGTTTCCGACCTGCTGCGCACCAGCGCGACCGACGAAGGCGACATGCTGGCGCGGGAATGGTCGCGGGTGAAGACCCGGCCCAACCTGACCAACTGCATCCAGGGCAACCGCCGCAACGGCTGCGACGATTTCTGAGCGGCATGGACTGGCCGCGACCCGCCACCGAACCCGGCGGGTCGCGGCGCACGGCCGTATTGACCCGGACCTGATCCCGGCACAGTCTCCGGGCCAGGCGTCCTTGTGCCCTCACCGGTTCCCATGAGCCCTCCGCTGCCACGCGCGATCCATGTCATCAACCTCGACCGCGCCCGCGAGCGGATGGCGTCGGTGGTGCGCAGCTACGACGCCCACCTGGGCGACTCCGGGATCGCGTTGAACCGGTTCGTCGCAGTCGATGCCGCGGAAGCGGCCCGGCTCGGCACGCCGGGCACGTTGAACTGGGCGGAGAAGGCGTGCTGCATCAGCCATGGGCGATGCCTGCAGGCGGCCGCGGACCCGGCGTACCCGGCCTGGATCGCCGAGGACGACGTGGCGTTCGGCCCGTGGACGCTGCGCCGGATCCGCGAGGCCCTGGCCGAGGTCGGCGACCGCCCCTGGGACGTGCTGCTGACGGACATCTATGCGACCGATGTGCACGGGATGGTCGACCTGTTCCGGCTCCGGCGACGGCTGCTGGCCGAGCGGCGGACGAAGCTGATCGACCTGCGCGGCATGGCGTTCGCCAGCGCCACTTCCTATCTGGTCAATGCCTCCTCGATCCCGAAGGTCATCGGGTTGCTGCAGGAGCGGACGCAGCTGGACATGGTGCCGGACATCTGGATGAAGACCCTGGCCGGCGCCGGCAAGCTGATCTGCCTCGGCGTGTTCCCGTTCGCGACCACGGTCGCGGATACGCCCACGCAGATCCAGCCCGAATCGAGCAGCCGCGAACTTGGCTGGTGGACGGCCTATCGTTGGCTGCTGTGGGACGGTACCGATCCGGCCTGGCTCGAAGGAAAGCTGGCGGCGCTGGAAACGGGTTCCCGCGATCCGGAATCAGCCCTGCTCGGCCGGATCCTCGCGGGGACGATGTCGGAGGCCGACTCCCGCGGTGGATGACGCCTCGCCCGCGGCCACCCGCCTGGGCGACAGCGACGCCGCGTCGGCACGCGGCCCGGGGAACGCGGCCGGACGCCGCGGACGCGGCGCGTGCGCCGCCGCCTGACGCGCCGCCGCCAGCGGCAGGTCGATCCAGAACACGCTGCCCCGCCCCAGTTCGGAACGCAGCCCGATGCCGCTGCCGAGCAGGCTGGCGATCCGCGCGCAGGTCGCCAGCCCGAGCCCGAGCTTGCGCTCGGAGCGGCGCGCGCCGTCGCCGAGCTGGAAGAACCCGTCGAAGACCTTGGCCTGGTGCAACCGTGCGATGCCGCTGCCGTTGTCGCGCACCTCCAGCCGGACCCGCCCGCCCCTGTGGCGGGCCGCCACCATCACCCGCCCGCGCGGCGCGGACTCGATCGCGTTCTCGATCAGATGGCCGAGCAGGCAGCCGAGCAGATCCGGATCGCTGCGCAGGCTGGCGCCGTTGTCGTGCCAGTGCAACTCGACCGCATGCGCGGCGGCGTTGCGTGCCGCATCCTCGCGCAGCGCGCCGAACACGGCGGCCACCTCGACCACCTGGTCGGCCTGCACCGGCACCACTCCCGCGTCCAGGCGCGCATACGTCTGCAGTTCGTCCAGCAGCGTACGCACCGAAGCCGCGCATTGCTGCAGGCGTTCCACCGCCTGCCGCTGGGTCATGGACGAGGCTTCCCGCTTCAGGCTGTCGATGAACAGCGTCATCGCCTGCAGCGGCTGGCGCAGGCGGTCGCCGACCACCGCCAGCGACTGCGCCCGGCCGGTGGCCGCGGAACTGGCTCCGGCCTGGTAGTGGGTGGCCTCGTAGGTCCGTTGCCGCAATGCCTCGCGGCACGCGTCGAGGTCGCGCTGCAGGGCGCGCATGCGCGACCCCAGCGCCTGGATCCCGTCGCCGGCGGCGGGGACGTCGTCCCCGTCCGCGGCCAATGCGCGCAGCGGCCCCAGCACCCTGCGCTCGGCGGCGTACGCCACCGCCGCCGACAGCAGCACGATCGCGGCGATCGCCGCCGCGCAGCCCAGCAGGATGCGCGACTGCCGCGCGGCCAGTGCGGAACCGTCCACATGCAGCCGCACTGCGGCCGGGCCGGCGCTGGTGTACAGCCGTGGCAGGTGCAGGCCGGCCGGCCCGGCGCGGCCGACGTCGCCGGCCCAGGAGCCGTCGCCGCGCTGGCGCTCGATGCGGACGCCCGGATCCAGGATCTGCACGGCCTGGGCGACCGGAATGGTGCCGGATCCGGGATTCCCCGCCGCGGCGACACGCTCGGCCAACGCCTGCCCGTTGCGGTCGAAATCGCGATCCTCGGCACGCGTGAGCGCGATGCCGGTCGCGATCACCAGCACGATCGCCGCGCCGGCGCCGGGAATCACCAGCGTCCACAGCAGGTTCCCGCGCATTCCCGCCAGCCAGCCCGTCACGTGGCCTCCCTCGGCCCGCGCCGACCAGCAGCAGGACCCGGGGTCGGCATCGGCTCCATGGAACCATCTGTACGCCAAGCCGGCGACGCTGGCGATAGCCTTTCCGCGCTAGGCCGTGCATGCGGCCGACCTTCCGCCGCCGGTGCCGGACCGGGCGCTATACACAGCGGGATATGGCGAATGGCGTATCGCCAAGGCCGTCGCGCAGGACCACACTCGACCGCGAATCCGACCCTTCCCGCAGCCTGTCGAGGACCCATGCCATGGCAAGCACCAGCATCCGTCTCGCCGTCCTGCTCGGCGTGTTCGCCGCGTGTGGAAGCGCCGGTGCGCAGTCCAACTTCGGCGCCCAGGAACCCTCGGTCGACGCGATCGTCGAGCAGCTGCGTTCGAAGTCGGGCGCCGACGGCGCGGTCGACACCGGACGCACGCGCGCGCTGCGTCCCGGCGCGGCGGCGGCCAGCACCGCGGCACCGGCACAGAAGGCCTCGATCTCGATGCAGATCCAGTTCGGCTTCAATTCCAGCCAGATCGAGGGCGGCTCGCTGCAGACGATGGAGAACCTGGCGCTCGCGCTGGCTTCGCCGGAGCTGCAGGACCGGAACTTCACCATCATCGGCCATACCGACGGCGTCGGCTCGGCCGACTACAACCGGCGGCTTTCGCAGGCGCGGGCGCGGTCGGTGCGCGACTTCCTGGTCCAGCGCGGCGTCGCCGGCGCGCGCCTGAACACGCAGGGGATGGGGTTCGACAGCCTGCTCAACCCCGCCGATCCGGCCGCCGCCGAGAACCGCCGCGTCGAGATCGTCGCGATCAGCCAGTGACCGCGCCGCCCCCGGGCGCGGACGGAGACGGCCCATGGTCCCGCATGTGGTCAACGGCGCCACGCTGATGTGTTCGTTCGGCGTCGCGCCGTCGACGCTGACGGTGCTGCCGGTCAACCGCATGCTGTCGAGCCAGCAGCCGGCGGCGACGATCATGGATCACAAGCCGATGCTCAACATCATGCCGTTCGGCATGTGCCTGTCGCTGGCCAATCCCCAGGTCGCCGCGGCGACCTCGGCGGCGTTGGGCGTGCTGACCCCGCAGCCGTGCATACCGGCCACGGTCGCGCCGTGGGTGCCGGGCAGCCCGACGGTGATGCTCGGCAACCAGCCGTGCCTGAACATGACCAGCACCTGCAACTGCCTGTGGGCCGGCATCGTCACCGTGGTCAATCCGGGCCAGACCACCGAGCTGATCCCCTAGCGCGCCAGGGTTGTCGGCTGCCTGCGCGCAGGGCGCATGTGGCGTCCGTTTCCGCTGCCGTCCGGGCGGCGGCTCGGCGGCGCGGATCGACGGCCGGGCGGCACCACGACGCAAGCCCGCATGGCGCGGCTCGCGCGCCGCCGCTGCGCGCGCCTATCCGCCCAGACCGCCCAGGGCATTGCCGAGCGCGTTGCCGGCGTTGCCCAGCGAACTGGCCGCCTGGCTGGCGGCCGCACCCGCCGCCTGGGCCGCGCCCTGCGCCTGGGCCACGCCCTGCTGAGCGGCCTGCTGCGCGGCCTGGCTGGCCTGGCCGATCGCCTGCTGGGCGCTGCCCAGCGCTTCCTGCGCGGCGTCGCCGGCCTGCTGCGCGGCCTGCTGCACGGCTTCCTGGGCCTGGTTCATCGCACCCTGCGCGGCATCGTTGAGCGCCTGCTGCGCCTGCTGCGCACCGGCGCTGGCCTGGGCCATCGCTTCCCGCGCGGCGTCGTTGACCTGCTGTTGCGCCTGGTCGACCGCCGCACCGGCCTGCGCCATCGCGTCCTGCGCGGCGTCATTGGCCTGCTGCTGGGCCTGGTCGACCATCTCCCTGGCCTGTTCGACCGCGCCCTCGGCGGCCTGCTGCGCCTGCTGCTGGACGCCGTCGACCGCGTCCTGCACCTGTTGCATGCCTTCGCGGGCGGCGTTCTCGACCGCGTCGCGCGCCTCCTGCACGGCCTGCTTGGCGGTGGCGATCGCCTCCTGCGCCGCCGCGTTGGCCTGTTGCTGGGCCTGGTCCAGCGCGGCCAGGGCCTGGTCCAGCGCGGCCGTGGCCTGGTCGGCCAGCGCGTTGGCCTGGTCCAGCGCGTTGTTCGCCTGCTGCGCCAGCGCATCGACCGCGCCGAGCGCGTTGCCGGCGTTGCCGAGCGCGTTGCCGGCGCCGGCGAGCTGCTGCGCCAGCGCATCGCGCAGTTGCTGCACGTAGGGGCAGTCGGAACTGGGCAGGTCCACCGGCAGTTCCGGGAACTGGTCGGGCAACTCGTCCAGCGCGGCGCCAAGCACGCCGAGCGCGTCGTCGAGCGGTCCGCGGACCTGATCGAGCACCTCCTGCAGCGCCTGGGTGCTGGCGCCGGCGAGGATCTCGCGCGCCAGCCCGACCGCTTCGTTGGCCCCGGCCAGCGCCTGCTGCACGGTGTCCTCGATCAGGCCGGTGGCGTTGTCGATCATTTCGTTGGCCTTGGCCAGCGCCTGCTGCGCGGCCTCGTCGGCCAGCGCCTGGGCCTCGTCGAGTTTCTGCGCGGCCGTCTCCATCGCGCCCTGCACCGCGCCCTGGACCTGGGCCTGGGCCTGGTCGATCGCATCCTGCGCGGTGGCCAAGGCCTGGTCGGCGGCGTCTCCCGCCATCTGCTTGGCGTCGTCGATGGCCTGGTTGGCCTGCGCCATCGCGCCCTGCGCCGCGTTCTCGGCCGCAGCGCGGGCATCGTTGACCGCCTGGTTGGCCTGCGCCATCGCGCCCTGCGCGGCCTGGCCCGCCTGTTGCGCGGCCTGGCCGATCGCCTGCTGGGCCTGCTGCAGGGCGCCGTTGGCGGCGCTGCCCGCGGCCTGGCCGGCGGTGGCGATCGCACCCTGCGCCTCGTTCATCGCGCCCTGCGCCGCCTGGCTGGCCTGCTGCGCGGCGGCATCGGCCGCCTGCGCGGCCTGCTGCACCGCCTGGCCAGCGGCCTGCTGCGCCGCCCCTGCTGCGCCGGCCGGGTTGCCGAACATGCTCATGGCGGCGATGTCCGTTGCAGGCCGGCGCCGGCCCGGGTCAGCCAGATCTGCAGCAGCAGCGCGCGGTCGGCCAGCGGTCGCCCGCGCGCGGCCAGTATCTGCCGCACTGCCGGATCGCGGGCGACCGTTTCGCGGCCGGCGACCACGTTGGCCAGCACGTACAGCGCGCTGGCGCGCTGGCTGCGCAGGCCGTAGCGGCGAGACTCGGCCAGCAGCTCGCCGAGCTCATGCCCGAACTGGCCGGCCGGCGCGGACCGCAGCTGCGGGAAATGCCGGACCAGGTAGCCGCCCAGCCGCGCCTGCAGGCTGCGCTCTCCGATCGAGGCCAATTGCTTACGGTTGAACTGGAACATCTGCGTCCTCCTTCAGGCCGTATCCAGTGTCGCGGGCGACAGCGCCACCGCGCGGCCCTGCAGCGCGCCGTTGGATTCGAAGCACAGCACCGTGTCCGGACGTTCGTCTTCGACCACGAAGCGCCGGATCGGACCGAAGAAATCGCGGCGTGCCTGCCGCTCCAGCTGCGGGATGACCAGCCGGAACACGCGCGGATCGTAGAAGCGGAAGAACATCGCGCGGCCTTCGGCATCGAGTACCCGCAGGTGCCGCCGCAGGTGCTGGCGCACCTCGTACAGGCCCATGCCGGGCCCGGCGTGCAGCACGATGCCCCAGTGGTCGTTCCAGCCCTGGCGCAGCACGGTTTCGCCGAACGGGTCGTCCGCGCGCAGCCGGACCAGGTGCGGCGCGGCCTCCTCCAGCAACGGGTCGAGCGCACCGGAGAACAGGCACGAATACTCGCAGCCGGACACCGCCAGGCGCGCCGGCAGCCGCTCGACCATGGCGCCGTCGAGCACCGCGAACACGCCGTCGCGCGCGGTCGCCGCACCGTCGAAGGCGACGCCTCGAAGCCGCTCCAGTAGCGCCGGGTCGATCACGGCCGTGGCCTGCGCGATTCGGTCATGTCACATGCTTCCCTTCCCCGTGCCACCGATTCACGCCAGCGCCCGCAGCGCGGCACGTGCCGCCTCGCACTCGGCGCAGAACGGCTGCGCCTGCGCGGCGGCCTTGCGCAGCGCCTGCGCCTGCGCCTGCTGGCCAGGATTGCTGACCTTGCCGGCGACCCCCTTGATCGCCGCGTCCGCCAGCTTGGCCTTGTCCGGCTTGTTGCCCTTCTTCGCCGACAGCGGGCTGCCACCACAGTTGACCCGGACCAGCGCGCCGTCGAGGGTGACGCCGGCCGGCCCGATCGTGATCGAACTGCCGCCGGCCTTCAGGCTGATCTGCACCCCGGCATCGAGCACGATGTTGACGCCCGCCTTGAGATGGATGTCCATCCCGGCGTCGATCGCGGTATCCATGCCCACGCTCAGGTGCAGGTCCTGCCCCGCCTGGAACGAGGTGCTGCCGCCGATTTCGGTGAAGACGTCCTTCTCGACCTTGACGAACTCGCGCTCGCCGACCACCAGGTGCCGCTCCTTGCCGACGTGGATCAGCTGGTTGGCGCCCACCGTCAGCTGCTGGTTGGCGCCGACCGAGGCCGTGCTGTTGTTCAGCACCTGCGTCTGCAGGTCCTTCTGCGCGTGCAGGAAGACCTCCTCGCTGCCCGCCTTGTCCTCGAATCGCAGCTCGTTGAAGCCGTCGCCGCCCTTGCTCGAATTGCTCTTCAGGGTGGACTTGGTGGCTTCGCCCGGGAGGTCGTACGGCGGCATGTTGTTGGCGTTGTACAGGCTGCCGACCACCAGCGGCCGGTCCGGATCGCCGTGCTCGAAGGCGACCAGCACTTCCTCGCCGATCCGCGGCAGCATGAACATCCCCCAGCGCGAGCCGGCATGGCCGTGCACCACCCGCACCCAGCGCGAGCTCTTGTCGTTGTATTCGCCGCGGCGGTCCCAGTGGAACTGCACCTTGATCCGGCCGTACTTGTCGGTGTAGATCTCCTCTCCGGACGGCCCGGTCACCACCGCGGTCTGCGGCCCGTGGATCGTCGCCTTCGGCGTGGCCCGGGGGTCGCGGTAGGCGACCTTGCGCGGGATCATCGAGAAGGTGTTGGAGTAGCTGCTCGCGGCCGATTCGCGGCCTACGTTGCTGTTGCCGCGGTGCGTGACCGACAGCACCATGTACTCCCGGTTGATCGACTTCTGCGGATGCCCGTCGAGCTCGAAGCAGTAGCCCGGGGTCAGCGTGCGCACGTCGCTGGCGCCGTCGAGGATCTCGTGCTCGGCCTCCTCGGCCTCCATCCGCACCCGCGCCGCCTGCTCGCCCTCGTCGCGCTGGCCGTAGTCGCCCGGATACAGGAAGCGCTCGTAGTTCTGGTTGTCGCCAAGGCTTACCAGCGAATCGACGCTGGCCTCCAGCGTATCGGTGGGCTTCTCGAAGTTGTAGTCGCGCATCACCATGCGGCCGCTGCGCAGCTGGCTGCGGTGGACCAGCGCGGTGACGGTGTCCTCCTCCTCCGCGGCCCGCGCCTCGGCGTAGCGGATCAGGTCCCGCTCCAGGCGCGGATGGCTGTCGTTGTTGTCGGTGAACACCAGCGTCTCGGCCTGGGGCCCGTACTTGACGTAGTAGTGGATGCCTGCGCGCTCCAGCAGGCGCGAGATGAAGTTGAAGTCGCTCTCGCGGTACTGGGTGCAGTAGTCCAGCTGCGGATAGGCGCCGCGCAGCTCCAGTTCGTAGTCGCGCAGGTTGTACTCGCCCAGCATCGCCTCGACGATGTCCGGGATGCTCGTCTGCTGGAAGATGCGCGAATCCTCGTTCAGGGTCAGCGGCCACAGCCACGGCACGATCGTGCAGCGGTAGCACGTCAGCAGGTTGCCGTCGGTGGCCGGGTCGTCGATCTGGCCCATGCGCACGAAGGCCGAGACGATGCCCGTCCAGTGGCGCGAATCCTCGTCGGTCTCGATCCGCAGCGTCACCCGCTTGCCGATCAGCTCCGCGGGATCGATGTCGTCGCGCTCGGACAGCACGTCCAGCCTGAACTCGAACGGCCGCGACACGCCCTCGACGCCCTCGAACTCCTGGATCAACAGCGCGTCTTCGCCGAGCGGCGTGCTCAGCTGGTACATGCGGCGGCTGGTGGTGTAGCCCATGGGTGCGACGCCGGAGGGGAATGGTGGTGCCGGGCTTCTCGCCGCTATCGTCGTCGTCCGCGGACGCCGGCGACATTCGCAATACGGCCTAGCCCAAGCGGACTACCGCGCAGGGCGCCGCGCGGTCAGTCGATCCGGTAGCTGAAGCGGCCGTCCTCGCCCAGCCCGGCGTGGATGGCGGCGACCTGTCCGCCCTCGGCCATGCGCTCGAGCACGCTGCCGGCGACCTCGGGCAACAGGGTGCCGGACAGGATGTTGTCGATCGCGCGCGCGCCCGAGTCGACCTCGGTGCAGCGCGCGGCGATCGCCGCCACCAGCTCCGGCGTGTACTCGAAGCGGGCCCCATGGTTGGCGGCGATGCGGCGGCCGATCTTGTCCAGCTTCAGCCGCGCGATCTTCTGCAACTGCTCGTCGCGCAGCGGGAAGTACGGGATCACCGTGGTGCGGCCCAGGAACGCTGGCTTGAATACCCGGTTCAGTTCCGGCCGCAGCAGCCGGTCCAGTTCCTCCGCCGGCGGCGGATCGCCGGCGCGGCAGGCCTCCATGACCAGCTCGGTGCCGGCATTGGAGGTCAGCAGGATCAAGGTGTTCTTGAAGTCGATCTCGCGGCCCTCGCCGTCCTCCATCCGGCCCTTGTCGAACACCTGGAAGAACAGCTCCAGCACGTCCGGGTGGGCCTTCTCGATCTCGTCCAGCAGCACCACCGAGTACGGCCGCCGCCGCACCGCCTCGGTCAGCACGCCGCCCTCGCCGTAGCCGACGTAGCCCGGCGGCGAGCCCTTCAGGCTGGAGACGGTGTGCGCCTCCTGGTACTCGGACATGTTGATCGTGATCATGTTGCGCTCGCCGCCGTACAGCACGTCGGCCAGCGCGATCGCGGTCTCGGTCTTGCCCACGCCCGAGGTGCCGACCAGCAGGAACACGCCCTTGGGCTTGCCCGGGTCCTCCAGGTTGGCGCGGGAAGTCCGCACGCGCTGGGCGATCGCGTCGAGCGCATGGCCCTGGCCGATCACCCGTTCCTCGAGCAGGTCGCGCAGCTTGAGCACCGTCTGGATCTCGTCGCTGACCATCTTGCCGACCGGGATGCCGGTCCAGGCCGCGACGATCTGCGCGACCGCGTTGCCGTCGACCAGCGCGTTGACCATCGGCGCGTGGCCCTGGACCTTGGCCAGTTCCTCGCGCAGCGCGCGGATGCGCTCGCGGATCGCGCCGGCGTCCGGGTCGTCGTCGGACAGCGCGGCCAGCTGCTCGTGCAGTCGCCCGACCAGGCCCTTCTCCTGTTCCCAGCGTGCTTCCAGTTGTTCCAGCCGGGCGGCGAGTCCGGCGTCCTCGGCGTCGATCGCGGCGATGCGCTCGGCATGGTCGTTGCCGGCCGCCGCTTCGGCCTTCAGCAGCTCGCGTTCGGTGGCGAGCACCGCGCGCTGCTGGCGCGCGTCCTGGATCTCGGCCGGGACCGCGTTCTGGCTGATCGCGATCTTGGCGCAGGCGGTGTCGAGCACGCTGACCGCCTTGTCGGGCAGCTGGCGCCCGGCGATGTAGCGCGAGGACAGCTTGACCGCCTCGGAGATCGCCTCGTCGAGGATGCGCACGCGGTGGTGCGCGGCCATCGCCTTGGCCATGCCGCGCAGCATCGCCAGCGCGCGCGCGTCCTCCGGTTCCTCGATCTTGACCACCTGGAAGCGCCGGGTCAGCGCCGGGTCCTTCTCGAAGTACTTCTTGTATTCGGACCAGGTGGTCGCCGCGATGGTGCGCAACTCCCCGCGCGCCAGCGCCGGCTTGAGCAGGTTGGCCGCGTCGTTCTGGCCGGCCGCGCCGCCGGCGCCGATCAGGGTATGGGCCTCGTCGATGAACATGACGATCGGCTTGGGACTGGCCTTGACCTCGTCGAGCACGCCCTTGAGCCGCGCCTCGAACTCGCCCTTCACGCTGGCACCGGCCTGCAGCAGGCCCAGGTCCAGCGCCAGCAGTTCCAAGCCTTGCAGGACCGGCGGCACCAGGCCCTCGACGATGCGGCCGGCCAGGCCCTCGACCACCGCGGTCTTGCCGACGCCGGCCTCGCCGGTGAGGATCGGGCTGTTCTGCCGGCGCCGGGTCAGGATGTCGATCATCTGCCGGATCTCGGCGTCGCGGCCGAGGACCGGGTCCAGCGCGCCCGCGCGCGCGCGCTGGGTCAGGTTGATGCAGAACCTGTCCAGGTTCGGCGTGGCGCTGGGCTTGCCGCCCGGCCCGCCCTCGCCCGGCGTCGCCGCGGCGCCACCGGCGCCGTCGCCGAGCAGGCGCGCCTCGCGCGCCTCGGCCGAACCGTCGACGATCGCGTGGAAGTTCTCCTGCAGCGTCTCGACGTTGACCGCGAGCGCCTCCTGCACCTCGCGCGACAGCAGTCGCTTCAGGTTGGCGTCCGCCACCAGCGCCAGCAGCACGTGGCCGCTGCGGATGCGGCTCTCGCCCATTTCCAGGGACGCCGCCACCCAGGCGCGTTCCAGCAGTTCGGGAAGGTGCGGCGACAGCGACGGCGTGCGTGTGTTGCCGCCCTTCAGGCCCTCCAGGGTCTTCTCCAGCGCGCGCTCCAGCGCCTCGGGCGTGCGCTCGAACTGGCGCAGGACGCGGCGGATGTCGCTGTTGTCGACTTCGGCCAGCTTCAGCAGGAAGTGCTCGATCTCGACGTCGTGGTGGCCGCGCGACATGCACAGCCCGGCGGCGGCTTCCAGCGCGGTGCGGCAGGTGCTGTTGAGCCTGGCGACCGTCGCGCGCGGATTCACTGCCATGATTCGCCTCCCATCGCGTGGAAATGGAACTCGGCCTCGTCGGCCGGACTGGCCGAGGTACGGCCGCTGAGCCAGGTGTTCCAGCCCAGCCGGGCGCGCTGCGCGCCTTGGGATCCGAGGACCAGCGGCGGAACCGCATCCGCCCTCAGTGCAAGTCTGATACGCAGATCCAGCGCCAGGCCGGTCAGGAAGCGGGTCAGTTCCACCAGCCCGCCAAGCAGGCTGCCGCTGGGCAGCAGGCGTTCGAAGCGCCTGCGGTCCAGCGGCCCGACCACCAGCTGCACCGTGGTCTGGCGATCCCAGAAGCGGGTGCCCAGCACGCAGCCGTCGCCCAGCGCGTGCGCGCTGCGGCCCAGCCTGGTGCGGTCGCCGGATGCGATCGCCTGCCAGTTGCCGAAGCAGCCGTGGGCGGCCACCGGGGCGCCGACCACGTCGCCCACCACCTGCGAGATCGAGCCCAGCCCGTGCGGCCGCTGGGTGATCAGACCGCTGTAGTAGGCCAGTGCCGCGGCCGGCAGGCGCGCGCGGCCGCCGCCGGCACCCTCTTCCCCGTCGCCGGTGTGCAGTTGCCGGAACAGGGTCGGTGTGCCCATGCCGACCAGGTCGAAGACGTGGCGCGGCAGGCCGCGCGTGTTGCCGAACTCCAGCTCGATGTCCGGCCGGTGCTTGCGCCAGGCGTGCCAGAACAGCAGCAGCAGGCGGTGGTTGAACATGTCCATGAAATCGCGCGGACCGTAGTCGCGCCTGCGCGCGCGCGCGATCAGCCAGCGCGTATAGGTGTACGGCAGCACGCCCGACGGGCCGGTCAGGCCGAAGAAGTTGACGATCATCCGGGCCTCGCCGCTGCCGTCGGCATCGGCGTCGCGCAGGTCATGGATCTCGTTCGGCGGGAACGTCAGCGACTCGGTCACGCCGAACCGCACCGGATCGACGGCGCCCAGCCGCGTGCCGTCCAGCTTGCGGTCGTGGTACAGCAGGCGCACCGCCTGGAAGAAGCGGTAGCGGGTGGGGTCGGCGAGCAGCCCCTCGATCGGGGCCTGCGCCCGCAGCGCCCCCGGCACGGCGCGGGCGGCGTCCGCCTGGTCCTGGCCTGGAACGGTCGCGGACATCGCTCAGACCAGCGGCAGCGCGCCGCTGCGCGGCGGGAAGTCGACCAGCGCGCGCTCGCGCTGGCGGCTGTATGCGCTGAGCCGGGTGTAGGAGTTGGCGGTGCAGTACAGGCCGAAGAACAGATCGAGCACGCGCGCCAGCAGGTAGGCGCCGCTGCCGACATAGTGGTCCTCGTCGAAGGTCAGGACGATCTCGGTGCCACGGACGAACGACTGCCTCGGCGCACGTCCGACCCGGGCGGACGAGGCGCGGCTGTCGACCGAGACGATGCCGGCGATCTGCTTGCGCAGGCTGGCGCTGTCGCCGAAGTTGTACAGGCTGAGGATCTCCAGCAGCGCGTCGCGGCCGTGCTCGACCAGCGACAGGTGGTTCAGCGCCAGATGCGAGATCAGCCGCCACTGGTTGGCCTGGCGCATCGGCGCGCGCCAGGTGGCGGTCGGCTTCTTCAGCAACTGCGCCGCGGCGATCGCGCCGCCGTCGGCCAGTTGCAGCCGGCCTTCTTCGCCGCCGTACGGCAGTGCCCCGGGCAGGTCGCGGTTGGTGCAGGTCAGCCGCAGGGTCAGGGTTTCCACGCTCGGCAGGCGCGGGTCCATGTTGCGGTCCACCAGCGAGAGGGTCACTTCGCTGCCGTCGTCGTTCGGCCGCAGCGACGGCCGCCGCTGCGCATGCCAGTAGCACGCGTTCGGGTCGCCCTGCAGGCCATGCCGGATCGAGAAGAACGGCAGGAACTCGACGACGCTTTCCTGTTGCCCGCCACGGCTGATGCGGCTGACGCTGTCGATCGAATAGACCTCCAGCCCCAGTTGACGCCGGACGTCGGGCACCACCGGGTACTCGTACACCGCCGGGTCGAGCCGGATCGGCTCGGCGACCTGGGTGAACAGGTTGACGATCGGCGTGCAGTTGAGCCGGAAGCTGTCGCGGCCGACGGTCTGTTCCAGCCGCGCCGCGCGCTCCGGGCGCTCGAACGCGTCGATGTGCAGGCGCACGTCGACCGCGTTGGCGCCGAAACGCGCCAGGTCCAGCCCGCACAGGTCGACGAACAGGAACTTCTCCGGCAGCACGAAGTATTCCTGCAGCAGCCGGTAGCCGAGGAACGAGCGCGGGTCGTATTCCAGCAGGCCTTCGTCCTCGCCGAAACCCACCGCCCGCACCGCGTCGCGACCCAGCCGCAGCGGCGGCAGCGCCGCATCGGCCGCGGTGCCGTGCACGGTCACGCAGGACACGTTGTTCAGCAGCAGCTCGTACAGCGCATGCACCAGCGGGCTTTCGCCGTCCAGGTAGAAGCGCAGCCGTTGCATGCCCAGGGTCTTGAACGCCGCCTGCCCCTGCAGCTGCAGCCGGATCCGCACCGTGGCGACGCTGTCGTTGCCGTTCAGTGCGAACGCCGAGCGCTCGATCGGCTCGAACGCCGCCTCGGCCACCTGCACCGGCCACACTTCCACCGGATAGGCCGTGCGGTAGCGCACCGGCACGCCCTGGACCGGCCGTGTCAGCAGTTCGGTCCCGCGTGGCACCGACTGCATGCCGCTGAGCTCGACGCTCGGCGCCGGCGCCAGTTGCGCGATCGACATCGACGGCACCGGACGCAGGAAGTGCGGGTACAGCACGGACAGCAGCGCATCGGTGATTTGCGGGAACTCGTCGTCCAGCTTCTTGTGGATGCGCCCCGCCAGGAAAGCGAACGATTCGATCATCCGCTCGACGTGCGGATCCTCGCAGACATCGCCCTCGAGCAGCAGCCGCGAGGCGATCTTCGGATAGCGGTTGGCGAACTCCGCGGAAAGCTTGCGCAGCGCGGTCAGCTCGCTTTCGTAGTAGGGCAGGATGTCGTCGAGCATGCGAGCCGCTCCGGAGCACGCCTCCCGCCACGGGCGCAGGGCGCGATGCCTCCGGAGTCTAGGCAGCGCACCGGCATCGCGACATAGACCGCACGGCCTATGGCGTCGGCACGAGCGTCGCCGACCGCGCCCGGGGTCACGCAGGCCGACAGGCCGCGGCGCGACGCATCAGTCGCCGTCGCCATCCTCGACGCAAAGCTCCGGATCGGCGATCACGCAGTCGGGCAGCTGCTGCCGCGCGCTGCCGCGCAGCCGCATGCCCTGGGTGGCCACGGCGTTGATCGGCTGCTGGCGCGGCAGCAGCAACCACATCTGCATGCTGTCGTTGGTCGCCAGCGCCAGGCGCCCGGCGGTATCGCCGAAGCCCCAGAAGAAGTCCCCGCGCACGCTGCCGCGGATCGCGCCCCCGGTGTCCTGCGCGAACATCAGCCGCTGCATCGGCCCGTCCCCGCCCGGCTCGGTCGAGGAGATGAACACCGGCGCGCCGAGCGGCGTGGTGCGCGGATCGACCGCCAGCGAGCGTCCCGCGCTCAACGGCACACCCAGCGCGCCGATCGGACCCTCCGGGCCATCGCCGATGCTGCGGAAGAACACGTAGCTGGGATCGGGGATGCCGGTCGTGCCGCCGGCATGCGGACTGGTCGCGGTGCCGGCCACGCCGCCGCCGTAGGACGCGGGCGCGGCAGCGGACGCCGTTGCCGGAACCCGGCCGGCGGCGGAACCGCCGGCACTCCCGACCGGACGCGGCGGTGGCGGCGGCGCTTCGCCCTTCAGCGCCGCGATGATCGCGTCGATCTCCTTGCGGTTCCCCGCCGCCGCCGGCGCGCTGGGTGCGGAAGCCGTGCTGGCGGCGGCCGGGCGCGGCGGCGGCGATGCCGGCCGGGGTGGCGGCGTTCCGCCACCCTTCAGCGCCGCGATCATGCGCGCCACCTCGTCGTTGACCGCGGCCGGCAGCTTCGGGTCGGGCCGCAACGCCTGCCCCGCCCCCGCGCTGCCGCCGGCCACCAGCCCGCGCGCCTTGATCCCGGCCAGGGCCATGTCCGGGGTGCTGCCGCGGGTGACCCGCGGACGGAACGGATGGCCGTTCTGTTCGGCGTAGGCGAGCCTGACCAGTCCGCCCTGCTTGAGCCGGATCTTGCCCGAACCCTGCACCTGCATCGAATACAGCCGCTGCGCGTCGTCGACCCAGGCCAGCACCGGCGCGTGGATCGCCTGCTGTTCGATCTGCTGGCGCGACCAGTACGGCACCACCCGGCGGCCGTCGATCCGGACCCGGTAGCGCTTGTCGCGCACGCCGGCGGCCATTCCCTCCATCGCGATCTCGTATTCCTGCGAGCGCCCGTCGCCGGGCGATCCCGCGCGCAGGCGATTGCCGTCGCGATACAGCCACGCGGTGCGCGCCTGCGCCTGGCCGGCGTCCAGCAGCAACAGGTCCTGCGGCATGCCGTAGACCGGGTGGCGGAACTGCGCGTCGCGCTCGCGGCTGCCGTCGAGCAGCGGCTCGAAGTAGCCGGTCAGCTTCCCGGTCGGTACCCGCTCGGGCGACATCACCTGGTAAACGTAGAAGTGGCGCTCGAAGAAGGCGCGCATGGCCGCGGCGTCGGCACCGGCGGCGGCGTCGAAGTCCGCGCACAGCGCCTGCCATACCGGCTTGCGCCTCAGCGCGGAACAGCTTTGCCGCATGCCGTCGATCGCGCCCGAGAAGTCGTCGTAGCTCCATCCCGGAAGCTGCGAGTAGGCGCGCGGTTCGAATACCGCGTGCCGGGTGGCGAAGGACTGGCCGAGGTCGGAACCCACCGCTGCGTCCGGCTCGACGATCCCCACGGACTCGCCGGCGACCTGCGCCTGCGCGGAGCCCGCAGCGACCGCGCCGCAGAGGGCGATGGCCAGGGCGGACGCGGTGCGGTTCATGGACGCGGCTCCCATCGGTGACCGCTGCCACTGTGGACGAGAGGCCCTGCCCCGACCATACCCCGGAGGGCATAGCGCCTCGGCGGGAACGCGCGCGGCGCTACAGCCCGGACAGCCGCCGCGACGCGACCACCGCCTCGACCCGGTTGCGCACGTTCAGCGCGCGGAAGATCGCCGCCAGGTGGATCTTCACCGTGCCCTCGCTGATGCTCAGGTCGCGGGCGATGCTCTTGTTCGGCTTGCCCAGCGCCAGCAGGCGCAGCACGTCGACCTGGCGCTCCGTCAGCAGCGAACGCAGGCCTTCGAGCGAACCTTCGGCGTGCGGATCGGCGGCGGTCTGTCCCGCCGGTTTCACCGGTTCCGGATCCAGCAGCATCGGCGGGACGTACACCCCCCCGGAAATCACCAGCCGGATCGCCGACAGCATGATGTCGGGCGAATAGGCCTTGGGGATGTAGCCGCGCACCCCGAGGGCGAGCAGGTCCTTCATCTGCCTGGCGTCCTCGGCACCGGACAGCATCACCAGCGGCAGCGAGGGAAAGCGCTCGCGCACCTCGACCACGTGGTCCAGGCCGCTGGCGCCCGGCATCGACAGGTCCATGATCAGCAGGTCGGGCGGCATGCCCTGCGCAAGCTGCGCGCGCACCTCGTCGATCGTCATGGCCGTGGCGAATTCGAGATCGTCGCCGAGTTCGCACAGCTTGCTCTTGACGCCTTCGAGGATCAGATGGTGATCGTCCGCGATCAGTATCTTCATCCGCTTCTCCCGTCGCCGGGACGGGCGCCGCCCGGGCCGAGCAGCCGTTCCGCACGATAGTCGCTGCGCTCGCGCCGGCGCAATACGCGGCGTCGCACGAACGGCATAGTCCCTACGGGGTATGGCCGGCGGCCGGCACCGATACCACCATCGCAGGCTCGGGAACCTCCAGGGACCATGCCGTGAGGACGTGCTTGCGGACGGGCGCAACGGAAGTCGGCGGATCGACGGCGGCGCTCATGGCATGGTGCACGCTGCCGCTGCTGCTCGGCGCGCTCGCGCTGCAGGCCCGCGCCGGCGATTTCGATTGGCGCACGCGCGGCGTGCTGTTCCGGGTGGAGCCGCCGCTGGCCGCAATCCAGCAGGACATCGGCCGGGGCGGAGATCCCACCCGCCCGGCGGGCGCGGACCCGGCGGGGCAGGCGCCGCCATCCGGCGACGGCGACGCGGGCGATGCCGTGCCGTCGGGACAGGGCGACGCATACGCGCCGGCATCGCCGCGCCACAGCTATGTCTTTGCCACGATCCATTACGGCGATCCGGATACCCTGTTGCTGTACCTGCCGCGTCTGCGTCAGCGTCTGTCCGAATCCCGGGTCCTGGTCAACGAAGTCGACCTGGAGGAGGTCTGGCAGCCTGAATACGAAACGTACCGCAAGCTCGCGACCGGCCAGAGCCTGCGCCGGCTGATCGGCGACCAGGCATTCGCCGAACTGCAGGCGCAGCTGCCGGACACTCCGCCGCAAGCGCTCGACACGCTCAAGCCATGGGTGGCGATGAGCATGCTCGAGTTTCCGTTCGGGGCCGAAACGAGAAGCATCGACGCGATGCTGCAGGACTGGGCCGGCCAGGCCGGAATGGCCCGGGTTCACCTGGAGAACCTGCCCGACCAACTGGCCGCGCTCGACTGCGTGCCGCCGACCGACTACGCGAAAGTGCTGGAGCAGCGCCTGCTGAGCGGCTGGTCGTTCGACCTGGATGCCGAGCGCACCGCCGGCTACTACCGGGAACGCGACCTTGCCGCGTGGCTGGACGACGTCGACAGCATGCACGGCCTCACCGGCGCCGCGTTGGCCGCCGAGGAAGAGGCACGCCGTTGTCTGATCAGCGTACGCAACGAACGCTGGCTGCCGGTGCTGGACGGACTGCTGCGCCAGGGCGGCCATTTCGTCGCGGTCGGTGCGATCCACCTGACCGGCGACGAGGGCCTGCTGGCGCAACTGAGCCGGCGTGGCTTCGAGATCGACGTGGAGCCCTGGTGAAGCGCGGGCCGGAAGCGCGCGTGGCCGGCCGGCCACGCGCGACGGCAGGCGAAGGAGGAGTCCCGATGGAGACGTCATGGAGATGAAAGGCTTGCGGCAGGTCTTCTGGGGCCAGGGCAGCTTCCTGTCGCCGCAGCACCTGCAATGCCAGGACGCGTGGCACCGGGCGTACAGCCTGGGCCTGCACGCGCAGGCGACGCCGTTCTACTGGGGCTTCGAGGTCCTGCAGCTGCGCGAGGACGCGCTGGCCAACGGCGTGGTCGACCTCGACCGCTTCACCCTGTACACCCGCGACGGCGAACGGATCAGCGGCGGCACGGCGGACGCCTACGCCCGCGAGAATGCCCGGGTCCCGGCGCGCAACATCGCCGAACTCCCGGTCAACAGCAAGGACCCGATCTCGCTGTACCTGGCCGCGCAGCGCGACCGCACGCTGGACGTGCGCGCACGCGGCGGCGGCCGGCTGGTCGCGCGGCATCACCTGGTATCCGACGAGATCGGCGATCCGTTCGATCCGCAGGCGCCGGAGGCCGGGGTCGACTTCATCGGCTACCAGCTGCAGATCGTCAGCAGCCTCGACGACGGGGCCGACGCCCTGCTGCAGAGCTGCGAGTCGTTCAAGTTCGCCGAAGTCGTCTCCACCGCGCCGGGCAAGTACAAGCTCGCCAGCGACTACGTACCGCCGGTCGTGGCCCTGTCGGCCTCCGCCAACCTGCTGCGCTGGACCCGCGCGCTGCGCGACCTGCTGGTCTCGCGCGGACAGGACTTCGCCGCGGCCAAGCGCCAGCGCGGGATCCGCGCCGCCTCGACCAGCGCCCAGGAAGTCATGCGCCTGGTGATGATGCAGAGCTTCGCGCGCTACATCTGCGCGGTGCAAGAGCATGTCAGGCTCGGCGTGGTATCGCCCTATCCCCTTTACCAGCAGCTGCGCCAGCTGGTCGCGGAGTTCTCGACCTTTTCCGAGGACACCAGCTATTTCGGCGCGCAGCGCGCCGACCCGGCCGGGACCGAGCTGCCGGACTACGACCACGACAACCTGAGGCTTTGCTTCCGCCGCGCGTTCGAGCGTGCCGAGGCGCTGATCAAGGCACTGACGGTCGGCGCCGAGGTCGGCATCGCCCTGGCCTACGACGGCCAGTTCCACAAGGCGGCGCTGCCGGCCAGCCTGTTCGAGTCGGACAAGACCCGCTTCTACCTCGCGTTCGAGTCGGAGATCGGCGGCCAGGAACTGGCCCAGCGCCTGTCGCGCACCGGCAAGATCGCGCCGGTCGAGGAAATGCCGCGGCTGCTGCAGGCCGCGCTGTTCGGGCTGAAGATCGACCTGCTGCCGGTGCCGCCGGAGGAGCTTCCGCAGAAGACCCCGAACACCACCTATTTCCTGGTCGATACCCGGCATCCGTTCTGGCAGATGATCGGCAAGAACCGGAACATCGCCGTGTTCTGCGACCTGCCGGAGGATTCGACGGTCATCAAGCTGTATCCGGTCGGCGCGGACGAGTGACGGAGGACGGACGATGGCGCGCCTGCTCGAATTCTTCGTCCCGCTGCTGTCCTACGGGCTCGAGCTCGACGAGAGGATCTCCAAGGGCGCGACCGAGGCCCCGGTCGCCGAAGTGCACGCGGCGATCCGCGGCCAGATCGAACGCGCGCGCGCCGCGGCGCTGGCCGCCGGCAAGCGGCCCGAGCACGTCGAGTCGGCCGCGTTCGCCGTGGTGGCCTGGCTGGACGAGGTGATCGCGCGCAACCCGGCGTACTGGGGCGGAGTCAGTCCCCTGCAGGTGGCGCTGTTCAACACCAACAACGCCGGCAACGAGTTCTTCTACCACCTGGGCAACCTCAAGGCCGGGGAGGACGAGGTGCGCGAGGTCTACTACCACGCGCTGCTGCTCGGCTTCGTCGGCCAGTACTACTACGAGACCGGCGACACCGGCGAACTGGGCAAGCTCAAGGAACTGCACGCCCGGCAGCTGCCGGTGGAGCCGGCGCCGACCCACGTGCTGCGCGAGGAGAAGATCACGCCGCAGCCCTACCTGAGCAAGGATCCGGCCGGGCCGCGCTTCCCGCGGCAGTGGGACAAGCTGCTGTTGAAGCTCGGCCTGCTGGTGGCGTTGCTGATCCCGCTGGGCTACCTGGCCTGGTTCTTCCTGACCCCGGAACCGCAGCGCGGACCCAACGTGCAGCAGCTGGTCGACCGGCAACTGTCCACCTTCCCGTGCTCGGAACTGGCCGCCACGGTGGAGGCGGGCAACGCGGTGAAGGTCAGCGGCTACGCCGCGACCCCGGAGGACATCGAACGCATCCGCCGCGACATCCAGGCAGTCCCCGGGGTCAAATCGGCCGAATTCGACCTCGCCGTGAGGATCTGGCCGCACTGCGAGGCGATCGCGCTGCTGAAGCCGTACCACGAGCGCAACCTCCACCAGCGCATGGGCCTGGAGATCACGCCGACCGCCGGCCACTCCGACCGTTTCGTGGAAGGCGAACGGATCATCGTCAAGCTGGTCAACGCCGACTACGACGGCTACCTGTACGTGGACTACTGGTCGGTCGAGGGCGGCGTGCTGCACCTGTTCCCGAACCCGGGCGAGCCGGACAGCGGCCGCCTGCTCGGCGCCGGCGAGCAGTTCAACGTGGGCGCGGCGCAGGCGATCTGGGAGGTCGGCCCGCCGTTCGGACAGGAGCTGATCACCGTGGTGTCCTCGCCGGTGCCGCTGTATCCGGGCCAGCGCGACCAGTACGAGGAGGCGCGCGACTACCTGCCGGCGCTGCGCGCGATGCTCGAAGGCGGCGACGAGAGGATCGGCGCCGGCTTCATGATCATGCAGACCGAACCGGCGCGGAACGCGGGAGGTGCGCGATGAACCCGCTCGACCGGCTGAGTTCGTTCTACGCGCGCATCCCGGGGCTGGCCTGGATATCGCGCCTGAACAGTCCGCTGCTGCGCAAGCTGCTGGCGATCGTGGTCGCACTGGCCGTGGCGCTGGTGCTGGCCTGGATCCTGATCGGATGGGTCCCGCTGATCCCGGCCCGCTTCTGGCAACTGGCCGGGCTGTGCCTGATCGGCCTCGGCGTGCTCTGGTGGTTCCTGGTCGGGGCCAAGCGCTATTCGCGCCGCGGCTTCAGCAACAAGCGCATGGGCGACCTCGGCCCGGGCAATCCGGACGACGAGCACGCGCCGCTGGCCAAGATGAAGGCCGCGATCGCAGAGGCCAAGGGCACGATCCAGCGCTCGCCCGACATCGACCGCGGCCGCGATCCGCTGTACCGGATTCCATGGATGCTGTTCGTCGGCGACACCGACGCCGGGGTGCCGGAGGTGCTGGCGGCCGCGTCCAAGGTCTCGCCGTTCCCGCCGCCCAGCCAGTCCGGCGCCGATCCGGAGCAGCTGTGGCGCTGGTGGTTCTTCAAGTCGATGATCGCGGTCGAGATGGCCCCGCGGGTGGTGTGCGAGCCGGGCGCCAGGCTCGAGCGCGGGCTGTGGTACCAGGCGCTGACCCTGCTGGCGGCCGAGCGCGACAAGCTGGCGCTGAACGGCATCGTGGTCTGCATCGGCGCCCGCACGCTGCTGGCCGGCCCGGAACCGGCCAAGGCGGTCGGCATCCGCCTGCGCCGCCTGGTCGACGAAGCGATGGAGCACCTGCAGATCCGCCTGCCGGTGTACTTCCTGGTCACCGGGCTCGAGCGACAGCCCGGCTACGCGGACTTCCGCGCTGCGCTGCCCGCCGAGGCGTTCTCGCAGGCGCTCGGCTTCCGCCTGCCGGAAAGCGAGGTGGTCAGCGCGGCGACCTCGGGCAGGGTCGACGAGATCATGGCGCCGATCGTCGAGCGCCTGCATGCGTTGCGCGAGACGGCGCTGCGTTCGCAGGCCACGGTCGAGAAACGCCACGGGGTGTTCGAGTTCGTGGAGACGTTCCCGCGCCTGCTGGACGGCCTGCGCGCCTTCGTCGTCCAGCTGCTGGAAGACAACCCCTTCCAGCGCACCCCGCGCTGGCGCGGCCTGTACTTCTGCGGGGGCGCCGACGCCGCGTACCCGGGCGGCGCGTTCGTCGCCGACCTGTTCACCCGCTTCCTGCCCAGCGACCAGCCGCTGGCCTCGCCGAGCATGAAGGGCAGCGCCGGGCGCATGGTCGGCGCGGGCCTGGGCGTGGCGGCGATGCTCGGGCTGTCGGCGTACCTGAGCTACGGCCTGTTCACCGCCCGCCAGGACGACACCGAGCTTCTGGTCCGGACCCGGGCCGCCTGCCAGGAGCCGCGCGGCACCGGCGCCGGCGGACGGATCGCCTGGGTCGCGACCTGCGGCCGCACGATCCAGGAGCTGGAGGCCGCGACTGCCGGCACCTCGCTCGGCTTCGGCCTGCGCCGCGCCGACCGCGACATCGAACAACTCAAGCAGCGCGTGGTCGAGGACTTCTCGCGGCTGATCCTGGCGCCGTACGACCAGATGCTCGGCACCGACCTGGCCCGCGGCGAAGTCGGCATCGACCATACCCTGGCCGTGGCCCAGCGCCTGCGGTTGCTGGACGGATGCCGGCGACAGCGCGAGCAGTGCGAGCGCGAGGCCGACTACAACATGGTGTTCGATCCGGCCTCGCGGCTGTTCGCGCCGTTCCAGTCCGGCCAGGCCGACGTCCGGGTCGACCAGGAACGTGCCACCGCGCTGTTCGCCACCTACCTGGGCTACCTGCGCTGGCAGCGACGAGGGGTGCTCAACGACGAGCAGCGGCGGCTGCGTGGCGAGCTCGAGCGGATCATGGCCCGCTACCGGCCCCGGGTCGAGGATTTCGAAGCCTGGGCGCAAGCCAGGCACGAACCGTTGCGGCTGCAGCGGTTCTGGCTGCCCGCCGACCGCGTGGTCGGGGTCGAGGCCGGCACGCTGCCGGAAGTGCCCGGCGCCTACACCCGCGAGACCTGGGACGGCGTCGTGGCGCCGTGGCTGGACGCCCTGGACGAATACCTGCCGGCTGGCGCGGACGAGGCCGTGGCGGGATTCCGCCGGGGCTATTTCGACGCCTATTTCGGCGCCTGGGGGCGGTTCCAGTCGCGCTTCGCCGAGGGCGCGCGGCTGTGGCACGGCCACTACCGCGAACTGGCCGCGCGCGCGGCCGGCGAGGACAACCCGTACCGCTTTTTTTTTGACAGTGCCCAGCACCATCTGTACGGGCTGCCGCTGAAGCTCGGTTTCGGTGAGCGCTGGGCCGATGCATGGACGGCGGTGAAGGCGGACTGGCTGCGCGGCTGGCGGCCGGTCGGCCGCTTCATCGGCGGCAGCGTCGCCGGCTGGTTCGGCTCCGACCGGCGGATCGACCCTCCGCCCTGGCTGCCGGCGATGCGGCACACCCAGCGCGACGTGCTGGACAAGCAGCGACCCGCGTTCGCCAAGGCCTACCTGCAACTCGAATCCGACGCCAGCGGCCAGGAGACCTACCAGCGGATGGCCTCGTTCTACCAGGCCCGCGGCCGCCCCGCCGACGGGCCCGCGGCCGACTACGGACAGCTGCTGCAATCGGTGGAGAAGCCCGACGAGAAGTTCGCCACCGGCTTCGGCGGCCAGGACCTGGCGGCCTGGTCCGTGGTCCAGGGCCCGGCCCGCCTGCTGCTGCTGCTCAGCGTCCACCGCGCCGGCGACTACGTGCAATTGCGCTGGAACGAGAGCGTGGCGCAACCGGTCGCCGCACTGCCGGTGGCCGAGCAGGCAACCACGCTGTATGGCGAGCAGGGCAAGCTCAACGCCTTCGTCAACGACTGGCTGAAGCCGTTCATCACCGAAAGGGAGCGCGCACCGGTCGAAGTGTCGGGCATCGCCCTGCCCCTGTCGCCGGCGTTCCAGGCGATGGTCGGCGGCGAGCGCCAGTACCTGCCGCTGCTCGACGGGGACAAGCCGTTCCTGGCCGGCAGCTTCGCGTTCTCCGCACCGACCGAGGCGGGAAGCATGCGCGAAGGACCCGAAGGCACGGTGCTCGAAGTGGAGTGCAAGGAGCGGCTGTATCGGGCGGTGTCGAATGCGCCCTCGCTGGCCGAGGCCAGGACCTCGGTGTTCTGGTCGCCCGCCTCCTGCGTCGAGGCGCGGATCCGGATCGCGCTTGCACCGCCCGATGCGCTGGATTCGCTGATGGATGCGGGCGCACCGGCCGGCGCGCCCTCCGCCCCGGCCCTGGGGGCCGCGCCGGAACCTTCGCTGAGCCTGACCCGGATCTACGCCGGCGCGGACGGCTTCCGCCAGCTGGTCGAGGACTTCGCCGACGGCGCGCAGGCCTATGCGCTGGCCGAGTTCCGCGACGCCTACACCCCCGCGCAATGGAGCGAACTGGTCCCGCAGCTGCGCCAGGCCGGCTTCTCCGGCGCGCGCGTGCACCTCCAGGTCGAACCGTCCGACGAGTTGGCCCGCTACCTCACCGCCCGCGAGCGGCCGGCCAGCGTGCCGGTCTCGATCGTCGAATGAGCCCCGCCATTTCCCAGGAGAGACAGCCATGAGCATCGACATCACCGACTGGCTGAAGCCGATCCGCGACGATGCCCCTTGCGGCGACGATGTCAGCTTCAGCGACGCCTTCGACAGGATCCGCGAGGCGCGGCGCGCCGACGACCCCACCCTGTCGCAGGGCGAGTGGGAGCACGAGTTGAAGGTGGCCAACTGGCGCCAGGTGATCCAGCTGGCCGGCACGGTGCTGGCCGAGCAGAGCAAGGACCTGCAGGCGGCGGTGTGGCTCGGCGAAGCGTTGATCGCACAGCACCACCTGGCCGGGGCCGAGGCCGCGTTCGAGCTGCTGGCCCGGCTGCAGCAGGACTACTGGGACGGACTGTACCCGCTGGCCGACGATGGCGACCTGGAGGAGCGCGCCGCCAAGCTCGCCTGGTTCAGCGACTACGGCATCCGCGCCCTGCTCGCGCTGCGGGTCACGCCCGGCGACGGCGGCTACAGGCTGGCCGACTGGCAGGTGTCGCGCGAGGTGGACAACCTGGCCCGCCAGGACGCCGAAGCGCACCAGGAAGCGCTGGACGAAGGCAAGCCGACCGGCGAGATGTTCGACAAGGCGGTCGAAAGCAATCCCGACGCGGTGCTGCTCGAGTACCACGACGCCGCCGCGCGGGTGCTCGAGGCGTTCCAGCGCTTCAAGGCGGCGACCGACGAGAAGCTGGGCCGCTCCGGCCCCAACCTCACGGCGATGGATACCGCGATCAAGCGGTTCCAGCAGGTCGTCGCCCGGGCCGCGAAAGCCAGGGGACTGATCGGCGACCAGGCCGGCGACACCGAGGAGCAATCCGGCGAGGTCGAGGTGGCCACCGGGGCCGGCTTCGGTGGCTTCTCCCCCGGCGGCGGCGACGCCGCGAACAAGGCGGCGGCGTTGCGCACCGTCAGTGAGATCGCGGCATGGTTCAAGCGGGTCGAACCGCACAGCCCGGTTTCGTACCTGCTCCAGCGCGCCGTCGCATGGGCCGATACGCCGCTGGACGAATGGCTGGCCGAAGTCCTGGCCGACGACGGCGCGCTGTCCCGCGTACGTAGCCGGATTGGCCTTCCGGACTGATTTCCAGCGTTGTGAAGACCAAACGGCATAGGCCTTCGGCTGGCCGTCCGTCGGATTTCTAACCCCGCAGGCGCCGCCTAGACTCGATTCCGATCGGCAGGCGCGGCCCTCGCCACCAGGAGACCTCCCATGGCCAAGAAAGAAAGCACGCAGCACAAGCTCGACCGGGTGCGTGCACCGCGCGTCCAGCTGACCTACGACGTCGAGATCGGCGATGCGATCGAGAAGAAGGAGCTGCCGTTCGTCGCCGGGGTCGTCGGCGACTTCTCCGGGCAGCCCGCCGAACCGCTGGCCAAGCTCAAGGAACGCAAGTTCGTCAACGTCGACAAGGACAACTTCGACGAAGTGCTGAAGGGCATGAAGCCGCGCCTGCAGCTGCAGGCGGAGAACCGGCTCAAGGGCGACGGTTCCAAGGTCGGCGTCGAACTGAACTTCCGCAACCTGGAGGACTTCAGCCCGGAACGGGTGGTCAACCAGATCGAGCCCCTGCGCAAGCTGCTCGAGGCGCGCCAGCGCCTGGCCGACCTGCGCAACAAGATGGCCGGCAACGACAAGTTCGAGGAGCTGCTGAACGAAGTGTTGCAGAACACCGACCAGATCGCGCAGCTGAGCAAGGAACTGCCGCCCAAGCCGGATGGCGAGGAATGACGGCCACGCGCCCCCTGCACATCGAACTCGACCCCTCCGGAGTAGACAGCCATGGCTGAGACGCAAGCCCAAACCGCCACCCAGGCCGCCGCGGCCGCCGAGACCGGCCTGCTCGACCAGATCATTTCCAAGAGCCGGATCGCCAAGACCGACAGCGAGCGCGGCCGCACCCGAGACCTGATCGGCGAACTGGTCAACCAGGTCATGGACGGCCAGCTGACGATCTCGCACGACGCGATCGCCTCGCTGGACTCCCGCATCGCCGACATCGACAGGCTGATCTCCGACCAGCTGTCGGCGGTGATACACGCGCCCGAGTTCCAGAAGCTGGAGGGCTCCTGGCGCGGGCTGAAATACCTGGTCGACAACACCGAGACCAGCACCAACCTGAAGATCAAGGTGTTCAACTGCACCAAGAAGGAACTGGTCAAGGACTTCAAGAACGCCTCGGACTTCGACCAGTCGCAGCTGTTCAAGAAGATCTACGAGGAGGAGTACGGGACCTTCGGCGGCGCGCCGTTCGCCACCCTGATCGGCGACTACGAGTTCACCCGGCACCCGGAAGACATCTACCTGCTGGAGGAGATCTCGCACGTCGCGGCCGCGGCGCATGCGCCGTTCCTGTCCGCCGCTTCGCCTGAGCTGCTCGGCTTCGACGATTTCACCGAGCTGTCCGGTCCGCGCGACCTGGCCAAGATCTTCGACACGGTCGAGTACGCCAAGTGGAAGTCGTTCCGCGAGTCGGAGGATTCGCGCTACGTCGGCCTGGCCATGCCGCGCGTGCTCGGCCGCCTGCCGTACGGCCCGGACACCGCGCCGGTCGAAGCCTTCAACTTCACCGAGGACGTCAGCGGCAAGGAGCACGACCGCTACCTTTGGATGAACGCGGCGTACGCGCTGGGCAGCAAGGTCACCGACGCCTTCGCCAAGTACGGCTGGTGCGCGGCGATCCGCGGGGTCGAGGGCGGCGGCCTGGTGGAAGGCCTGCCCACCCACACCTTCGGCACCGACGACGGCGAGGTCGCGCTGAAATGCCCGACCGAGATCGCGATCACCGACCGCCGCGAGAAGGAACTTGCGGACCTCGGGCTGGTCCCGCTGGTGCACTGCAAGGGCACCGACTACGCCGCCTTCTTCTCGACCCAGTCGGCGCAGAAGCAGAAGGAATACAACACCGATGCGGCCAACGCCAACGCGCGCCTGTCCGCGCAGCTGCAGTACATCTTCGCGGTATCGCGCATCGCCCATTACCTCAAGTCGATGATGCGCGACAAGATCGGCAGCTTCGCCTCCAAGTCCAGCGTCGAGAACTTCCTCAACAACTGGATCACGCAGTACGTGCTGCTGGACGACAACGCCACCCAGGAACGCAAGGCCCAGCTGCCGCTGCGCGAGGCCCGGATCGAGGTGGCCGACGTGCCCGGCAAGCCCGGCGTGTACAAGGCGGCCGCGTTCCTGCGCCCCCACTACCAGCTCGACGAACTCAGCGTCTCGTTGCGCCTCGTTTCCGAGCTTCCCAAGTCGGCCCGCTAGAACGACGGGCGCTGATCAACCACAGCCATCAGGAGAACCCCCATGGCAAACGACATGTTTCTGAAGATCGATGGTGTCGATGCGGAATCCACCGACCACAAGCACAAGGGCGAGATCGACCTGCTCTCCTGGAGCTGGGGCGCGTCCAATGCCGGCTCCATGGCGCTCGGCGGCGGCGGCGGCGCCGGCAAGGTGGCGATGCAGGACTTCAGCTTCAGCATGACCATGAACAAGGCCAGCCCTGTCCTGATGCAGTACTGCGCCACCGGCAAGCACATCGGCAAGGCGGTGCTGACCTGCCGCAAGGCCGGCGAGAACCCGCTGGAGTTCCTGATCATCACCTTCGAGGACCTGATCATCTCCAGCTACCAGACCGGGAGCAGCGGCGGCGAGGCCGGCCTGCCGACCGATTCAGTCTCGTTCAACTTCTCCAAGATCACCCAGGACTACGTGCCCCAGACCGCCAAGGGCGCTGGCGAGGGCAAGGTGTCCAAGGCCTACAACCTCAAGACCAACAAGGCCGCGTGAGCGGACGGCGGCGGGGCGGGCGGGCCCGGCGGCTCGCGTCGCCCTCGCGCCGGCGCCGGCTGGCCGCACCGGACGGCGGGGCCGTTGGTCCGCCCAGGAGACCCGAGCCATGCTGCCGCGCTGCCTGACCGAACGCCTGAGTTCGGAACGCGACGACGATCCGCGCCACGCCACGTACTACGCTTCGGTGCAGGATCTGCGCGACGCGGTCTCCAGGGACCTGGAGGATCTGCTCAACACCCGCTCCGAAGCCCCCCGACTGCTTCCGGACGCGTTCGTCGAATGCCTGGCTTCGTCACTCACCTACGGGGTCCCGGACTTCTCGTCGTCGAGCCTGCTCGGCCCGCACGACCGCGACCGCATCCGGCGCACGCTGGAAGGCGCGATCGGCCAGCACGAGCCGCGACTGTCGCGCGTACGCGTCGCGCTGGAACCGCAAAGGGAGCACGAACGCGCATTGCGGTTCCGGGTCGACGCGCTGCTCAGGCTGGGCCCGGAGCAGGAGAAGGTCCGCTTCGATGCGGTCCTGCAACTGTCCACCCAGGTATGCGCGGTCCAGTGAGCGGATACGCCGCGCCAACCTTCGACGAGGGACCAAGCCATGAAACCCTACCTCCATACCGGCGGAAACTACGCGCATTTCCACTGGAATCTCGATTCCTCGGTCGGCCGCGGCGGACAGAACTCGAATCCCTGCGACGTCAGCTATCTCCAGTGGTACTACGCACTGGCGGCAGCGCATCCCAACACGCCCGAGGAACGCAAGGTGGTCTATCGCAAGGTCCGCATTACCGGCACGTGTGCGGGAACCGATGCCGACCCCCTGGTCGGCGCGATCATCGCCCACCAGCGGCACCTCAAGCACCCGCAGGTCGACGGCCGCGTCAGCGTCGCGCGCGGCACCGGCTTCGTCGGCACATCGGGTTTCTTCATCCTGCGGATCGGCGCACGCTTGGCACACATGCATCCCAGGGCGTGGCCGCGGCTGGACCTGATTCCAGGCTGCCCTCCCCTGGTCGCCCAGGCGGTGCAGAACGCGGTGCCTTTCCTGCCGACCGACTGAACGGGCGACGGGCCGGGCACGGCCCGCTCCGCCGCACCGGCGGCTTTCATTCCCGCTCGTCGACCAGCAAGGCCAGTCCAAGCGCCTCCGCCAGCCCCCTCTCCAGTTCCTTCCCGAGCCGCACGCGCCATTCCCCGGCCGACAGCGGCGGCTGGCCGTCGGGCAGGGCCATCGGGTCGTCCGCCAGCCTCTGCGCCAGGTCCTGGAGCAGGGCTTCGCGGTCGCGGGTCCCGTCCAGCAGGCGCAGCAGCATGCGGGTGACCGGATCCGCGATCCGCACCACCCCGGACCTGAGGGTCGTGACGCCGTCGCTGCCGGCTTCGAGTTGGGCGCGCGCCAGCGCGCTGGCGCGCGGCCGCCGTCCGGCGTGCACAGCGAACCGCGGCGACTCGCAGGTCAGTCCGACCAGCCCGAGCCGGAACCCCGTCAGCAAGGTCGCGCACAGCGCCTCGGCGTCTTCGCCGGCTTCGCCCGGATCGACCCGCCCCACCCGTTCCCGTGCGCAGGCAAGCATCGCCGCCACCGTCTGCGCGCCCGGGTAGCGTTCTCCGATCTCCAGCAGGGCGGCCTTGGCCACGGGATGATCGACGGTCAGCGCCGAACCGTGCACGCCCCGGAACTGCATCCGCGCGCCGGGTGCCAGGTCCATGGGCTGCGTCGCGCTCGACACCTCCCCGGCCACCTCCAGTGCCATGACCACCGCCGGATCCGGCGTGCGCCGCAGCGGCGCATCGCTCCTGCACAGCAGGCTCTGGCGGAACCGGCGCCCCTTCAGGTAGTCGAGATACTGTTCCTTGGCGAGGAAATCCGCCTCGGCCATCTGCCGCAGCTTTGCGGCGATCTCCGGCGGGGCGGCCTCCTCGGTCATTTCGGAGTAGTCGGCCTCGGCCAGGAACTCCAGCCCGAAGCGTTGGGCATGGGCGACGAAATCCGTCACCGATACCGGCTCGTTGATCTCGCCGAGATCGTCGTGGAACAGCACCGCGGGATCGGTGTCTTCGAGCAACCGCTTGATCTCCGCGCGCACCGTGGCGACGTAGGCGTCGCCGCCGATCAGCCCGTGCTCGAGGAACTGCAGCATCGCGTACGCCTGGCGCAGGCGTTGGCTGGGCTCTTCGAACCGGCGGACGTGGTGCCGCAGCATTTCCCAGACCATTCGCCTGATGTGGCAGCCGGGCAACGCGTTGTAGCTGACGTAGGCGATCCCGCCCGGCGCCAACCTTTCCCGGCACAGGCGCAGCAGCGCGTCGCGCACGCCGGCGGGAACCCAGGAATAGAAGCCGTGCGCGCAGACGTAGTCGTAGCGTGTTCCGCCCGGATCCCAGGTCGACGCGTCCGCCACCTGCAGCGACAGGTTGCGCAGCCCGAGCCGCACGCGCATGCGCTCGCCCCGTTCGACCGCGGCGCCGGACAGGTCTATCCCGACGAACCTGCTGCCGGGATACGCCAGCGCCAGCGGGAACAGGTTCGAGGCATCGCCGCAGCCGACTTCCAGGTAGCTGCAGCGGGACGGCGCCGCCGCCGGGACGCCGTGCAGGCGCGCGATCGCGGCCAGCCGGTCCGGGTGGGTCTGCGGTCGCGGATGACCGGGATACTCGATGGCGTCGTATGCGAATCCGGGCAACGGACCGCCTCCTTCCTCCACGGCCGGCCACCGGTCCGGGGACGGGCGCGCGCAGGTCAAGCCGCCACCTGCCGGACTGCGATCGTGGCCATCATCGCCTCGCGCAGCTGCTCCGGAGTCACCGGCTTGTACAACACCGGGATGCGCGCCGCGCTTATCTCGCGCAGCCGCTCGTGTTTGGTCTCGCCGGTGATCAGCAGGCGTGCGAAATCCCCGAACCCCTTGCCGCGGTAGTGCCCCTGCAGCGCACGGATGACGTCCAGCCCGCTGCGGCCACCGCCCAGCTGCAGATCGCTGACGACGATGTCGGGGGGGATCGGCCACGACCTGGCCACCCGCATCGCCTCGACGCCGTCCGCGGCGGTGGCCACGATGCAACCCCAGCTCTCCATCAGTATCCGCAAGCCCTCGAGGATCGCCGGCTCGTCGTCTATGGCGAGCACGCGCAACCCGGTCACGTCCAGCGGCGGCTCGGGTGTCGGATCACCCTCATGGCAAGCCACCCGCGCCGCCGCTGGTACTTCGATGGCGAAGAGCGTGCCCCGTCCCAACCTGGACTTCAGCGCGATCGGCACGTCGAGCAGGGCGCACAGACGCTGCACCGTCGCCAGGCCCAGGCCCAGGCCGCGGCGCTCGCCCGGCGGCACCGGCGCATGGCTGTGTCCCTGGAAGAACTCCTCGAACACGCGCTGGTGCTGCTCCGGCGGGATGCCGGGTCCGGTATCCCAGACGTCGATGCGGATCCTGCCGGCGCGGCAGCGCGCGGCGATCAGGACGCCGCCTTCGGCAGTGTAGCGGATCGCGTTGCAGACCAGATTGTTGAGGATGCGGGACAGCATGACCCGGTCGCAGCGCACCCAGGCGTCGGTCTTGCGCACGATCAGGCGCAGTCCGCGCTGCTCTGCGCCCATGCGGAAGGTCCGGCTGACTTCGTCGAACAGACCGTCGAGGGCGAATTCGCCGATCGCGGGCTGCATCGCGCCGGCCTCCAGGCGCGACAGGTCCAGGAGGGAGTTGAACAGGTGGTCGAGCGAGTCGACGCATTCCTGGATGTGGTTGATCCGCGACAGCCGCACCGGGTCCTTCTCGCCCAGGGTCAACGCCGACGAGAACAGGGTCAGCGCCGACAACGGCTGGCGCAGGTCGTGGCTGGCGGCGGCCAGGAACCTCGCGCGCGCCTGGTTGGCGGTCTCCAGGGCCGCGTTCTTGCGCTCGAGTTCCAGCGTCGCGCGTTCGATCTGCCGCTGCATGTAGCGGCTGGAGTCCTGCAGCGCCGCGACGGTGGCGTTGAACCCCTCCTGCAGCTGCCGCACCTCGTCCTTGCCGGTCACCGCGACCGGACGCAACACCCGGCCGCTCCCGCGCGGCGCGATCGCGCCGGCGAGTTCGATGATCGGCCTGCCGATCCTGCCCGCGGCGCGCCAGGCGATCGCCGTGGCCACCGAGAACAGCAACAGCAGCAGCGCGACGGAGGTGAACAGGCTGGAGCGTTGCGCCGCGGCGATCGGCCGGCGTTCGTTCTCGATCCGCAGCGTGCCGATGCGGCGTCCGTCCACGCCCGCGATTTCGGCCTGAGTCTGGTACGCGCTCCCGGCGCCGATCCCGCTGTCCGCCAGCACGGCGCCGTCCGCGTCCATGACGACGATGCGCGCCAGGCCGTGCCGCTGGCTCATGCCGGCCATCCGCAGGCGCAAGCGGTCGTGGTCGCCGCGCTCCAGCATCGTCGCCACGGCTACGGCGGCCTGTCCGGCAAGCGCCAGGTCGCCATCCTCTCCGATCCGCTGCAACTCCCGGTACTGCATCCCATGCATCACGGCGGCCAGCGACAGCCCCACGACGATCGCCGGCAGCAGCGCCAGCCGCGCCAGCGTGCGTACCAGCCCGCCACGGGTATCGCCCCGGCGCATGGGAAGAACCGGACATTCCGGCGAGCTCGAAGGCTCGCCGGGAACGATGGCGGACATGGGCGTGGCCCTTCCTTCGCGAGCAGGATGCGCATCCCCTGACAACCGGGGAAAACGCAGCTACTGCAACCGGCAGGCCACGCCGCCGCGCACGGCGGGCCACCGGGCGGCCGACCGGCAGCCGGCCCCACCCTTGCCAAGAGCCGTTTCAAGGCATTTGGCCGGATTTATCCGAAGTTGGTGCCGGGAGGCGCTTCAGCCGCCGGCAAGGCGGGAGCTGCCATGGGAGGCCCCGCCGACCGGCCGCGCAAGGACGCTTGTCTTGCGCCCGGTGCGGGGAGGCAAGGTGGACGGCGGACCGGTGCCGCCGCCCGGAAGGGACGCCCTGGAACCGGCCGCGCGATCCGGCCCGTCGCGGAGTCCTGGCCGCCGGACACCCTCTAGAGCACACCCGCTACGATTGAGGGCATGGCCGCATGCCCACCGATCCACCTGCCGGACCTGCCAGACGAAGTGGCCGGTGGCGCCCTCGTGGTCGCCTACAGCGGCGGCCTGGATTCGACCGTGCTGCTGCATGGTCTGGCCGCGCGGCCCGACCTGCACGCGCGCGGCTTGCGTGCGGTGCACGTCCACCATGGCCTGCAGGCGCAGGCCGACGCCTGGGCCGCGCATTGCCGGCGACAGGCCGCGGAACTGGGGATCGCCTTCGAAACTTTGCGTGTGAACATCGCGCGCGACGCCGGCCAAGGCCTGGAAGCAGCCGCACGCGAGGCGCGCTATGCGGCCCTGTCCGCAGTCCTGGCACCGGGCGACGTACTGGTCACCGCGCACCATCTGGACGACCAGGCCGAGACCTTCCTGCTGCGCGCGCTGCGTGCCTCCGGTCCCGAAGGCCTGGGTTCGATGCGGCCGCTGCGCCCGCTGGGACAGGCCTGGCAGTGGCGTCCGTTGCTGTCGCAGCCGCGCGAGGCGCTGCTCGCCCATGCGCAAGCGCACGGCCTGTCCTGGATCGAGGATCCCAGCAACGCCCTGCCCGACCCGGACCGCAACTTCCTGCGCCTGCAGGTGCTGCCGCTGCTGCGGACACGCTGGCCGCACGCATCCACCTCGCTGGCGCGCAGCGCCGCGCTGTGCGCGCAAACCGACGCGTTGCTGGCGCAGGAGGACAAGGCGCTGCTGCGCATCCACACCGGCGACGATGCGCGCACGCTGCGCGTGCCGGCGCTGAAGGCCCTGCCGGCCGAGCGGCGCGCACGCCTGCTGCGGCACTGGATCCGTGCACTCGACCTGCCGCCGCTGCCTGCGCGCGGAGTGGAGCGGATCGAACACATCCTGCTCGGCGCGCGCGAAGACGCCCGCGCGACCTTCGCCTGGGCCGGGGCACGGGTGCTGCGCTGGCGCGACTTCCTCCACGCCGACCGCGTGCGCGAGCCGTTGCCGGCGCAATGGAGCGCGCAATGGGATGGCCATCAACCGCTGCCGTTGCCCGACGGAGGACAGCTGCTGCTGCGCGATGGCGAGGGTGGCGCCACGACCGGGTTCGATGCCCCGCTGCGCGTCCACGCCCGCCAGGGCGGCGAGCGCATCGTCCTGCCCGGACGCGCGCACTCGCGCCCGCTCAAGCACCTGCTGCAGGAACGCGGCGTGCCACCCTGGCGACGCGCGCACCTGCCGCTGCTGTCGGATGCCACCGGCCGCCTGCTGGCGGCCGGCGACGTGGTCTGGGGCGACGGCCTGGCACAGTGGCTGCACGCCCGCGGCTGGCACCTGGCCTGGCATCCGCCCGCTGAAAAGGGGTCCGCTGAAAAGGGGTCAGGTTCATTTTCCGCTTGCGGAAAATGAACCTGACCCCTTTTCAGCCTGCGTTGACCCTTCCCCACTGCACCGCGCACACTTCGCGCATGTCCAAGAAAGCCACCCAAGACGCCTCGCCGGTCGCCCAGTTCGAGCAGTCGCTGGATGAACTCGAACAGCTGGTCGAGAAGATGGAACACGGGGAGATGAGCCTGGAGGACTCGCTGGCCGCCTACGAGCGCGGCGTCGGCCTCTACCGCCGCTGCCAGGCCGCGCTGGAACAGGCCGAACTGCGCGTGCGCCTGCTCACCGATCCGGAACAGCCCGACAGCGCCCAGCCCTTCGCCGGTCCCGATGGCGACTGAGGACTTCGCGCGCTGGGCGGCGCGCACCGAGGCCACGCTCGAACGCCTGCTTCCGGACCCGTCCGGCGAGCCGTCGCGGCTGCACGCGGCGATGCGCCACGCCAGCCTCGGCGGCGGCAAGCGCATGCGGCCGCTGCTGGTCTATGCCGCGGGCACCGCGCTGGGCGCCGACGAGGCGCTGCTCGACGCGCCGGCAGCGGCGGTCGAGCTGGTCCACGCCTACTCGCTGGTCCACGACGACCTGCCGGCGATGGATGACGACGACCTGCGCCGCGGCCGACCGACCGTGCACGTGGCCTTCGACGAAGCCACCGCGATCCTCACCGGCGACGCGCTGCAGACCCTGGCCTTCTCCGCGCTGGCCGCGGTCGACGCCCCGGCGCAGCTGCGCATCGACTGGGTACGAACGCTGGCCGACGCCTCCGGCGTGGCCGGCATGTGCGGCGGCCAGGCATTGGACATCGACGCCACCGGAGGGGGGGGAAGAAAAAGGGGTCAGGTTCATTTTCCGCTCGCGGAAAATGAACCTGACCCCTTTTTTTCGCTTTCTCGGCTGCAGCGGATGCATGCGCTCAAGACCGGCGCGCTGATCCGCGCCGCGGTGCGCATGGGCGCTCTGGCCGGCGGCGCCGACGCCGCTACGCTGGCCCAGCTGGACATGTTCGCCGCTGCGCTCGGCCTGGCCTTCCAGGTGCGCGACGACCTGCTCGACATCGAGGCCAGCTCCGAACAGTTGGGCAAGACCGCGGGCAAGGACGCCGCCCAGGACAAATCCACCTACCCCACCCTGCTGGGCATGGACGGCGCGCGCGCCAAGCTCGGCGAGCTGGCCGTGGCGATGGACCAGGCGCTGGCGCCGCTCGCCCCCCGGGCCGCGACGCTGGCCGCGCTGGGCGAACTGGCGGTACGGCGCTCGCACTGAATCCCGCCCGCCTTCTGCAGGAGCCCATTCATGGGCGACACGGGCGGCCGGAACGTGAGGGCGTCGCCTGTGCCGACGGCGTCGGGTCGCCGGCTGAACCCGGCTCCTACAACAGCAACCGCGCGCATCTTGTAGGAGCACAGCTTGCTGGCGACACGGGCGCCAGGATCACAAGGCCGTCGCCTGTGCCGACGCCGTAGGTTCGCCGATGAATCGGCTCCTGCATGGAAAAGGGCCCGGACATTGCCGGGCCCCGTGTTCTCCGCAACGGATCCGTCGCGCGCTACTTCACCAGCCGCAGGGTGAACGGATAGCGGTAGGCGATGCCGTCGTTCGCCTTGATCGCGGCGACGATGGTCAGGATCAGCCAGGCGATGAACAGCAGCAGGCCCAGCGGCGCAGTGATGATCACCCCGAGACCGAAGGTCAGCAGGGTGATCAGGAACAGGATCACGCCGATGATCAGCAGGGTGATGTTGAAGTTCAGCGCTTCCTTGGCCTGGTCGCTGGCGAAGGGCATGGTGTCCTTCTTGACCAGCCAGATGATCAGCGGGCCGACGATGTTGCCCACGCCGCCGGTGAACAGGCCGGTCAGCGCCGACAGGTGGCCGAACAGCGCCCATTGCCGCTCTTCGCGGCTGGCGGCGCCTTCCGGCGCCGGTGGCGGTGCGGTATAGGTCTCGAACTCGCTCATCTCGTTCCCCTTCAAGTTGATGTCTGGACGGATACGGCGCCGCCCCCGTCGCCGGCGCCTCACATCCGAGGATACGTCATCCGCCCCCTGCAACGGTCATGCGCCCCACCAGGATCGGCCCGGTGCGGATGTGCGAGCGCGGATCGGCCTGGCCGCCCACCGCCTCGATCGCGGCGAACATGGCACGCAGGTTGCCGGCAATGGTCAGCTCGTCGACCGGGTACGCGACCGCGCCGTCCTCCACCCAGAAGCCGGCCGCGCCGCGCGAATAGTCGCCGGTCACCGGGTTGACGCCCTGTCCCATCAGCTCGGTCACCAGCAGCCCGCGGCCCATGCCGCGCACCAGTTCGTCCAGCGTGCCGGCATTGGCGGTGACCTGCAGGTTGTGCACGCCGCCGGCGTTGGCGGTGGTCTGCAGGCCCAGCTTGCGCGCCGAATAGCTGCCCAGCACGTAGCGCTGCAGCACCCCGCCGGCGACCAGCGCGCTGTCGCGGGTGGCCACGCCGTCGGCATCGAACGGGGTCGAGCGCAGGCCGTGGCGCAGCAGCGGGTGCTCGTCGACCGCGAACCACTCCGGGAACAGCCGCGTGCCGACGCTGTCGAGCAGGAAACTGGCGCGCCGGTACAGCGCGCCGCCGGACACCGCGTTGAGCAGGTGCCCGACCAGCGAGCGGGCGATCTCGGCCGAGAACAGCACCGGGTACTCGCCGGTCGGCGCACTGCGCGGATCCAGCCGCGAGGCGGCGCGTTCGGCGGCGCGGCGGCCGATCGCCGCCGGCGACTCCAGGTCGCCGCGGGCCAGGCCGATGCTGTACCAGCCGTCGCGCTGCATCCCGTCGCCCTGCCCGGCGATCAGCGCCACCCCCAGCGAATGCTGGGTCTCGCGCTCGCGGCCGACAAAACCGTGGCTGTTGGCGTACACCGACAGGCTGCCGCCGCTGCCGAACGAAGCACCATCGGAGTTGGCGATGCGCGAATCGGCCTCGCGACCGGCCGCCTCGCAGGCCAGGGCCAGGTCGATGGCCTCGTCGGCATCCAGCCGCCACGGGTGCCAGGTATCCAGGTCCGGGAACTCACGCGCCATCAGCGTCGCGTCGGCCAGGCCGGCGGCCGGATCGTCCTCGGTGTGCCGGGCGATCGCGCAGGCCTGTTCGACCGTGGCCTCCAGGCTGGACTCCTGCAGGTCGGCGGTACTGGCACTGCCCTTGCGCTGGCCGAAGTGCACGGTCACGGCGATGCCGCGGTCGCGGGTGGACTCGACCGTCTCCACTTCGCCCAGGCGCACCGACACGTTCAGCCCATGCTCCTCGCTGCAGCTCACCTCGGCCTGGCTGGCGCCCAGCGCCTTCGCCCGCGCCAGCAGCCGCTGCGATATCTCCGCCAGCCGGTCCAGCCGGGCGCCGCTGTCGTCGTTGCGCGCGATGTCGTTCACGTGTTGCACCTCAAGGAATTCCTGTTGTTCGAGTCGAGCGGGTTCGCGGTGACGACCGCGCGGCGCCGGGAATAGGCATGCGGCCCGAACCCGCCGTCGTCCCCGCGCAGGCGGGGACCCAGTGTCTTTCGCAACGGCAGGCGCGCGACAGCCAAGTCGCTGGGTCCCCGCCTGCGCGGGGACGACGGCAGGAGGTGACTGATGCATGCGGCAGCGCAGTCGTGCTGTTCATTGACGAAGCCATGATCGTCACGTTCGCTGAAGACGTGGCGTGCAGGGGATGTCGCGGTCCGCTCGGGGGCATATCCCTGTGCCCACTCGCGGACGCGGCCATCCATGGCCGCTGCCGCGACATCCCCTGCATGCCGTGGCTCCATCCGGAGCCGACCACGCCCGCCGCTTTCGCCGTTGCCGTTGCCGTTGCCGGTCGAGCATCTCGGCACCCGCAGCGCGGCGTTGCCGGCAAGCCGGCTCCCGCCAACGGCTCCCGGCCCCTCCGCGCCGGAATTCAGGCCGGCCCGGGTAGAATCCCCGGCACACGACAGAACCCCAGCCCCATGCGCGGACGCGACGAAGACACCGGCGAATACCTCTCCCCCAGCCGCAGCCAGCAGCGCCGCGAAGCGCTGGAAGTGCTGGAGCTGGCCGAAAAGCTCGCCAGCCTCACGCCCAGCCAGCTGGCCAAGCTGCCGATCCCCGAGGACCTGCTCCCGCACATCGAGCAGACCCGCAGGATCACCGCCCACATCGCCCGCAAGCGCCAGCTCGCCTTCCTGGCCAAGCAGATGCGGCGCGAGGATGACGAAACCCTGGAGGCGATCCGCGACGCCCTCGACGAGGACGGTGTCGCCGCCCGCCGCGAAGTGGCCGCCATGCACCGCGTCGAAGCCTGGCGCGACCGCCTGCTCGCCGACGGCGACGCGGCCTTGGCCGAACTGCTGGAAGAACACCCCGCGGCCGACCGCCAGCACCTGCGCCAGCTGGTCCGCAACGCCCTGGAGGAACGCAAGCGCAACAAGCCGCCGCGCGCCTTCCGCGAACTGTTCCGCGAACTGCGAGCGCTGCTGGTCGGCGGCACCCATGACCGGGAAGCCGGCTCCGACGGCGATGCCGTGGCCTTCGACGACGAAGACCGCGAGGACTGATCCGCCCGGCGCACGCGCGCACGCGGCCATGCCGCGCCTCACGCCCGCGTGCCGCCCACGGTCAGCCCATCGATCAGCAGCGACGGCTGGCCCACGCCGACCGGCACGCTCTGCCCGTCCTTGCCGCACACCCCCACGCCCTCGTCCAGGGCCAGGTCGTGGCCGACCATGCGCACCTTCTGCATCGTCTCCGGCCCGTTGCCGATGATGGTGGCGCCCTTCACCGGCGCGGTGACCCTGCCGTCCTCGATCAGGTAGGCCTCGGTCGCCGAGAACACGTACTTGCCGCTGGTGATGTCGACCTGGCCGCCGCCGAAGTTGACCGCATACAGGCCCTTCTTCACCGAGCGGATCATCTCCTCCGGGTCGTGCCGGCCGGCCAGCATGTAGGTGTTGGTCATGCGCGGCATCACCAGGTGCGCGAACGACTCGCGCCGGCCGTTGCCGGTCGGGGCCATGCCCATCAGCCGCGCGTTGAGCGTGTCCTGCATGTAGCCCACCAGCACCCCGTCCTCGATCAGCGTGGTGCAGCGCGTGGGCGTGCCCTCGTCGTCGATGTTGAGCGAGCCGCGGCGGCCGTCGAGGGTGCCGTCGTCGACGATGGTCACGCCCGGCGCGGCCACGCGCTGGCCCATCCGCCCGGCGTAGGTTGAGGTGCCCTTGCGGTTGAAGTCGCCTTCCAGGCCGTGGCCGACCGCCTCGTGCAGCAGCACGCCCGGCCAACCGGCGCCGAGCACCACCGGCATGGTGCCGGCCGGCGCATCGACCGCGTCGAGGTTGACCAGCGCCTGGCGCAGCGCCTCGCGCGCCAGCTTCTCCGGGCGCCCGCCGGAGAACAGTTCCTCGTACGAATAACGCCCACCGCCGCCGGCATAGCCCGACTCGCGGCGCCCGCCCTGCTCCACGATCACCTGCACGTTGAGCCGCACCAGCGGCCGCACGTCGGCGGCGAGCACGCCGTCGCTGCGCGCCACCAGCACCGTGTCCACGCCTCCGGACAGGCTCACCGAGACCTGGATCACGCGCGGGTCGGCCGCGCGCAGCAGCCGGTCCAGCGTTCGCAGCAGCTCGACCTTGTCCTCGTTGCCCATGCCGTCGACCGGATCCAGCGCCGGATACAAGGCATGCCCGCCGGCACGCACCAGCGAGCGCGGCGCGTGCGCAGCGCCGTCACGGGCGATCGCCCGCGCCGAACCGGCGGCCAGGCGCAGCGCGTCGGCGTTGATGTCGTCCGAATAAGCGAAGCCGGTCTTCTCGCCGCTGATCGCGCGCACGCCCACGCCCTGCTCGATCGAGTGGGCGCCGTCCTTGACGATGCGGTCCTCCACCGTCCAGCTCTCGCGCCGCGAATGCTGGAAGTACAGGTCGCCGAAGTCGATGCCTGGGCCCAGCAGCGCGCCGAAGGCGCGGTCCAGCGCGGAGGGATCGAGGCCGCCGGGCAGCAGCAGGCGGGATTCGGCGAGGGTCAGGGCGGAGTCGGTCATCGTCACTCGATGGGGGCGCGCGGCAGGGAAGGCAAGCGCGGCCACGGGGGCAGCGCGCGGACGCCTATGATGACAGCACGGCCCGGAACCGCCTTCACCGCTTCCGTCCCGGCCACGCATCCGCCACGGAAACCGCTGCATGAAGATCACCGCCCACGTCCTCGATGGCCACACCCTGGACATCCGTCCCGCGCCGCGCGAGCGCGAATGGATGGACCGCACCGACCAGCGCTACGCCTACCGCTGCCTGCCGCTGGACATGGCGAACGCGTACGGCTGGGAGCTGCTGTGCCAGACCGGTTTCCATGCCGAATGGGACGGCGGCGACGCGCTGGAGGCAGTGCGCGTGCTGCCCGACCCGGGCACCGCCGCGCCGGCGCTCAGCCACTTCGGCTACGGCGTGCTCACCTTCCACGTGCCCTGCTTGTTGCGCACCGACCCGGGCGTGGAGCTGATGGCGACCGCGCCGCTCAACCGGCCCAAGGACGGCATCGCCGCGCTCACCGGCCTGGTCGAGACCGACTGGAGTCCCTACACCTTCACCATGAACTGGAAGTTCACCCGGCCCGGACGGGTGCGTTTCGACGCCGGCGAGCCGTTCTGCCACCTGCTGCCGCTGCAGCGCGCGCTGCTGGCGGACGCACGGGCCGAATGGCGGCCGATCTCCGAAACGCCCGACCTGGACGAGCAGCACCGCCGCTGGACCGCCAGCCGCGGCCACTTCCTCGAGGACCTGCCGAAACCGGATTCGGATGCTGCGCGCGAACAGTGGCAGCGGGGCTACTTCCGTGGCGTGGACATGCACGGCTGTCCGGCGGAGGGGCACCGGGTGAAGTTGCGGTTGCCGAACTTCGTGCGCGGCGGCGAGTAGATGTTTCGGGTAACACCGAGGCTTCAGCGGCGAGCCCTCCAAAGAAGCCAACCAAGACCTGCGCCGCTTCGGAGCACCGAAGCACTTCCCTTCTCCCTCCGCGAGAAGGTGCCCGAAGGGCGGATGAGGGTACGGGAGCGCGACGGCGATTTGAGCCTCTGCAGCCACCCCGACCCTCTCCCCAACCCCCGCTCCGCGCCCCGGCCCGCGCCAGCGGCGCGGGCGTTCAACCGCACGCGCGCCAATGGCGCGCAAGCCGTGCGGTCTCACCCCGGAGGGAGAGGGGCTTCACAGAGCCGGCGGCACCAGCCGCTCAGTGCATCCCGGCATCGCGCCCGGTCACGTCATCCTCGTCGCGTCGCGACTGCTCGCGGCTGATCACTTCCACCTTCGGCTCCTTCCACGGCCCGCTGACCCGATAGGTCTTCGCGCCGATCTCGCCCAGCGGCCGCGACAGCACCGCGTTGGCCGCCGCGCCCATCGCCGCGCCGACCGGGCCGCCGGCCACCGCGCCGACCACGGTGAGCAGGTTGCCTGACTTGGGCAGCACGTCGATGGTCTGGTCGAAGCGCTGCGCGCGCAGGTCGGTGTTGCCGCGGATGCGGATGTCGGCCGCCGGGCCGTCGATCAGCATGTCGTCGGTATGCGCCTGGCCATCGGCGAAGCGCACGCTGCCTTCCAGCCGGTCGAAGGCGAAGCCTCTGGAGAAGAAGTCGCGGAAGTCGAGCATCATCCGCCGCGGCAGCTGGGCCAGGCTGAACAGCCCGAGCACGCGGCCTGCGCCGGGCTCCACTTCCAGCAGCTGGCCGTCGCGGGCGGCGATGTGCAGGTTGCCCTGCAGGCCGGCGAGGCGGAATCCGGCCGGCGTACCCGGCCAGCTGGCGTCGAAGCGGACCTGGCCCTCGCCACGCGCCAGCCAGTTGCGGTAGCCGAGCCCGTCCATCAGCCGGCCCATGTCGCGACTGTCCACCTGCAGCTTCAGGTGGGTGCGCGCGGCATCGCCGCGGCCCAGCCATTCGCCGCCGCCCTCGATCCTGTGTTCGCCGGCGTGCACCTGCAGGCGCTCCACGCGCAGGCCGCCGGGCACCGGGCGCGTGCGCAGCGAGGCCTGGCCCAGCGCGGCGTCGCGGTAGCGCAGGTCATCCACGTCCAGCGCCAGCGGCGGGATCGCGGCCGGATCGAAGCCGGCATCGGCGGTGGCGCGGGCGGCGTCCGCCTCGTCGTCTTCGGTCCCGGCCGCCAGCCGGTCCGCCGCGGCGCCACCCCGCGCCTGCGGCGGCTGCCAGTGCAGGCGGGTGAAGTGGCCCTGCACGGCGCCGCCGTCCTGCTCGGGCACGCTCACGGTGCCGGCCAGGGCCGGGCCGTCGACCTTCACTTCCAGCGCCTGTGCACCGGGGCGCAGGGTCAGCCGGGTCGACGGGAACACGCCGCCGAGCAGGTGCAGTTCGTCGGCGAGCACGTCGACCTCGCGCAGCGGCACGCCGCCGCCCTCGCCGCCGCCCTTGGCCAGGCCGATCCATTCCAGCGCGTCGAGCGAGGCGGTGCGCCCGCCGATGACCATGCCCGAGGCCGGCGGGTCGGCATCGACCGAGGCGCCGCCCAGCTTCACCCGCACGCCGGTCTGCCCGTTCTGCTGGCGCGCGCGCAGTGCCATGCGCTCGCCGAAGACCACGTCGATCGCGCCGCTGCCCAGCGGCAGGCCGACCTGCACCGTGGTCGGCAGTGGTTCGGCGGCCGGCTTGGCCAGCGGCGAGGGCAGGTCCAGCGTAGTGCCCACCAGCGACGAGCCCAGCCGCAGCGTGCCGGTGGTCGCGCCCAGCGGACGCTTCGGCAGCGTGACCTCCAGCGTCCACGGCGAGCGGCCGTGCACGCGCGGCGCCAGCCAGTCCAGTTCGGGCGCGCGGGCGAACAGGTCGGCCGCGTCCAGCGGCACGTGCAGGGCGGCCTCGAACAGGTTCGCCGTATCCTGCACGTGCCGGCCCGAGCGCAGCGCCAGGGTGCCGTCCTGGCCGCCGTGCCGCACCGCCAGCTGGCCGGCCTCGAAGCCGGTGCCGTCGAAGCGGACGTTGCCGCGCACGTCCTCGAACGCCAGGTTCCAGCGCTTCTCGGCCAGGCGCGCGCCCTCCAGGGCCACGCTGCCGTCGATCACGGCCGACCCGCGGCCGCTGCCCAGCGGCAGCTCCAGGGCGAAGCCGGTGGTCGCCGGGCCGGACACCTCGAGGTTGGCCAGGGTCTCGGCGTTCTCTTCGTTCAGCGGGCTGTGCCGCAGCAGTTCCAGCAACCGCGCAGCGTCGCCGCGGCTGCCGGCGCGCACGCGCAGCGGCGCGTCGCCGAAATCGGCGATGCCAGCCTGCAGTCGCTGCACCGGCACACCGTCGATCGCGCCGCGGCCCTGCACGGTGAAGCCGTTGCCGACGAAGGCCACCTCGGCCTGCAGCGACTCCAGCTCCGGCCAGTCTTCCTGGAAGCGGATGCGGCCGTCGCGGATCGTGGCGGTCGCCTCGAAGCGGCCGTTGTCGTGCACGAACGGCCAATCGTCCAGGTCGCCGGCGACCAGGGCGCGGCCACCGGCGACGGTGCCGTCCTGCAGCGCCATGTCCAGCCAGTCCACCGCCGCCGGCGACATCTTGTGGTGGATCCAGAACTTGCTGGCCACCTGCACCGGCGCATCGTCCAGTTCGACGGCCAGGCCGATCCACGGCCGGGTGCCGTCGCCCTGGAACCACATCCCGCCGCGCGCCTGCGCGCCGTAGTCGGCGCCGTCGATGCGCAGCGCCGGCGTCGCCACCTCCCAGCCGTCGCCTTCGCGCCAGGCCAGCAGGCGGCCATCCAGCGCCAGGTCGTGGACCACGCCGAAACCGCTGGGCCAGTCGAAGCGCAGCGCGCTGCGCGGATCCAGCGCCAGCTCCCAGCCCTGGCCGTCGCCTTCGAACCGACCGGCGAGCCCGTCCAGGCCCGGCGCATCGCCGACCGCAGCGAAGGCCACGCGCTCCAGCCGTCCCTGCACGCGCAGGGGCCCGCCGCGCACGCCGGCCACTTCCAGCTGCGACAGCTCGGCCTGCGGCGCCGCCTGCACCATCCAGCTGCGCAACGCCGGCGGCAGGCGGTCGCTCAGTGCGGCCACCGCCAGCAGCGGCGTCGCATCGATCTCGTCGGCCAGCAGCGCGTAGCGACCGCCGCCGGCGACGACCAGTCCGTCCAGGGTCTGCGCGCCGCGCTGGTCGCTTACCCGCAGCAGCGGTGCGTCCAGGCGCCAGCCATCAGCGGTGACGCGCCAGCGCGCGCGGCCGCGCAGTTCGTCCAGCCGCACCTGCGGCAGCAGGCCGTCGTCCAGCGGGGTGCCGGCCAGCAGCAGGTGGCGCAGCTGGAACCGGGTGGTCGCCAGCACCACGCGGTGGCCGCGCAGTTCGCCCCAGGCCTCGACCTGGCCGCGGCCTTCGGCCGGCGCGATCCCGGCGAAGTGCAGCAGCGGCGCCCATGCGCCCAGCTCCTCGGTATCGAGGTCGAACCAGGCGCGGCCGTCGCCGCTGTCGCGGTCGAATTCCAGGGCCAGCGTCGCCGGCGCCGCGTCGGGGCGGATGTGCGCCCGCGCGCCGGCGACGACGTGGCGACCGTTCACCTGCAGGCGCAGGTCGATATCCGGGATCCGCGTGCGCAGGCCCAGCTGCGGCGCGCGCACCTCCAGCTCGCCGCCGATCACCTGCAGTTCGCCCAGCCCTTCCAGGTAGTCGAGCGGATCGGCGGTGCTGCCGGTCATCGGCAGGCCGCGCACCGACCAGCGGCCGTCGTCGCCACGCTCCAGGGTGAGCGAGGGGCCGCGCAGGCGCAGCTCGGTGAACGAGCGCCCCGGCAGCAGCCCGGCGTACATCGACAGCAGCACCTCGGCCTGGCCGATGCGCACGCCGCCGTCGGCCTCGCCGATGTGCAGGCCTTCCAGCTGCAGCAGCGGGCCGCGCCGGGTCCATTGCGTCTTGACCCGCTCGAAGCTCACCGGTCGGCCGGCCTTCTCGCTCAGCCAGGCGGCGATGCGCTCGGGATGGCGCTCGGCCAGCGGCAGCACCTGGCTGGCCGCGCCCAGCACCAGCGCCATCAGCACCAGCACCACCGCCAGCAGGTAGGCGGTCCAGCGACGGGCCAGGCGCAGGCGGCGGCGGATCGGGGTTGGCATCAGCGCCACGCTCCGCGCGAGGCGGGGAACGGGTAGCAGGAAACGGGAAGCGCAGTCAGCGGGGTGCGGCCGTTGCCTTCATTGCCCGTTCCCCGTTCCCGGCTCTCCCCCTTAAAGCAGCACCACATCGAACTGCTCCTGCAGGTACTGCTCGTCCGCCTGGAAGCGGATGCTCTTGCCGAGGAACTCCTCCAGCTCGGCCACCGCGGCCGACTCCTCCTCGGTGATCCGCGCCACCACCTTGGGCGAGGCGATCACCAGCAGGCGCGCGGCGTCGAACTGGCGCACCGCGCGGGTGATCTCGCGGAAGATCTCGTAGGTCACCGTCTCGGCGGTCTTGACCGAGCCGCGGCCGCCGCACTGCGGACAGGTCTCCGACAGCTGTCGCTCCAGGCTTTCGACCGTGCGCTTGCGGGTCATCTCGACCAGGCCCAGCGGCGAGAAGTCGTAGACCGTGGTCTTGGCGTGGTCGCGGGCCAGCGACTTCTCCAGCGTGCGCAGCACCTGGCGGCGGTGCTCCGGATCGGACATGTCGATGAAGTCGATGATGATGATCCCGCCCAGGTTGCGCAGGCGCAGCTGGCGGGCCACCGCCTGCGCGGCCTCCAGGTTGGTGCGGTACACCGTCTCCTCGAGGTTGCGCTGGCCTAGGAACGAACCGGTGTTGACGTCGATGGTGGTCATCGCCTCGGTCTGGTCGATGACCAAGTAGCCGCCGGACTTCAGCGGCACCTGCTTGTCCAGGGCGCGGCCGATCTCGTCCTCGACCCCGTACAGGTCGAAGATCGGGCGGTCGCCGGCGTACAGCTCGATCTTCTCGGCCAGCACCGGCATGTACTTGGCGACGAACGCCTGCAGCCGGTCGTAGGTGTCGCGCGAGTCGACCCGCACCTTCTCCACGTCGCGCCGGATCAGGTCGCGCACCGCGCGCAGCGGCAGGCTCAGGTCCTCGTAGATGACGCTGCCGGCCGACGCCTCGCGGCCGCGGCGCTCGACCACGTTCCAGACCCGGGCCAGGTAGGCGATGTCCTCGGCCAGCGCCTCGGCCGGCTGGCCTTCGGCGTTGGTGCGGACGATGTAACCGTGGCCGCCGTGGCTGGCGGACAGGTCGGAGACCAGGGTCTTCAGGCGCAGGCGCTCGGCCTCGTCCTCGATCCGCGCCGACACGCCGACGGTGCGCGACTGCGGCAGCAGCACCAGGTAGCGCGAGGGAATGCTGATCTGGGTGGTCAGGCGCGCGCCCTTGGTCCCGATCGGGTCCTTGACCACCTGGACCACGATCTCCTGGCCGTCGCGCAGCAGCTCGACGATCGAGGGCGTGGGCAGCGGCAGCGGCGGTGCGTCGTCGGCGATCCCTGCATCCACCGGCGCCGGGCGGACCACGTCGTTGGCGTGCAGGAACGCGGCGCGCTCCAGCCCGACCTCGACGAACGCGGCCTGCATGCCCGGCATCACCCGCTGCACGCGGCCCTTGTAGATGTTGCCGACCACCCCGCGCCGCCAGCCGCGCTCGATGTGCAGCTCCTGCAGCATGCCGTTCTCGACCACCGCCACGCGGGTCTCGCGCGGGGTGACGTTGACCAGGATCTCCTCGGACATGCCCGCCCTCACCCGGCCACGGCGACGCGGGCGCCGGCGTCTTCGGCGGCCGCTTCGGCCGCGGCGTCGAGCAGGCGCGCGGTCTCGTGCAGCGGCAGGCCCATCACTCCGGAATAGCTGCCGGCCAGGTGTTCGACGAAGGCCTCGGCGCGGCCCTGGATCGCATACGCGCCGGCCTTGCCCATCGGCTCGCCGGTGGCGACGTAGGCGGCGATCCGCGCCTCGTCCAGCGGCGCGAAGCGCACCTCGGTCGCCGACAGCGCCTCGCGCTCGCCGGCCGCGTCGACCACCACCACCGCCGACAGCACGGTGTGGGTGCATCCGGACAGGCGCCGCAGCATGGCCGCCGCGTCGGCGGCATCGGCCGGCTTGCCGAACACCTCCTCGTCCAGCACCACCTCGGTGTCGGCGCCGAGCACGCGCGCATCCGGTTCGGCGGCCACCTGCGCCCAGCCGGCGCGGGCCTTGTCGCGGGCCACGCGGCGCACGTAGGCGGCCGCGTCCTCGCCCGGCGCCCGGACTTCCGGGACGTCGACGTCGAGCACGCGGTGGGACAGGCCCAGCCGTTCGAGGAGTTCGGCCCGGCGGGGGGATTTCGAGGCCAGATACAGCATGGGCACAGGATAACCCGCGGCAGCTGGCTGAACCGTGGCTCGCGGGCCCGGGAACGGGCTCGACCCCGCCCGGGCTCACGGCGCGTTCATCCGTGCGAACCGACCCTGCCGCGCAGTCCATGTGCCGCACATACCGACAAGGAGATTCCCGATGCGCCATTCCCTCGCCGCCCTGCTCGCCGCGGTCGCATTGTCCGCCCCGGCCGCCGACGGCGCCCAGGCGACCCCCACCGTACCCGCCGACGCGACCCTGCTGTCGGTCTCGGCCCAGGCCGAGGCACGCCGGGCGCCGGACATCGCCACGGTCTCGGCCGGGGTGGTCACCCAGGCCGCCGACGGCAACGCCGCCATGCGCCAGAACGCCGAGCAGATGAACCGGGTGCTGGCCGCGGTGAAGGCGGCCGGCGTGGCCGACAGGGACGTGCAGACCAGCGGCATCCACCTCAACCCGCAATACCGCTACGAAGAGAACCAGCCGCCGCGGATCACTGGCTACCAGGCCAGCAACAACGTGAGCATCAAGCTGCGCGACGTGGCCAAGATGGGCCAGGTGCTCGACGCGCTGGTGGCCAGCGGCGCCAACCAGGTCAACGGCCCCAGCTTCGGCATCGACAATCCGGAACCACTGTACGACCAGGCCCGGCTCGAGGCGCTCAAGCGCGCGCAGGCGCGCGCGGAGACCTACGCCGCTGCACTGGGCCTGCGCGTGCGCCGGATCGTCAGCATCGGCGAGGGCGGCGGCGGGATGCCGATACCGATGCCACGCATGGCGATGAGGGCCGAGGCCTACGACAGCACCCCGGTGGCACCGGGCGAGAGCAGCGTGTCGGTGCAGCTGGAGGTGGTGTTCGAGCTGGGGCGCTGAGGCGGTCCTTCGCTTCTCGAAGCGGCGGCTTCCGCAAGTCGGGCAGGGCCGGTTCCGACCGGCCACGCCACACACACTACCGCTCCCCCATGCCGCGGCCTACGACCTTGGTCGATCCATCCGCATCCCCTCTTGCAACAGCCTCCATTCCAGGCGCAGTCTGGAACCGGCCATCGCGGCTAACCCCGGCCGCCCTGTCCGTGCGTTGTTTCCTCCGTCATTCCCGCAATGGAGGTGGATCATGGTTCGCACGCTGCCGTCCGATGTGTCTCGCCGCCTCGATGCCTCGCGCATCCTCGCCATCAGCTTCGCCATGGCCGTGCACGCGCTGGCGCTGCTGGTCCTGCTGCTGCCGCTGACCCAGGCCCCGCCCGCCGAAGTCCGCAAGGAACCGGCGCCGCCACGCTGGCAAGTCACGCAGGTCGTGCCGATCCCGCCGCTGCCGCCGCAACTGGTCGAACAGCCGCGCACCGTGACCCCACCGCGCCCGCAGACGGCGCCGGTGCAACGCACGCAGCCGGTGCTCGCGCCGGCGGTCGTCGACCAGGGCACCCTGCAGGCCGAAACGGCCACGGAAACGGTCGGCCCGCCCGATCTCGCACCCGTCGATCTCGGCCAGCCCCTGCAGGGCGCGCAGCTGCGCTACGCGGTCGCCCCGCCGCCGCCCTACCCGCGCGACGCGATCAAGGCCGGCGCCCAGGGCACCGTGCTGTTGCGCGTGCTGGTCGACGTCGACGGCCGCCCGCTGGAAGTGATCGTCGACCGCAGCAGCGGCCACCGTTCGCTGGACCGCGAGGCGGTGCGCCAGGTGCAGCAGCGCTGGCGCTTCGAACCGGCGATGCGCGACGGCCGCCCGGTCCAGGCCTGGGGGCTGGTGCCGATCGGCTTCAGCCTGCAGTAGCGCGCTCTGCGCCTCCCCTTGCCGCGCAGCGGCAGGGGGAGGATGGGTGGGGGTAAGCGTTTCTGCTCTTGCCGGTCCCTCCGCGCAGAAGCCAAAGCACTCCCTCCCTGATCCGTGCGGCCCTCAGGCACAGCCTTCGGGCGTTCATCGGGCCGCACGCCAAGGGCGTGCAAGCAGCCCTCCTCACCCCTTCGCAGTGCGTGCAAAGGGAGGGATCAGTGCGGTCGCGTTGCCGAGGATCGCGCTCAGGCGCGGTGGTAGGGATGGTTGGCCAGCATCGCCGCGGCGCGGTACAGCTGTTCGGCCACCACCAGCCGCACCAGCATGTGCGGCAGGGTCAACGGTCCCAGCGACCAGGATTCGGATGCGGCGGCCAGCACCTCCGGCGCGTGGCCCTCGGGCCCGCCGACCAGGAACGCCAGGTCGCGGCCCTGCTGGCGCCAGTGCTCCATCCGCTGCGCCAGCTGCTCCGACGACCACGCCTTGCCGGGCACGTCCAGCGCGACGACGTGCGCGTTCTTCGGCAGCGCGGCCAGCACGCGGCGGCCCTCGTCCTCGATCGCGCGCTGCGGATCGCGGCCCTTGCCGCGCAGCCCGGGCTCGACCTCGACCAGTTCCAGCGGCAGCCAGTGCGAGAGCCGCTTGCGGTACTCGGCGAAGCCCTCCGCCACCCAGGACGGAGCGCGTTCGCCGGTGGCGATCAGTCGTGCCTTCATGGCGGCCATGGTAGCCGCCAGGGCCGGCGCTACGGGATCGGCAAGACCGGACGGCGGATGCGGCATGCCGACCGCAGCGCCGACCCGCCGGCAACGACCTGGCCGGCGCGAAGATCCGGCCTGCCGGCCGCGCGACATGGCCCGGTCTTGTAGGAGCCGGGTTTAACCGGCGACACGGGCGTCGGAATCACGAGGGAGTCGCCTGTACCGGCGTGGCGTGTCGCCGGCTGAAGCCAGCTCCTACAAGAAGCAGCGGAGCGTTCTTGCCTGGGCAAGAGCCGGTCTTGCGGACGACATGGTCGCCGCAACCCACGGCGCGTGGATCAGGCTTCGGCGTCGCCTGGCTGATCGCCGACGGTCCACAGCCGCTCCAGCGCGTAGAACTCGCGCACCCGAGGCAGCATCACGTGGACGATCACGTCGCCCAGGTCGACCAGCACCCATTCGGCCTCGCGCTCGCCTTCCACGCCCAGCGGCATCGCGCCGAGCTTCTTGGCGAACTTGACCACCTCGTCGGCGATCGACTTCACGTGGCGGGTCGAAGTGCCGGAGACGATGACCATGTGGTCGGTGACGCTGGTCTTGCCGCGCACGTCGATCTCGACGACATCCTTGGCCTTGATCTCCTCCACCGCCGCGCGGACGGACGCCAGCAGGATCTCCACGGGCGGCGGCGGTTCGGGAAGACGGGTCTTGATGACGTGGGCTTGGCTGCTCAAGGAGGGCTCTGGAAGTCGACCGGGCGGAACACGGGGGCGATTATACCGGCGCGGCGGCCCGGCCCGCGTTCACGTTGGACGGTACAGGCGACGGGCGTCGATCCAGTCGGCCACTGCCGGCGGCACCTGGCTGCGCCAGTCCGGATCGCCAGCGGCGATGGCCCGGCGCACCGTGGTGGCCGACTCGCCGCGCAGCGGCTGGCGCAGGGCATGGAAGCGGCCGGCCGGCGCGGCGGCCAGGTCCGCCGGATCCGGTGTCCAGCGCCCGCCGGCCTCGGCGGCCAGTTCCGGCGGCAGGTCCGCCAGGTCGCCGCTGCCGTCGCGGGCGGCGACGATGAAGTGGGCCAGCTGCGGCAGCCGGCGCCAGTGCTTCCAGGTCGGCAGCGAACGGAAGCTGTCGGCGCCCACCAGCAGCGCCAGCGGCGCCGCCTCGCCCAGTTCGGCGCGCAGTTCGTGCAGCGTGTCGACCGTCCAGGACGGGCCGGCGCGCCGCAGTTCGCGTCGGTCCACGCGCAGCCGCGGATCGCCGGCCACGGCCAGGTCGAGCATGTGCGCGCGCTGTTGCGCATCGGCGCCGGGCGCGTCGCGGTGCGGCGGATCGGCCGCCGGCGCCAGGGTCACCGGCACCGCGAACGCCTCGGCCGCGGCCCGGGCGATGGCCAGGTGGCCGTGGTGGACCGGATCGAAGGTGCCGCCGTACCAGATCGTGAGCACGCCGGATCGCCGCCGGGTCAGCGACCGGCGCCGGCGAGCAGGCGCGTGGCCGGGGTTTCGGCGATCGCCAGCAGCAACCGCTCCAGCAGCTGCCAGGGGTCGCCCGGGCCGCGGCCCTTGGCCGCGCGGTCGATGCGCGAGGCGTAGGCGGCGAAGCGGTTCCAGCGCAGCGGCGCGGCGTGGCGCTGCAGCGCGCGCTTGAACGGCGCCTGCCGCGCTTCCCACAGGCCCTGCGCCTTCATTTCCGCTGCCAGGGCCTGCCCCGGACTCGATCCGGGGTTGGCGCCGCGCGCCTGCGCGCGCGCCAGCGCAGCGGCGCGCAGCAACTCGCGGATCACCATCGGCATCAGCCCGGCGACCTGCTCGCCCTCGGCGCGCAGGCCGGCGAGCATGCGCCGCACTTGCGCCGGCTGGCCGGACAAGGTCGACTCGATCAGGCGGAACACGTCGTAGCGCGCCGCATCGGCGACCAGCGACTGCATCGTCTCCAGGTCCAGCGTGCCTTCCGGCGCCAGCAGCGCAAGCTTGTCGATCTCCTGCGCGGCCGCCAGCAGGTTGCCCTCCACCCGCTCGGCCAGGCCCTGCACCGCATCGGGCGCGGCGCGCAGGCCGCGCTCGCGCAGGCGACGGTCGATCCAGCCGGGCAGCTCGTGCGGCTTGACCGCCCAGGCGATGGACACCACCCCGCGGCGCGAGACCGCATCGACCCACTTGCCGTGGTGGGCCTTGCTCCAGTCGCCGGCCACGATCATCAGGGTGACGTCGCCGGGCGGGTTGTCGCAGAACTCGTTGATCACTTCCGCGCCGGCCTTGCCCGGCTTGCCGCCGGGCAGGCGCAGTTCGATCAGGCGGCGGCTGCTGAACAGGCTGGGCGCGTTGAAGCTGGCCGACAGCGCGTCCCAGTCCGGGTCGCGGCCGTCGCCGTCGAACACCTCACGCTCGGCGCCCTCGGCGCGCGCGCGCGCGCGGACCGCGTCGGCGGCCTCGAGCACGTGCAGGGTCTCCGGGCCGGCGACCAGGTACACCGGCTGCAACGGCTGGCTGGCAGCCTGCGCGGCCAGCTGGTCGGGCCGCAGTTCCATCAGGGCGACGGCGGCGGGGTGGCGTCCGGCGACGCGGCCGGCGGCGGGGTCTCGGGCGCGGCGGCCGCACGGGCCAGGTCGGCGCGGACCACGCTGTCGATCCGGCGCAGGATCGAGGCGGCCATCTCCCGGCGCAGTTCGTCGGCCAGGATCTCGCGCTCGGTGCTGGTGCCGGTGGCGTCCTCAGGCGGCGAGACGTAGTCGCGCGACAACTCCACCACCTGCTGCGGCACCAGTTCGCGGCCGTCGGCCAGGCGGAAGGTGAAGACGGTGGCGTAGCGCAGGCTGAACTCCTGCGCGCGGCCCTGTTCGTCGATCGCGATCGGCAGGTCGCCCCAGCGCTCGGACAGGACCTCCAGCCGCGCCATCTTCGCCTCCGCGTCGACGGTCATGTCCTGCCTGCGCGGGGCGACGGTGGCGCCTGCGTTGCGCAGGTTGCGCTCCAGGATCGTCACCAGCTCGCTGAACGGCGTGGTCGAGATCACCTGCACCGGTGGCGTGTCCGCCGGCAGCGCCAGCTTGTCGCGCAGGTGGAACCCGCAACCGGCCAGGGCCAGGACGAGCAGGACGGACAATGCGTTTCGAATCATGGGCGCAAGTCTGGACGAGCCGACCGGGAGCGGCAACAGGCGGCAAGCCTGCCCGACCCCGCGTGAACAGGGTGCGCGCGATCGGCCACATCCTTGCATCCCCATCCGCGCCATGCGCGGATCGCCCCCGGCTCTGCGAAGGCAGGGCCGCTAAAATGGGGTCAGGTTCATTTTCTTCTCGGGGAAAATGAACCTGACCCCATTTTGGCGATGCAGGATGGAGGTGCAAGCCAAGATTCCGTGCGGCGGAGCCTTGGGGTTGAACCGCCTTCGACGGTTCAACCCGCCACGATGTTCACGATTTTCCCTGGCACCACGATCACTTTGCGCACGGTGAGGCCTTCCAGGTATTTGGCCGTGTTCGGTTCGACCCTGGCCAGGGCCTCGACCTGCTCGCGCGGCGCGTCGGCGGCCACTTCGATCGTGCCGCGCAGCTTGCCGTTGACCTGCACCGCCAGGGTCACCGCGTCGCGCACCAGTGCGGCCGGGTCGGCCTGCGGGAACGGCACGTCCTCCAGCAGCGTCTCGGCGTGGCCCAGCAACTGCCACAGCGCGTGGCTGGAGTGCGGGGTGATCGGGTTGAGCAGCAGCACCGCCGCCTCCAGCGCCTCCTGGCGCACGGCGCGGCCCTGGGCGCTGGCGCCGTCGAACTTCGCTACCGCGTTCATCAGTTCCATCACCGCGGCGATGGCGGTGTTGAAGCTGTGCCGGCGGCCGTAGTCGTTGCCGACCTTGTCGATGGTCTCGTGGGTCTTGCGGCGCAGCGCCTTCTGCCCGGCATCCAGCGCGGCGGCGTCCAGCGCCGGGGCCGCGGCTTCGGCGGCGTGGCTTTCATCGGCGTGCCTCTGCACCTGGGTCCACAGCCGGCGCAGGAAGCGGGCCATGCCGTCCACGCCGGCCTCGTTCCACTCCAGCGACTGCTCGGGCGGGGCGGCGAACATCGAGAACAGGCGCACGGTGTCGGCGCCGTACTTGTCGACCATCGACTGCGGGTCCACGCCGTTGTTCTTGGACTTGGACATCTTCTCGACCGGGCCGATCTCCACCGGCCGGCCGTCGCTGCGCAGGATCGCGCCGACCACCCGCCCCTTGTCGTCGCGCCGCACGTCCACGTCGGCCGGGTTGATCCAGTCCTTCGAGCCGTCGGGGTTGCCGCGGTAGAAGGTCTCGGCGATGACCATGCCCTGGGTCAGCAGGTTGGTGGCCGGCTCGTCGCTGTCCACCAGCCGCGCGTCGCGCAGCAGCTTGTGGTAGAAGCGGAAGTACATCAGGTGCAGGATCGCGTGCTCGATGCCACCGATGTACTGGTCCACCGGCAGCCAGTAGTTGCCACGCTTGTCGACCATGTCCCTGGCTTTCGGGGACGTATAGCGCGCGTAGTACCAGCTCGACTCCATGAAGGTGTCGAAGGTGTCGGTCTCGCGCTCGGCCGCGCCGCCGCAGTCCGGGCAGGCGGTCTTGCGCCATTCCGGGTCGGTCTTGATCGGCGAGCCCGTGCCGCTGAACTCCACGTCCTCCGGCAGCACCACCGGCAGCTGGTCCTCCGGCACCGGAACCGCGCCGCAGCGCTCGCAGTAGATCACCGGGATCGGGCAGCCCCAGTAGCGCTGGCGGCTCACGCCCCAGTCGCGCAAGCGGTAGTTGACCCGGCGCTGGCCGCGACCCTGGCGCTCGAAGCGCTCGGCCAGGGCCTCGAACGCGCCCCAGTAGTCCAGCCCGTCGAACTCGCCGGAGTTGACCAGCTCCAGGTCGGCGCGGGTCTTGTCGGCGTACCAGTCGCGCCAGGTCGTCGTGTCCCAGGCCTTCTCGTCCTCGTTGCGCGGCTGCTTCAGCGCGATCACCTGCACGACCGGCAGCGCGTACTTGTTGGCGAACTCGAAGTCGCGCTGGTCGTGCCCGGGCACGGCCATCACCGCGCCGGTGCCGTAGCCCATCAGCACGAAGTTGGCCACCCACACCGGCACCTGCTCGCCGGTGACCGGATGCACCGCCCTCAGGCCGGTGTCCATGCCGCGCTTCTCCTGGGTCTCCAGCTCGGCCTCGGACACGCCGCCGTGCTTGAGCTCTTCCAGGAACGCGGCCAGCGCCGGGTTCGACGCCGCCACCTTCTGCGCCAGCGGATGCTCGCTGGCGATGGAGACGAAAGTCACGCCCATCAGCGTGTCCGGGCGGGTGGTGAACACCGTCAGCGGCTCCAGCGCGCTGCCGGCCGCGTCGACCACGTCGAAGCGGATCTCCAGGCCCTCGGAGCGGCCGATCCAGTTGCGCTGCATGGTCTTGACCGATTCCGGCCAGCCCGGCAGGCCGTCCAGGCCGTCCAGCAGCTCCTGGGCATAGTCGGTGATGCGCAGGAACCACTGCGGGATCTCGCGCTTCTCCACCAGCGCGCCCGAGCGCCAGCCGCGGCCGTCGATCACCTGCTCGTTGGCCAGCACGGTCTGGTCGACCGGGTCCCAGTTCACCACCGAGTTCTTGCGGTAGGCCAGGCCCTTGCGCATCAGCCGGGTGAACATGCGCTGCTCGTGCACGTAGTAGTCCGGCGAGCAGGTGGCGAACTCGCGCGACCAGTCGATGGCGTAGCCCAGCGACTTGAGCTGTCCGCGCATGTGCGCGATGTTGGCGTAGGTCCACTTGGCCGGCGCGGTCCGGTTCTTGATCGCCGCGTTCTCCGCCGGCAGGCCGAATGCGTCCCAGCCCATCGGCTGCAGCACGTTGTGGCCGGTCATGCGCTTGTAGCGGCTGATCACGTCGCCGATGGTGTAGTTGCGCACGTGGCCCATGTGCAGCGCGCCGGACGGGTACGGCAGCATCGACAGGCAGTAGTACTTGGGCTTGTCGGAGGCCTCGTCGACCTCGAAGGCGCGGGTGGCGTCCCAGAACTGCTGTGCGGCGGATTCGACCGAACGGGGATCGTAGGCGGAGGCGTTTTCGGGGACGGCGGACATTGCGGGTCGCGGCGGCTGCGGCAAAGTCGCCAAGGGTACCGCAGTGCAGCATCCCGCTCCACTTGAGCCGCCGGTGCCGCCGGCGCCCATCCGCGCGTGCACGCGCCCGCCTTCACTGCCGCTAACATCGGCGCCTCCGTCCTTCCGCCCCGGACCACTCCATGCGCGCCACCCTGCTGTCGCTGGCCCTGCTCTTCCCGTCCGTCGCCGTCGCCGCACCGGCCGTCGACGCCGCCCGCGAGCTGCACTGCGGCAAGCTGTTCGACGCCCGCAGCGGCCGGCTGCTGGGGCCGCATACGGTGCAGGTGCGCGACGGCCGGATCCAGGGCGTGAGCGCCGGCATCCCGGCCATCCCGGCCGGCACCGCACTGGACCTGCGCGGCCACACCTGCCTGCCCGGCTGGACCGACCTGCACGTGCACATGGGCAGCCAGTCCAGCCCGCAGAGCTATTCGGAAGGCTTCCGCCTGGACCCGGTGGACTTCGCCTTCCGCAGCGTCGGCTACGCCGAGAAGACCCTGCTGGCCGGCTTCACCAGCGTGCGCGACCTCGGTGGCGAGGTGGCCCCGCACCTGCGCGACGCGATCGCCCAGGGCCTGGTCAAGGGCCCGCGGATCTTCGCCGCCGGCAAGTCGATCGCCACCACCGGCGGCCACGCCGACCCGACCAACGGCTGGAACCACATGCTCTCGGAACTGGCCGGCGCACCGGGCCCGACCGAGGGCGTGGTCAATTCCGTCGACGACGCCCGCCAGGCGGTGCGCCAGCGCTACAAGGACGGCAGCGACGTGATCAAGATCACCGCCACCGGCGGCGTGCTCAGCTACGCCCGTTCCGGCGACGCGCCGCAGTTCACCGTCGACGAGGTCAAGGCGGTGGTCGACACCGCCCGCGACTACGGCTACCGCGTGGCCGCGCACGCGCACGGCACCGAGGGCATGAAGCGCGCGGTCATGGCCGGGGTGACCAGCATCGAGCATGGCACCCAGATGACCGACGAAGTCATGCGCCTGATGAAGCAGCACGGCACCTGGTACGTGCCGACCATCTACGCCGGCCGCTTCGTCGCCGACAAGGCCAGGATCGACGGCTACTTCCCCGAGGTGGTGCGGCCGAAGGCGGCGCGGATCGGCGCCCAGATCCAGGACACCTTCGCCCGCGCGTACAAGGCCGGGGTGAAGATCGGCTTCGGCACCGACATGGGCGTGGGTCCGCATGGCGACAACGCGCGCGAGTTCGTCTACATGGTCGAGGCCGGCATGCCCGCCGCCGCCGCGCTGCAGAGCGCCACGATCCGCGCCGCCGAGGTGCTGGGCGTGGACGACCAGGGCGTGATCGAGGCCGGCAAGCGCGCCGACATCGTCGCCGTGCCCGGCGACCCACTGGCCGACATCGGCGTGGTCATGGACGTGGCCTTCGTGATGAAGGACGGCGTGGTCTACAAGGCGCCGCGGGCCGGCGACGCCGATGCGGCGGGCTCGCCATGAGCGGCGAATGGATCGGCTACGTGGCCGCGATGCTCACCACCGGGGCCTTCGTGCCGCAGGCGGTCAAGACCCTGCGCACGCGCGACACCAAGGCGATCTCGCTGGGCATGTACGTGGTGTTCACCCTCGGCCTGTGCTTCTGGCTGGCCTACGGCATCTACCTCGGTTCCTGGCCGATGATCCTGTCGAACGTGGTGACGCTGGTGCTGGCTGCGTTGATCCTGGGGCTCAAGCTGCGCCACGGCTGAATCCGCCATGGCTTACCCCTGCAGAACGCGCTTCTTGTAGGAGCCCACTTCAGTGGGCGACACGGGCGTCGGGAATACGACGGCGTCGCCTGTACCGACGGCGCCGTGTCGCCGGCTGAACCCGGCTCCTACAACAGCCGCGGCGCGCCCTCCTGTAGGAACTGACTTCAGCCGGTGACACGGGTATCGGGACCACGAAGCCGTCGCCTGGGCCAATAGCGCCGTGTCGCCCACTGAAGCCAGCTCCTACACATCACGGCGAAGCGGCGCCGCAGCTGCCAGCACACCCCAACCCAACCAGGCCGCGAACGCGATGCGCTGCGCCAGCGCCGCGCCGACCCAGTCGGCACCGAGGAAGCCGCCGGCCACCACCAGCGCGCCGGCCAACGCAGTGAGCACGGCGAAGCGGCGCCAGCCGGCTGCGCGCCACAGGCCGGCGGCCAACAGCAGCGCCCCCAGCGGGAACGCCAGCGCCCACACCAGCCAGGCGGTGGCGTGCCAGCGGCTGGCGCCGGCGTCGAGGGCCTCCATGTCCAGCGGCAACAGGCCCTGGGCGGCGAACGCCAGCGCCCCCAGCAGCGCCAGCTGCGCTCCGACCCGCAGCAGCCAGCCGCTGTCCGCCGGCAGCCGCTGGCGCAGTGCCAGCGCGATCCAGGCGCCGGCCAGTCCCGGCAGCACGAACGCGAACAGCCCGAACAGCGTCCCGGCCGTTTCCAGCTGCCGTGCGCCGAGCAGCGCCAGCGGATGACGCAGGTGCGAATAGCCGTCGGTGGCCAGCCCCGCCAGCACGGCGGCGAGCACGAAGCTGGCGACGGCGGCCAGCGCGGCGGGGGTGAGGAATCGTGCGGCCAGGTTCATGCGTGCCTCCAGTGGAAGACCTCCTCCACCCCGACGCCGAACGCGCGGGCGATGCGGAAGGCCAGTTCCAGCGACGGAGCATAGCGCCCCGCCTCCAGCGCGATGATGGTCTGCCGGGTGACGCCGCACGCGTCGGCCAGTGCCTGCTGGGTCATCTCGCCGCGCTCGAAGCGCCAGCGGCGGATGTCGTTGCCGACCGGCGTCGCGCTCATGGGTGGTCGCGCCGGTACGAGACCGCCACCACCAGGTGCGCCACTACATTGGCCGCGATCACGCCCAGAACCAGCACGCCGGACAGCCGCAGCGGCTGCGCCAGCAGCAGCTCGCGCAGCGGCGCGATCGCCAGCGCGACCGCCACGCCCACCATCCAGGCGCTGGCGGCCAGGCGGAAGCCGCGGTCGCCGCGGGCCAGGAACGCGTGGTCGCGTTCGTCCTCCAGTATCCGCCTCGGCCGCGCCTCGTCGTAGAGGGCCCGGCGGCGGAAACCCCAGGACAAGGCCAGGACCGGTACCACCGCCGCGAACGGGAACAGGCGCCCCGGTCCGACCACCACGGCGATGGCGGTGAACAGGCCCAGCCCGGCCATGCCGGCGGCCCAGTTGCGCGCGAAGCGCTCGCCGAAGGCAGGTTCGCGGGCGCTCATGCCCGCGCTCCCCGCCGGTCGGCCAGGTACATCCACGCCGTGGCCGCGTATTCCACCAGCCAGTGCCACATCAGCGCGAACACCAGCAGGTTGGCGATCATGAAATGCGTGGCCCATTGCAGCCGTTCCCAGGGCGAGAAGCCCAGCATCACCGCGATGCCGATCACGCAGGACACCAGCGCACCGCGGCCCCAGGCGGCGGCCCTGGCTTCGATCTCGCGGTCGCGCTCGTCCTCCTCGACCCGGCCTTTCCAGCGCGCGGACAGAACCCAGGTCAGCACCGTCCACACCACCAATAGCAACACCAGGCTGCGCACCACCGCGCCGGCGGCTGGATCGCCCCAGTCGGTGCCGGAGAACACGTGGATGCGGGACAGGAAATAGACCACGCCCAGCAGCATGAAGCCGGTGCCGATCCAGGCCCTCCATTCGGCCGGCGACGCGCCCTCCAGGCGCTCGCGCGGGACCCGCGACAGCAGCAGCAGCGCGGCGACCGTGCCGGCCACCAGCACCGCCATGCCCAGTGGACCGGGATCGATGCCGAGCAGGGTCCGCGGCCCGGCGAGCATCGCCCACAGGCCGAAGGCCACCAGCGGCAGCAGCAGGATCCAGAGCTTCTTCACCACCATGTTCATCGGGTAATCTCCACCGGACACAATGTAATATTCACATTACATCGTCACGAGCCGATGTCAAGTACACATTACATCCGCTTGTAAGCTCCCCGGCCCGGCACCATCTCGGCGCCATCCCCACCTCCGGACACCCCCATGGCCGACCTGCCCCACGTCATCGACGTCACCACCGACACCTTCGAAACCGAAGTGCTGCAGCAGTCGCTGCAGACACCGGTGCTGGTCGATTTCTGGGCGACCTGGTGCGGGCCGTGCAAGTCGCTGACCCCGATCCTGGAGAAGCTGGCCGGCGAATACGGCGGCGCCTTCGTCCTGGCCAAGGTCGACGTCGACCAGGAGCAGCAGATCGCCGCCGCGTTCCAGATCCGCTCGGTGCCGACCGTGTTCCTGCTGGTCGGCGGGCAGCCAGTGGACGCCTTCCAGGGCGCACTGCCTGAGGGCCAGCTGCGCCAGTTCCTGCAGCAGCACGGGATCGAACCGCTGGCGGACACGATCGCCGAACCGGAGGAACTGGCCCCGCTCGACCCGCACGCCGAGGTGGTGCGCCTGCGCAAGGCCGCGGAGGCCGAACCGGACAAGGACGAACTGAAGCTGGACCTGGCGTTGGCGCTGCTGAAGACCGGCGCCGCCGGCGAAGCCGAGCAGCTGCTCGACGCGCTGCCGGCCAACCTGGCCACCGACGACCGCAGCGTGCGCGCCCGCGCGCGGCTGGGCTTCGCCGCGCTGCTCAAGGACGCCCCGCCGGCGGCGGTGCTGGAACAGGCCATCGCCGCCAACGCCGACGACCTCAAGGCCCGCCACCTGCTGGCCGTGCACCACCTGGTCGGCGGCGACGCGGCGAGCGGGCTGGAGCAGCTGATCGAGATGCTGCGCCGCGACCGCGGCTACGAAGACGGCCTGCCGAAGAAGGCGCTGATCGACGCCTTCCGCATCGTCGAGGACGAGGACCTGGTCGGGCAGTACCGGCGGAAGATGGCGTCGCTGCTGTTCTGAGTCTCGGGCGGTGCGTGGCCAACGCTGCGGCACGCTTCCGCGTACCCGGCGGGCACGCCGCTGGCTTCTGTTCTTGCCGTCGTCCCGGCGAAAGCCGGGACCCAGTGACTTCCGTGCGCCCCGGTTACCGAATCAAACGGCCAAGTCGCTGGGTCCCGGCTTTCGCCGGGACGACGGAGCGAGGGATACCCGCCACCCCGTGACAACCGGCATTGTCCGTGCGCTTGCACATCGCGTGCCGCCACACGCTACATCCCGCGGAACCGGTGCAGGAACGCGCCACTGACCGGCAGCCGCTCCGCATGGCCCTTCAGGCTCAGGCTGTGCCGGCCCAGCTCGTTCTTCGACACCCGGTCGATCGCCTGCACCCGCACCACCGTGCCGCGGTGCACCTGCCAGAACTCGTCCGGATCCAGCCCGGCCAGCAGCTCCTTGAGCGGGGTGCGGATCACGCCTTCTCCGTCGGCCGTCACCACCCGCACGTACTTCTCCTGCGCCTGGAAGAACAGCACCTCGCCGATGCCGATCATGCGCACGCTGTCGCCGGCGCTGGCGGTGATCCAGCGGATCAGCCGCTCGCCCTGCGGACGCAGCCGCGATTCCAGGTCGTCGATCAGCGCGCGCAGGTCCGGCCCGCCGGTCCGGGCCCGGCGTTCGTCCAGGCGTCCACGCACGCGCGCCACCGCCTGCTCCAGTCGCGCCGGCTGCACCGGCTTGAGCAGGTAGTCGGCCGCGCCGGCCTCGAAGGCGCGCACCGCGTAGTCGTCGTAGGCGGTGGTGAACACCACCAGCCCGCCCCGTTCCACCACCGCGCGCGCCACGTCCAATCCGCTCACGCCCGGCATGCGGATGTCCAGGAAGGCGACCGCCGGCCGCTGCGCTTCGACCGCCTCCAGCGCCGACACGCCGTCCTCGCAGACCGCGACGATGTCCAGTTCCGGCCAGGCCTGTTGCAACTGCTCGTGCAGCGCGCGCCGCTGCGGCGCCTCGTCCTCGGCGATCAGTGCGGTGACGGCAGGAACGGCGCTCATGCGTCGTTCTCCGTCGCCGCGCACGGCACCTCGATTTCGGCGACCACGCCGCGCTCCCCGCCCGGCCGCAGCTGCAGGCCGGCCTGCGCGCCGAAGCGCTGCGCCAGCTGTTCGCGCACGTTGGCCAGGCCCATGCCGCCGCCGACCCCGGGTTGCAGGCCCGCGCCATCGTCGGCCACGCGGATGCGCAGGCGCCCGCCCTCGCGCACGGCCGACACTTCGATCCGCCCGGGACCGGGCCGCGGTTCGATGCCGTGCTTGATCGCGTTCTCGACCAGCGTGATCAGCAGCGACGGCGGGAACGGCAGCGCGCGCAAGCCCTCGTCCGCCCGCACCGTGTACGACAGCCGGCCGCCCATGCGCACCTGCATCAGCGCAAGGTAGCTGGCGCAGATGTCCAGCTGCTGGCCCAGGGTCGAATGCAGGCCGCGGTCGTCGCGCAGCTTGGGGATGGTCGCACGCAGGAACGCCACCAGCGCGTCGAGTGTGGCCTCGGCCTGGGCCGGATCCTGGCGCACCAGCGCCCGCACCGAGGCCAGCGTGTTGAACAGGAAGTGCGGCTCCACCTGCGCCTGCAGCACGCCCAGGCGCAGGTCGGTTTCGCGCACGCGGCCGGCCATCTCGTCCAGCTTGCGCGCATGTCGGTGCTCGTCCCAGCGGCGGCGCTCGCTGAAGTAGGCGCGCAGCGCCAGGCCGCCGCCGAACAGTCCATAGATCACCACCAGCGTGGCGACATTGATCGCCAGCAGGAGCGCCTTCAGCAACGGCCCGGCTGCCGGCGGCTGCGGCTGGACGCCCATCGCCAGCATGCCCGGCGCAATGAGCGACTGCACGTAGGCCGAGGCCACGCGGTCGATGAAGAAGCTCAGCAGCATCCCGACCAGCACCGCCAGGACGATGGCCTTGCGCTCGCGCGGCCCGGGCCAGCGCAGGTGGCGCACGGCCGTGGCCAGTGCCGGGCCCAGGGTGGCCATGAGGCTGAAGGCGGTGAACTGGGTCAACGCGACCTTCAGCGCCACGCCGGCCTCCTGCGTGGCCAGTCCGGTGGCGGCGCCGATGAAGGCCGCCACCACGGCGATCACGCTGCAGAACAGCAGGCTGCGCCCGGCCAGCCAGCGCAGGCTGAACACCGGGTAGCGGCGGTAGCGGCCCCATACCGCGTTGTCGCCGACCAGCACCTCGGCCGGCAGCACCTGCCGCAGCGGGTAGTCGGGCGCGCGTGGCGCGCGGCGCGCCGGCTCAGGCATCTGTTCCCGTCCGCGGACTGCGTCCGAACACGGCGAGCGACGCGGCGAAAGCACCGGCGGCGGCCACCGGCAGCGCCAGCGGCCACGGACCGGCCTGCAGCAGCGCGGGCAACAGCAGGAACGTCGCTGCCGCCGCCACCGCGGCAAGCAACCGCAGCGCGACCGGGAGGCGATAGAGGGCGGAAAGCCTGTGCATGGTTCGAGCTCCTTGCGGGGATGCGATGGGACGGGTAGGCCGGCAGGCCCGATTCTCCGGTGCCTGCCGCCGCGGTCAATGCCGGCGCTTGCCGCGCAGCACCTGGCCGGCCTGGTGCAACTCCAGCGACTCCACCTGGCCGCCGGCGTCGCGCAGGAAACGGATCTCGATGCCGTAGGCCGGCGCCTCGAAGGTGTCGGCCGCGTTCGCTTCCAGCGGGAACGCGCCCTGCCCGGTCGCCTGCGCATGCAGCACGCCGTTCTGCTCGCGCACGTTCAGCGAGAACGACGGCATCAAGGGATAGTCGCCGGCGTAGGCCGCCAGGTCGGCGGGCGACAGCGCCGGCGCCGCGGCCGCCGTGCGGTCGATGCGGACCGCCGGGATCACCCCACCCATCTGCGTCCAGGTGAAGTCGTAGCTGCCGTCGGCCCGGCGCTGCGGGCTCAGCAATGCATCAACCTCCCGCGGGAAGAAGTCGCCGGCATCGTCATGGCCCATCGCGAACTCGTCCTGGCCGTCAGCCTGGACGTACAGGCGGCCGTCGCGCGCGCGCAGGGTCATCTTCATCGCGCCCTGCAGCTTGTACTCGCCGGCCAGCGCCTCCAGCAGCGCCGGATCGGCGGCAATCTCCCGGCGCGGCTTGCCCAGCGGGAACGAGGCGTCGACCAGGTGCAGGCCGAGGCTGCCCAGGCTGCCGATCGAATGCCAGGCGGTATCCGACAGCACCACCACGCCGCGCTGCCGCTGCGGATCGAGCGAGGCGAACGCGGAGAAGCCGCCGGTGCCGCCCTCGTGCATCAGCACGGTGCGGTCCTTGACCGGTACCCGCTTCCAGTTCATGCCCATCGGCGGCTGTTCCGACACTGGGGCATGGGTCGCCTCCAGCGCGGTGCGGATCGGCGCATCGATCCGCCCGAGTCCACCCTGCATGTAGCGGACCATGTCGTCGAGCGTGGCGCGCACCCCGCCGGTGCCGGCCAGGTTGGTGGCGAAATGCCAGGGCGAGGCGGGCCGCGCGTTCGGGGTGTGGCCGACGGCTACGCGCACATCGGCCGGTGGATCGTTGACGTAGGCGTGCGCCATGCCCAGCGGCGCGAACAGCTCGCGCCGGGCCAGGCTCTCGAAATCGGTGCCGGCACGGCGCGCGACGGCATAGGAAAGCAGCATCGAGGCGAAGTTGGAGTACACGAACTCCGTACCCGGCGCGGCGGCCAGCCTGGCGTCGCCGAGCGAGGCCAGCAGCGCGGCCTCGTCGAGGTTGGCGTACGGGTCGTCCATGCTGGTGGCGCCCAGCCGCGAGGGCAGCGCCGGCAGGCCGGAGGTGTGGTTGACCACGTGCCGCAGCAGGATCGGCTGGCCCTGCCAGTCGGGGACCTGGGTGCCGGCCGGCAGCCACGAGGCCAGGGTGTCGTCGAGCGAGCCTTGGCCCTGTTCGATCAGCCGCGCCAGCAGCGCGGCGGTCATGGTCTTGCTGACCGAGCCGATCTCGAACGCGGAGTCCGCGCCGATGCGCTTGGCATCGGCATCGTCGGCGCACTGGAAGGTGCGGGCGACGCGGTCCTGCTCGACCACCGCCACGGCCATGCACGCGCCGGTGCGGTCGCCCTGCAGGCGCTGGCGGACGACGTCGGCCAGCGCGGCGTCGGTCATGGCGTGGGCAAGGCCGGGTACGGCGATCGCGGCGGCCAGGGCGGCGGCGAGCGCGGCGGGACGGTTGTTCATGCGGCACCTCCTGTCGGGATGGGGCCATGCTGCATGCCCCGGCGTGCGCCGTGCGGTCTTGCGACGGACACCCCGCGATCGGCGACGAACCCGGCCCCGGCCCCGATGGAAAGCCGAGGCGTCCCCGGTGCATGCCCGGCCCAAGCGGCTCCACAGCCATAGCACTGCGCATTCCCAGTCCCGTCGTCCCCGCGCAGGCGGGGACCCAGCGACTTGCGCTCTTCGGAAAAGCGGCTTGGGCTGGCTCAAAGCCACTGGGTCCCCGCCTGCGCGGAGACGACGGCAGCCTCTTTGCTGAGCCGGCAGGAAGGCGGGCAGGCGTCCGAACCCGCGCAACCGCCTACGACTGCTGCTCAATCCTCCAGCAACCGCGCCACCGCCTGCCGATAGCGCGCCGCGATCGCCTCGCGGTCGCGGTGGCAGCCGTCGGCGACCACCGCATCGCCGGCCACCCGCACCTCGCGCACCAGGTTGCGGTTGCCTGCGAACAGCCAGCGGTCGACCACGTCCTGCGGCCGTGCCCCGGCAAAGGCCGGCGCCTTCTTGTCCAGCACGATCCAGTCGGCCGCCTTCCCCGGCGCCAGCGCGCCGACCGGCTGGCCGGTGGCGTGGGCGCCGCTGGCCAGGGTGCCGTGCAGCAGGGTCTCGCCCACGCTGCCGTTGTCCGGGCGCACGGCGATGTTGCGGTGGCGGGTGTGCAGGCGCTGGCCGTATTCGAGCCAGCGCAGTTCCTCCACCGGCGACACCGACACGTGCGAATCCGAGCCGATGCCCCAGGCGCCGCCGGCGCCGAGGTAGTCGCGCAGCGGGAACAGGCCATCGCCCAGGTTGGCCTCGGTGGTCGGGCAGATCGCCACCGTCGCGCCGCTGCGGGCGATGCCGGCGATCTCCTCCGCGGTCAGGTGGGTGGCGTGGACCAGGGTCCAGTGCGCGTCGACCGGGGCATGCTCGAGCAGCCACTCCACCGGCCGCGCGTCGCGCACCGCCAGGCAGTCCTGCACTTCGCCGACCTGCTCGGCGATGTGGATGTGCAGCGGGGTCCCGGCCGGCAGCGCCGCCAGCGCCATGTCCATCGCCTCCGATGGCACCGCGCGCAGGCTGTGGAAAGCCACGCCCACGCGCAGCGTCGCGTCCTCCAGCGCACGCAGCGACTCGAACAGGCGCAGGAAGCCGTCGAGGTCGTGGCCGAAGCGGCGCTGGCGCTCGGACAGCGGCCGCCGGTCGAAGCCGCCGGCCATGTACAGCACCGGCAGCAGGGTCAGGCGGATGCCGGTGTCGCGCGCGGCGGCGATCAGCGCCTTGGACATCGCCGCCGGGTCGGCATACGGCCGGCCGTCGGGCGCGTGGTGCAGGTAGTGGAACTCGCAGACCGTGGTGTAGCCCGCCTCGAGCATCTCCGCGTACAGCTGCGCGGCCACCGCCTGCAGGCTGTCCGGGTCGAAGCGCGCGGCGATGCGGTACATGGTCTCGCGCCAGGTCCAGAACGAATCCTGGGCGTGGGTCTGGCGTTCGGCCAAGCCCGCCATCGCGCGCTGGAACGCATGCGAATGCAGGTTGGGAATGCCCGGCAGCACCCAGCCGCCGTCCCAGCTCGGCTCGGCGTCCAGCACCCGCGCGATGCGGCCGCCTTCAGCTTCCAGTCCGGCATCGCCCCGCCAGCCGGCCGGGGTCCACAGCAGCGAGGCGTCGCGCAGTTCGTCCATGCCGCATTCTCGCCCGAACCGCCGCGGCTGGCGATCGCCGTGCGGCCCAGGGCGTGCCGTCGATGGCGCCGCTTACAATCGCGCCATGGACACCGCCACCGCACGTCCCTGGGACGGCCTGATCGTCAACGCGCACCTAGCCACCCTGGCCGGCGATTCCGGCTACGGCACCGTCGAGGACGGCGCGCTGGGCTGGCAGGACGGGCGGATCGTGTTCGCCGGGCCGCGCGCCGAACTGCCCGGCGCGGGCGAAACGCTGGCCGTCGAGGTCGTGGATGCGCGCGGCCGCTGGATCACGCCCGGCCTGGTCGACTGCCACACCCACCTGGTCTTCGGCGGCGACCGCGCCGGCGAGTTCGAGCAGCGCCTGCAGGGCGTCAGCTACGAGGAGATCGCCCGCGCCGGCGGCGGCATCGTTTCCACCGTGCACGCCACCCGCGCCGCCGGCGAGGACGGGCTGCTGGCGCAGTCGCTGCCGCGCGCGCGCGCGCTGCTGGCCGAAGGCGCGACCACGGTCGAGATCAAGTCCGGCTACGGCCTGGAGCTGGACGGCGAGCGGCGCATGCTGAAGGTCGCGCGCCGCATCGGCGACGAAACCGGGTTGCAGGTGCGCACCACCTTCCTCGGCGCACACGCGCTGCCGCCCGAGTACGCCGGCCGCGCCGACGCCTACATCGACGCGGTCTGCGCCTGGCTGCCGCAGCTGCACGGCGAGGGCCTGGTCGACGCGGTCGACGCCTTCTGCGAGCGCATCGGCTTCGATGGCGCACAGACGCGGCGGGTGTTCGAGGCCGCGCGCGCGCTGGGCCTGCCGGTGAAGCTGCACGCCGACCAGCTCAGCGACGGCGACGGCGCGGCGCTGGTCGCCGAATTCGGCGGCCTGTCGGCCGACCACGTCGAGCACACCTCCGCCGCCGGCGTGCAGGCGATGGCGCGCGCCGGCACGGTCGCGGTGCTGCTGCCGGGCGCGTTCCACGTCCTGCGCGAAACCAAGCTGCCACCGCTGGACGAGTTCCGCACCCAGGGCGTGCCGATGGCGGTGGCGACCGACTGCAATCCCGGCACCTCGCCGCTGCAGTCGCTGCGCCTGGCGATGTCGCTGGCCTGCACCCACTTCCGTCTGACCCCGGAGGAGGCGCTGCGCGGGGCAACGGTGAACGGTGCGCTCGCGCTGGGCCTGGCCGACCGCGGCCGCCTGCAGCCCGGCCTGCGTGCGGACTTCGTGCTGTGGGACATCGGCCAGCCGGCCGAACTGGCGTACTGGCTGGGCGGCAACCCGGCCGTATCCGTCTGGATCGGCGGCCACCGGATCAGCCACCCCCTGTAGGAGCCCAGCTTGCTGGCGACACGGGCGTCGGAACTACGACGCCTGTACCAACGGCGTCGTGTCGCGGGCAAGCCCGGCCGCCGCCTTAATGGGGTCAGGTTCAATTTCCCAGCCCTGACGGGGTCAGTCCTAACAAGCCCCAACGGGGTCAGGTTCAATTTCCTGAGAAAAATGAACCTGACCCCATTTTGGGCACTAGGGCGCCGTGCGCAACGGAGAGGGGAGCCAGTTTCCCCCGAGAACCGCCGGTGTCGCGTGGCGACGGTCTCCGGCATGGGCAATTCCCTCGACGGCCGCCCAGCGCAACCCGCCATGCCGCTCCGGCAGGCTCCCTGCCCCCAAACGAAAAACGCGGCGCCAGGCGCCGCGTTTTCCCTCGGACCGGGAAGGCCGGTCAGGCCTTGGTGACGGTCTTCTTGGCCACCGCCTTCTTCACCGCCGGCTTGGCGACGGTCTTCTTCGCCACCGGCGCGGCGGCACCCACGGCCGCACGGGTCGCGACGTGGCGGCGCGCATTGCCGTAGCTGGCGTTGTAGCGCTTGCCCTTGGCGGTCTTGCGGTCACCCTTGCCCATCTTTCAACTCCTTGATCTGCATGAAATAGCTCGCGCGCTGCGCGCGACGACTGGCCGGCAAGCCTAGCACGCAGGTTCAGTGGGCGCAGCTGGCATCGTGGACGTGGCCGTGGTTGAGCCGCAGGTTGACCACGTGCGCCAGCCCCACCAGGGTGCCGCCGAAGGTCATCACCACCGCATGCGGCACCACCGATTCGTGCAGGGGCGTGTAGAGCAGGCCTGCCCACAGCGCGAGCAGGCCGGGGACGAGCAGGCCGAGGGCGCGCAGCGCGCGGTGCCGGCGGTAGCTCCAGCCCAGGCTGAACAGGCCCAGCAGGGTCACGAACGTCACCAGCGCCGCTTCCAGGCTGCCGTCGAACCACAGCGACAGGCCCAGCGACGGCAGCGCCGCCAGCAGCAGCGGCGTCAGCGCGCAGTGCAGCGCGCACAGCAGCGAGCCGGTCGCGCCGAAGCGGTCGAACAGGGAGTGCGGGCGATGGCGGTGCCGGTTCATCGGGCAGGCATGACGTTTGGGAGGGGTGTCGTCCGGTTTGGATACATTATAACATTCCGACCGGATTGTCACCGTCACCCTACTGGACCCGATGCCCGACATGCGCACCCCATCCCACGCCCCCGTCCGCCGTCCCCTGGCCGCCGCGCTTGCCCTGGCCTGCGCCACCCTGCCGCTGGCCGCCGCCGCGCACGATCCGACCGATCTGCCCTCGGTCGAGGTCACCGCCTCGCCGCTGGCCGGCGACGCCGAATCGCTGGCCCGCCCGGTCGAAGTGCTGCAGGGCGCGGCCCTGGACCGGGCCAAGGCCGCGACCCTGGGCGAAACCGTGGCCAAGCTGCCCGGCGTGCAGACCACCTACTTCGGTCCCGGTGTCGGCCGGCCGATCCTGCGCGGCCTGGATGGCCCGCGCGTGCAGGTGCTGGCGAGCGGCCTGGGCACCATGGACGCCTCGACCGTCAGCGCCGACCACGCCACCAGCGTCGAGCCGTTCCTCGCCGACCAGATCGAAGTGCTCAAGGGCCCGGCCACCCTGCTGTTCGGCAGCGGCGCGATCGGCGGCGCAGTCAACGTGGCCGACGGCCGCATCGCCCGCGAACTGCCCGACGAGCCGCTCAGCGGCCGCGCCGAGGTCCGCGGCAACACGGTCAACGACGAGCGCGTGGGCATGTTCCGCCTGGACGGCGTCAACGGGAACTGGGTGATCCATGTCGACGGCCTGGTCCGCAACACCGGCGACTACGACATCCCGGGGCTGGCCGCGATCGGGCATGACGATCACGATCACGACCATGACGACGACCACGACGACGACGACCAAGTCCGGGGGCGGCTGGAGAACAGCGCGATCCGCACGCGCGCCGGCGCCCTCGGTGCGACCTGGCTGGGCGAAAGCGGCTACTTCGGCCTGTCCGCCAGCACCTACCGCAGCAACTACGGCATTCCCGTGGGTGCGCACGTGCACGGAGACGACCATGATCATGACGATGACGACCATGACCACGACGACGACGGACACGCCGGGGAGCACGGCGCCGTCCGCATCGACCTGGTGCAGAACCGGCTGGAGCTGAAGGCCGGCGTCTACGAGCCGCTGTCGTTCCTGGAGAGCCTGGAACTGCACGGCGCCTACAACGACTACGAACACGTCGAGCTGGAAGGCCGCGAAGTCGGCACCCGCTTCACCAGCGAGGGCTACGACGCGCGGCTGCAGGCGGTGCAGAAGGAGACCGGCGGCTGGCGCGGCGCCTTCGGCCTGCAGCTGGGCCGGGTCGATTTCGCCGCCGAAGGCGAGGAAGCCTTCGTGCCCGCGACGGTGACCGACAGCTGGGGCCTGTTCGTAGTCCAGGAAAGGAACTTCGACCCGATCAAGCTCGAACTGGGCGCGCGCTACGACCGGGTCGAGCTCGATCCGGCCGACGGCCAGCCACGGCGCAGTTTCGATGCGACCAACCTGTCGGCCGCCGCGATCTGGCGCCTGAGCGACGCCTTCGACCTGCGCTTCGGCATCGACGGCTCCGAACGCGCGCCGACCCAGGAAGAGCTGTACGCCGGCGGCCTGCACGTGGCCACCGGCTCGATCGAGATCGGCGACAACGGTCTGGACACCGAGCGCGCGCTGCGCGGCGAGATCGGCCTGCATGCGCACAACGAGCGCATCGACTTCAAGCTCGCGGTCTACCGCAGCGGCTTCAGCGACTTCATCTACCTGGCCGACACCGGCATCGAGGAACACGGCACGCCGGTGCGGCTGTGGACCCAGGCCGACGCGGTGTTCACCGGCGCCGAGGCCGAAGCGGTGCTGCACCTGGCCGACAACGAGCGCGGTGGCTGGGACCTGCGCCTGTTCGGCGACCTGGTGCGCGGCGAACTGGACGGCAGCGGCAGCCGCAGCGTCGACTTCGAGGTGCCGCACGGCGACCACAGCCACGACTACAGCGTCGAGCTGGCCAACGGCGGCTACCTGCCGCGGATCGCGCCGGGGCGCTTCGGCGCCGACCTGTCGTGGTCGCTGGGCGGCTGGCGCGCCTCGCTCGGCGCGGTGCGCTACCTCGAGCAGGACCGAGTGGCGCAGAACGAGGAGCCGAGCCCGGCCTATACCCTGGTCGACGCGCACCTGGCCTACCGCTGGGAGCGCAGCAGTGGAAACGCCTGGGAAGTGTTCCTCGACGGCAGCAACCTCGGCAACGAGGAAGTCCGCCCGCACACCTCGCTGCTGCGCGACTACGCGCCGTTGCCGGGCCGGGCGGTGGCGTTCGGCATCCGCGCCTGGTTCTGAAACGGAACGGCGCCGGGCGCGGCGGATGCCGCGCCCGCGTGCCTGCCCGTCGCCGCTTTCAGCCCGCGCAGCGCGCGCAGAGCCCGTGCACTTCCAGGGTCTGCGCCTGCGGCTGGAAGCCCAGCGCCTTGGCGCGGGCGTCGAGCTGGGCGACGACTTCGCTGTCCTCCAGTTCCACCGCGCTGTGGCAGCGGTCGCAGATCAGGAACGGCACCGAGTGCTGGGCGCTGTTGGGATGGTGGCAGGCGACGAAGGCGTTGACCGACTCGAGCTTGTGCACGAAGCCGTTGGCCATCAGGAAATCGAGCGCGCGGTAGACGGTGGGCGGGGCGTCGGCGCCGGCACCCTTGCCTTCGCGCACCTTCTCCAGCAGTTCGTAGGCCTTGACCGGCTTGCCGGCATCGGCGATCAGGCGCAGCACGTTGGCGCGGATCGGGGTCAGGCGCAGGCCGCGCTCGTTGCACGCATGCTCCACCGCGTGGACGAACGCATCGGCGCCGTCGACGTGGTGGTGCGGATCGGTGCAGGCGTGCTTGGCGGACATCGGGGCTCCCGTCGCGGGATCAGGCCGTCGGAACCTTCATAAGCGCCGCGTCGATCCGTTTCAAGGCCTCGTCGCGGCCGGCCAGGTAGACCGTCCAGGAGATGTCCGGGCTGACCTGGGTGCCGGTGATCGCCACGCGCAGCGGCTGGGCGACCTTGCCCATGCCCAGTTCCAGCGCCGCGGCGGTGTCGTGCAGCGCCTGCGCGACCGCCTCCACCGTCCACGCCGGCAGCGCGGCGAGCAGTTCGCGCGCCCTGGCCAGCGGCGCGTCGGCGCCGGCCTTCAGGTGCTTGGCCACCGCGGCCTCGTCGTAGTTCTCCAGCGGCAGGTACCAGACCACCGCCTTCTCGGCCATCTCCTTCAGCGTCTGCACGCGCTCGCGCAGGGCGACCACCACGTCGACCGGCGCCGGGCCCATGGATGCATCGAGGCCCAGCTTCTCCAGCTGGTACGCCAGCTGCGGCGCGATCGTGGCCGGATCGTCGGTCTTGAGATAGTGCTGGTTGACCCAGCCGAGCTTGGCCATGTCCAGGCGCGCGGCCTTGGAATTGACGTTCCTGACGTCGAACAGGTCGACCAGCTCCTGGCGGCCGAAGATCTCCTGGTCGCCGTGCGACCAGCCCAGCCGCGCCAGGTAGTTGACCAGCGCGTGCGGCAGGTAGCCGGCGTCCTTGTACTGCATCACGTCCGCCGCGCCGGTGCGCTTGGACAGCTTGGCGCCCTGCTCGTCCAGGATCATCGGCATGTGCGCGAACTTCGGCACCGGCGCGCCCAGCGCCTGGTAGATGTTGATCTGGCGCGGGGTGTTGTTGATGTGGTCGTCGCCGCGGATGACCTCGGTGATGCCCATGTCCCAGTCGTCCACGACCACGGCGAAGTTGTAGGTCGGGTAGCCGTCGGGGCGGAAGATCACCATGTCGTCGAGCTCGCCATTGGCGATCTCGATGCGGCCCTTGATCAGGTCGTCGAACGCGACCACGCCGTCGAGCGGGTTCTTGAAGCGGATCACCCGGTTGGGGTCGTCGCGGTACGGCAGGCCCAGCTCTCGCGCGGCGCCGTTGTAGCGCGGCTTCTCCTGCTTCGCCATCGCCGCCTCGCGCATCGCATCGAGTTCTTCCCGGGTCTCGTAGGCGTAGTAGGCCTTGCCCTGCGTGACCAGTTGCTCGGCCACTTCACGGTAGCGGTCGATGCGCTGGGTCTGGTAGACCGGGCCTTCGTCGTAGTCCAGGCCCAGCCAGTCCATCGCCTCCAGGATCGCGTCGATCGCCGCCTGGGTGCTGCGCTCGCGGTCGGTGTCCTCGATGCGCAGGATGAACTCGCCGCCGCGGTGGCGCGCCTCCAGCCAGCAGTACAGCGCGGTGCGGGCGCCGCCGATGTGGAGGTAACCGGTGGGACTGGGGGCGAAGCGGGTGCGGCAGGTCATGGAAGGCGGGGTCGGATAAGGAATCGGGGGATTTTACCTCGTGCGGGGTTGCACCCCAGGACGCCCCTTCCCGTCGTCCCGGCGCACGCCGGGACCCAGCGATGTTCGGCCGCCACTTTGCGGCAAGAACCGATGCGAGAAGCCCAAGGCGCTGGATCCCGGCGTGCGCCGGGACGACGGGTGTGTACGGGCACGAGGGCGGGATCACCGGCCTGGAGGCGCGCCGCTACGCGGCCCCGGCGGCCGCATTGCGGCGCCCGGGCCTACAATCCCGCCATGACCACGCTGTTCGTCTCCGACCTGCACCTGGACCCGGCCCGCCCGGAGGTCACCGCCCTGTTCCTGCGCTTCCTGCGCGAGCAGGCCGCGCACGCCGATGCGCTGTACATCCTCGGCGACCTGTTCGAGGCCTGGGTCGGCGACGACGACCCGTCCGCGGCCGGCGCCGAAGTGTCCGCCGGGCTGCGGGCGGTGGCGGAGAGCGGCGTGCCGGTGCATTTCATGCACGGCAACCGCGACTTCCTGGTCGGGCGCGACTACGCCCGCCGCGCCGGCCTGCGCCTGCTGCCCGACCCGGCGGTGGCATCGCTGTACGGCGAGCCGGTGCTGCTGATGCACGGCGACCTGCTGTGCACCGACGACACCGCCTACCAGGCCTTCCGCTCGCAGACCCGCGATCCGGAGTGGCAGCGGCGCTTCCTCGCCCAGCCGCTGGCGGCGCGCCTGGCCTTCGCCGAGCAGGCGCGCCAGGCCAGCATGGCGCGGCAGCGGGAGATGATCGAAGGTGACCGCGGCACGTTCGAGACGATCACCGACGTGGCGCCGGCGACGGTGGAAGCCACCCTCGCGCGCTTCGGCGTCGCCACGCTGATCCACGGGCATACGCATCGGCCGGCGGTGCACGCACTGCGGGCGGGTGGGCGCGATTGCCGCCGCATCGTCCTGGGCGACTGGTACGAGCAGGGATCGGTGCTGCGGGTGGAACCGGGTGCGTACTGCCTCGAAGGCCTGCCGTTGTAGGAGCTGGCTTCAGCCGGCGACACGCCACGCTAGCGCAGGCGACTTCCTCATCGTTCCGACGCCCGTGTCGCCGGCTGAAGCCAGCTCCTACAGAAGACCGAATGCCCGTGAGCCGCAGCGCTCACACCGCGGACTGTGCCGCCTCGACAGCCTGCAGCGATGCCAACTCGTCCTCGTCGAACCCCGCCAGCAACCGCGCCTCGACATTGAACGGACCATGCAGGTAGCCGCCAGCGTACTCGTGCAGCAGTTCGCGGAAGCGCGCGCGCGGCTCGATCCCGGCGCGCTCGCAGTACCAGCGGTACCAGCGCGAGCCGGCGGCGACGTGGGCCACTTCCTCGCGCAGGATCGTCTCCAGGATCTCCACCGTGCGCGTGTCGCCCAGCGTGCGCAGCCGCGCGATCATGCCCGGGGTGACGTCCAGCCCGCGCGCCTCCAGCACCCGCGGCACCAGCGCCATCCGCGCCAGGCCGTCGTGCGCGGTCTTCTCGGTCATCTCCCACAGGCCGTTGTGCGCGTCGAAGTCGCCGTAGTCGTGGCCCAGTTCGCGCAGGCGCCCGCGCAGCATCAGGAAGTGGCGCGCCTCGTCGTCGGCGACCTGGGCCCAGTCGCGGTAGAAGGCCTCGGGCAGCCCGCGGAAGCGGTACACCGCATCCCAGGCCAGGTCGATCGCGTTGAGCTCGATATGGGCGATGGCGTGCAGGAACGCGGCGCGCCCTTCGTCGCTGCCGAGGCCGCGCCGGGGCAGTTCACGCGGATGCACCAGCCGCGGCCGCGGTGGCCGGCCTGGCATGCGGATCGGCTCGGGCGGCGGCGCGTCGGCGGGGATGCGCAACTCGCCGCGCGCCAGGGCGGCGGCATGGCGGCGGGCCAGCGCAGCCTTGTCCGCCGGATCGGCGGTGTCCAGGCACTGGCGGGCGGCGTCGAACAGCGAGTCCATGGCGGAAGGCGCCCGTGGGAGCGCGGCGCGGCAACGCGCTACGAGGCGCGGCGCTTGCGCTTGGCCTCGTCCGAGCGCAGCTGCTGGATGCGCTCGAAGTAGCCAGACTCGATGCCGGTGACGTACTCGCCGTCGAAACAGGACGAATCGAAGCGATGCAGCTCCGGGTTGCCCTCGCGCACCGCGGCTTCGAGGTCCTCCAGGTCCTGGTAGATCAGCCAGTCGCAGCCGAGCAGCTTCTCGATCTCCTCGATGCTGCGGCCATGGGCGATCAGCTCGTCGGGCGAAGGCATGTCGATGCCGTAGATGTTCGGGTGGCGCACCGGCGGCGCGGCGCTGGCCAGGTAGACCTTGCGTGCGCCGGCATCGCGCGCCATCTGCACGATCTGCTGGCTGGTGGTGCCGCGCACGATCGAGTCGTCGACCAGCAGCACCACCCGGTTGCGGAACTCCAGGTGGATCGGGTTGAGCTTGCGCCGCACCGACTTCACCCGCTCGCCCTGCCCCGGCATGATGAACGTGCGCCCGACGTAGCGGTTCTTGATGAAGCCCTCGCGGTACTTCACCCCGAGCACGTTGGAGATCTCCAGCGCCGCGTCGCGCGAGGTATCCGGGATCGGGATGATGGTGTCGATGTCGTGGTCCGGGCGCAGGCGCAGGATCTTCTCGCCCAGCTTCACGCCCATGCGCATGCGCGCCTTGTGCACCGAGACCTCGTCGATCATCGAGTCCGGGCGGGCGAAGTACACGTACTCGAAGATGCACGGTGCGCGCTCGCCAGGCTCGGCGACGACCTCGGCGAACAGCTCGCCGCGCGGGGTGATGACGATCGCCTCGCCGGGCAGCACGTCGCGCACGCGCTGGAAGCCGAGGATGTCCAGCACCGCCGACTCGGAGGCGACGACGTACTCGGCGCCCTCGTTGTGCTCGCGCCTGCCCAGCACCAGCGGACGGATGCCGTGCGGGTCGCGGAACGCGACCAGGCCCAGGCCGAGCACCACGCTGACCACCGCGTAGCCGCCCTTCACCCGCCGGTGCACGCCGGCCACCGCGCGGATCGCGGTCTCCGGCGACAGCGTGCGCTGGGTATCCAGCTCGTGCGCGAACACGTTCAACAGCACTTCGCTGTCCGAATCGGTGTTGATGTTGCGCCGGTCCTGGGCGAACACCTGCTGGCGCAGCGCATCGGTGTTGATCAGGTTGCCGTTGTGGGCCAGGGCGATGCCGTAGGGCGAGTTGACGTAGAACGGCTGCGCCTCGTCCATGCCCTCCGAGCCGGCGGTCGGATAGCGGCAGTGGGCGATGCCCACCCGGCCTTCCAGCACGCTCATCGCCTTGGGGTTGAACACGTCGCGGACCAGGCCGTTGTCCTTGTGCACGCGCAGGCGGGTGCCGTCGGCAGTGGCGATGCCGGCCGCGTCCTGGCCGCGGTGCTGGAGGACGGTCAGCCCGTCATAGAGCTGACCGGCAACGTTCTGGTTGCCGACGATTCCGACGATGCCGCACATGTTCCGAAGGTCTCCGCAACGGTCCTACTGACCGGGAGTGGACGGGGGTGGCGGCTCCGCGCCGGATGAGGTTCCGTTTTCGTCCACCGGGACGGGCAGTGCCCCGGTGATCGTTTCGACCACGGCGCCGGCGCCATCAAGGAAGACATTATCGCCGCTCGGCCGGCCGTTGCCAAAATCCAGCTCCTGAACGGCCCAGTCAGGCAACCAGCGCGCCATCCACTGCGCGCCCGGCAGCAGTACCGTCACCGCGCGCGACTGCGCCCAGGCCGGCTCCTGCGGCAGCTTGCTGAAGGCCATCAGCAGCACCAGCATGCAGGCGACCAGCGCACCGCGGGCCAGGCCCAGGCCCAGGCCCAGCACCCGGTCCACGCCGGACAGGCCGACCGAGTGCAGCAGCTTGCGCACCGCCCAGCCGACCAGCCCGACCAGCAACAACACGGCGAGGAACGCCACCGCATAGCCGGCCAGCAGCTCGGTCGCGCCGGGCTGGCCGTCGTCGCTGAACCAGAACGCCAGTTCGGCGCCGTAGTGGAACGCGCACCAGCCCGCGCCGATCCACGCCACCAGCGAGGCGACGGTGCCGACGAATCCGCGCACCAGGCCCAGCAGCGCCGAGGCCGCCAGCACCGCCAGCAGGACCAGGTCGATCGTGTTCACGCGCCGCAGTCCCCGGGTGCGCGGACGGCGGCGATCACGGGTGCGGGACCACCATGCCGGCGCCGAAGCCACTGGCCAGGCGCGCCTTGAGCTGCTCGGCCTCGGCGCGGGTCGACACCGGCCCGACCCGGACCCGGTTCAGGGTGCCCTTGTCGGTGCTCACCGGCTGGACGATGGCGCTGAAGCCGGCGGCGCGCAGGCGGTCGCGCAGCGCATTGGCGTCGGCGGCGTTGGCGAAGGCGCCCATCTGCACTGCGAAGCCGACGCTGGATGCCGCAGGCGCGGCCGGCGGCGGTGGCGGGCTGGCCGCGGCAGCTGCCGGGCGCGCGGCGGTGTCGGTCGCCGGTGCCGGTGTGGCCTTGGGCGGCGCGGCAGGCGGGCTGGCCGGGGTTTCGGCCGGCAGCGTTTCGGTCCTGGTCGGCGCGGCCGCGGTGGCGGCCGTCGCCTGGCTGGCGCCCGTCGCGGCGGGCGCAACCGGGGCAGTGGCCTGCGCGGCCGGGCCGGTGGCAGGCGCGCCGGCGCCGGCGTCGAGCGCGATCACCTGCGCGTTGACGTCGTTGCGGATGCGCACCGCCTGCAGCCGCCCGGCCTCGGCCAGGGCGCGGTCGGCATAGGGTCCCACCCGCACCCGCCAGGCCTGGCGGCCGTTGATCGTGTCCTGTTCGCTGAAGCCCTGCAGGCCCGCCTGGCGCAACCTCGACAGCACCGCATCGGCGTCGCGGGCGCTGGCGTAGGCACCGAAGCTCACCGCCCACTGGCCGGCGGCCACGGCCGGATCGGGCCGCGCGGGTGCGGGACCGGCCTCCGTGGCGGCGCCGTCGTCCGGGGTCGCGGTCGTCGCCGGTGCAGGCAGCGCGGCGGCGCCGGTGGCCGGTGCCGCCGCCGGACCCAGCAACGGCAGCTCGCGCGTCTCGTAGCCGCCGCCGGGCGCGTCGGGCACGCGCGTGGACACGTTGCCCACGCCGCTGTCCGGCGCCGGGCCCTGGACCAGCATGGGCAGGAAGATGACCGCCAGTGCGACCAGCACGGCGCCGCCGATCAGGCGTTGTTTCAGCTGGGTATCCACGTGGACTCGCGGCAACGCGGCGGGAATGCCGCGGCGATTATAGGGCGCCGCGCTGGACCGGAGCCGTCATCGGCCTGAACGCAGCGTCGCGATCGCCGCGGCGGCGGTATGGAAAGAACCGAACACCAGCACGCGATCGCCCGGCGACGACGCCACCACCGCGCGCGCCAGCGCGTCGGCCACGCGTGCGTCGCGGCTGGCGGATGCGGCAGCGGTGCCGGCCAGCCGCGCGGCGAAGGCGTCCACGTCCTGGCCGCGCGCCGGATCGTCCAGCCCGGCCAGGTGCCAGCGCGACACGGCATCGGCCAGCGCCCCGACCATCGCCGGTGCATCCTTGTCGGCCAGCGCCGCGAACACCGCCGCGGTACCGCCCGCGGGCGGCCACGCGGCGAGCCATGCGGCCAGCCCGCGCACCGCCTGCGGGTTGTGCGCCACGTCGACCACGATCTCGACGCCGTCGCGCTCGAAGCGCTGCAGGCGCCCGGCCAGCGTCGCGTTCGCCACGCCCTCGGCGAACGCGTCCTCGGGCAGCACGCCGGGCAAGGCGCGCAGCGCGGCGATCGCGGTGGCGGCGTTGGCCCGCTGCGCCGGCGCGGCCAGCCGCGGTGGCGGCAGCAGCAGTTCGGCGCCGACCTCGCGCCAGCGCCAGTGCGCCGCGTCCACCGGCTCGTGGAAGAAGTCGCTGCCCAGCCGGATCGCGTTGGCGCCGATCGCGTAGGCGTGGCGCAGCACGCTCGACGGCGGATCGACCTCGCCCAGCACCAGCGGCTTCCACGCGCGGGCGATGCCGGCCTTCTCGTACCCGATCGCCTCGCGGTCGCTGCCGAGCCAGTCGGTATGGTCGATGTCGACGGTGGTGACCACGGCCACGTCGGGGTCGACCAGGTTGACCGCGTCCAGCCGCCCGCCCAGGCCCACCTCCAGCACCGCCAGGTCCAGCGACGCGTGCTGGAACAGCCACAGCGCGGCCAGCGTGCCGTACTCGAAATAGGTCAGCGGGGTGCCGCCGCGCGCGGCCTCCACCGCGGCGAAGGCCTCGACCAGCGCGGCATCGGACGCCTCCTCGCCGTCGATGCGTACGCGCTCGTTGTAGCGCAGCAGGTGCGGCGAGGTGTACGCGCCGACCTTCCAGCCGCCGGCGCGGGCGATGGCCTCGACGAAGGCCACGGTCGAACCCTTGCCGTTGGTGCCGGCGACGGTGACGACCTGCGCGGCGGGACGCGCCAGGCCCAGGCGGCCGGCGACCTCGCGCACGCGCTCCAGGCCCAGCTCGATCGCGTTCGGGTGTTGCGCCTCGACGTAGGCCAGCCAGGCCTGGAGCGTGCCGTCGGCGGCCGGTACCGCGCTCATGACGTACTCGCCGGGCCGGTCACAGCGCCCGGTGCTTGGCCTCGCCGAAGAACGGCGTGTGGTGGGCGCAGTCGTTCAGGCGCACCACTTCCAGGCGCTCCAGGTCCGGGCCCTCGAGCAGGTTGAGCGTGGTCGGGGCCTGGCGGAAGGTCCACAGCTTGCCGATCGGCAGGCCCAGGATCCGGCACAGCAGCACCCGGTTGACCGCGTCGTGCGCGACCAGCAGCAGGGTGTCGTCCTCGCCCAGGTCCTCGGCGGCGCGAGCCAGGCCGCGCCAGGAGCGGTCCAGCACCTGGCGCAGCGATTCGCCGCCGGGCATCAGCACCGTGTCCGGCTCCTCGCGCCAGGCGCGCAGGCGCGCCGGGTCCTTCTCGCCGATCTCGCTGGCCAGCAGGCCTTCCCACTCGCCGTGGGCGATCTCCTGCACGTCCGGGTCCAGCGCCAGCAGCGGCACGCGGTCCTCGCCCAGCGCCAGTTCGGCGGTGCGCCGCGCGCGCGCCAGCGGCGAGGCCACCGCACGGGTGATCGGCACCTCGCGCAGCCGGTCGCCCAGCGCGCGCGCCTGCGACTCGCCGATCGGCGAAAGCGGAATGTCGATCTGGCCCTGGTAGCGGCCTTCGGCGTTCCACGGCGTTTCACCATGGCGGGCAAGCAGGATGCGCATGTATTCCCCAGCGTGACGGTCCCCGGGCCGGACCGGCGCGGGGTGCGCATGATAACCCGCCCGGTGAGCCGGCCGGGGACGCCGCGTGCGCAAACCGGCAGCGGTAACGCCGGAAACGGAAAAGGGCGCCGGCAACGGCCGGCGCCCCTTCCGGAACGCGACTTCCGCCGGGTTCAGCGCGCCGGCGCGACGTTCATTTCCTTAAGCAGCTGCGGCGCCGGGAAGACTTCCTGCATGATCCAGCGCATGTAGCGCTGGTCGACCGAGATCATCCGGGTCATGGTCGGATCGAACACCCAGTTCGAGGCCACCGACTCCCAGTTGCCGTCGAAGGCCAGGCCCACCAGCCGGCCATGCGCATCGAGCACCGGCGAACCGGAATTGCCGCCTGTGATGTCCAGGTCGGCGAGGAAGTTCACCGGCACCGAGCCCAGGCGCTCGTCGGCCAGGCCGCCATGGCGCTGGGCCGCCACCGCCTCCAGCAGTGCCTTGGGCGAGTCGAACGGATCCTCGCCGGTCTCCTTGGCGACCACGCCCTCCAGGGTGGTGAACGGGGTGTACTTGACGCCATCGCGCGGCACGTAGCCGGTGACGTTGCCGAAGGTGATGCGCAGCGACAGGTTGGCGTCCGGGTAGACGAACTTGCCCTGGCTCTTCTTGTAGTCGGCCAGCGCCTGCAGATAGACCGGGCGCGCGGCCAGGTTCTCGCCGGCGCGGGTCTTGCGCTCCTGTTCCAGCTGCAGCAGCGTCGGCATCACCGCCACCGCGTAGCGGATCGCCGGATCGTCGCTGGCCTCGAACGCGGCGCGGTCGGCGGCGAACCACTTCAGCCGCTCCTCGGTGCTGCCCAGCTTCGTGCCCGCCAGCCGGTCGAGCGCACGCTTGACCGCCGCCGCGTCGTTGCCGCCCAGCCACTGGTCGACCGCGGCCACGCGCTGGGCGGCCGGCAACTTGAGGTATTCGTTGAGCCAATACTCCTGCAGCTGGCGGTCCATCGCCGGCACATAGCGGCGTTCGAGCTGCTTCAGGCTGCCCTCGATCGCCGGCAGGTCGCGCTCCTGGTAGCCGGATTCGCGCTCGGCGTTCGGCTTCTCGCGCTCGATCGACAGGCGGTACAGCTGGCTGGCCGCGCCGAGCATGGCGGTGTTGTTGAACATCGACAGGGCCAGGTCGCGCTCGCGCGTGGCCTGGGTCTGCTCCAGCAGCGCGATCAGCCTGGCGTGCGCGTCGAGCGCGGCCGTGCCCTTGGCGCCCTGGCCCTTCAGCCAGGCCAGCACCGCCGCTTCCTCGGCCTGCTTCTGCCCAGCCGCGTCGATGCGCTGGAAGCCCTCGAGCTGGCCGGTGTAGTTCTTGCTGGTGTTGTTCCAGCCGGCCATGCTGCTGGCGTAGCGGACCTGGATCTCGGGATTGGCCTTGCCGGCCGCCTCGACCAGCGCGATCTGGTTCCGGAAGTGCCGCGCGATGGTCGGGTAGGTCCACTGCGCGGTGTTGTCGAACTCGGCCGCCAGCGCGTAGCGGTTGGTCGAGCCGGGGTAGCCGGCGACCATGACGAAGTCGCCCTCGCCCAGCGGCTTGTCGGCGATCTTCAGCCAGCGCTTGGGCTTGAACGGCACGTTGTCGGGCGAGTACGCCGCCGGCTTGCCATCCTTGCCGACGTAGGCGCGGTAGAAGGCGAAGTCGCCGGTGTGGCGCGGCCACATCCAGTTGTCGATGTCGCCGCCGAACTTGCCGACGCTGCCCGGGGGTGCGTAGGCCAGGCGCACGTCGCGGATCTCCAGGTTCTTGAACAGCCGGTAGGTGTTGCCGCCGGAGAAGCTGTACAGGCGGCAGCGGAAGCCGGCCTCGGCCTCGCACCCGGCGATCAGCTGCTTCTCGAACGCTTCCAGCGCCTTGGTCCGGGCCAGCGCGTCGTCGCCGGCCGCGGCGATGGCGGCCTTGGCTTCCCGGGTCACGTCGGTGATCTCGTCGAGCACGAACACGCGCGCGTTCGGGCCGGCGCTGACCTCGTCGGCCGCGGTCGGCGCGTTGAAGCCGTCGCGGATCAGGTTGTTCTCCGGGGTGGAGTTGAGCTGGATCGCGCCATAGGCGCAGTGGTGGTTGGTCACCACCAGGCCGCCCGGGGAGACGAAGCTAGCAGTGCAGCCGCCCAGCGCCACCACCGCGCCCATCGGGTCGCCAGTCAGGTCGGCCAGCTGCTGCGGGGAGAGCTTGAGCCCGGCCTGCTTCAACGGTCCGGCGATCTCCGGCAGCTGCTGCGGCACCCACATGCCCTCGCCGGCCCAGGCGGCGGGAGCGGCGGCCAGCGCGGCCAGGACGGGGGCGGTGAGCAGGCGAAGGCGCATCGGGACGGTTCCAGTTGAAAGGATTCCCGATTCTAGCGGCCGGGCGGGCGGGCCGGGCCATGACCTTCGGCAGGGGCCCCGGACGACGTTGGTTTCCCCCGCAACCTATAATGTCCGCCTTTCACCTGCAGAGGGCGCCAGACGATGGCCCGTACCATGAAGGCGCTGGTCAAGCGCGAAGCCGCCAAGGGCATCTGGCTGGACGAGGTGCCGGTGCCGGTGCCCGGCCCCAACGAGGTCCTGATCAAGGTCGAGAAGACTGCCATCTGCGGTACCGACCTGCACATCTACCTGTGGGACGAGTGGAGCCAGCGCACGATCCGGCCGGGGCTGGTGATCGGCCACGAGTTCGTCGGCCGCGTCGCCGAGCTGGGCCCGGGCGTGTCCGGCTACAAGCTCGGCCAGCGCGTCTCGGCCGAGGGCCACATCGTCTGCGGCCACTGCCGCAACTGCCGCGGCGGCCGCCCGCACCTGTGCCCGCAGACCGTGGGCATCGGCGTCAACCGCGACGGCGCCTTCGCCGAATACATCGTGATGCCGGCCTCCAACCTGTGGCCGATCCCGGACCCGATCCCGTCGGAACTGGCCGCGTTCTTCGATCCCTACGGCAACGCCGCACACTGCGCGCTGGAGTTCGACGTGGTCGGCGAGGACGTGCTGATCACCGGCGCTGGCCCGATCGGGATCATCGCCGCCGGCATCTGCAAGCACATCGGCGCGCGAAATGTTGTCGTCACCGACGTCAACGACTTCCGCCTCAAGCTGGCCGCCGACATGGGCGCCACCCGCGTGGTCAACGTCGCCAACCAGTCGCTCAAGGAGGTCATGAACGACCTGCACATGGAGGGCTTCGACGTCGGCCTGGAGATGAGCGGCAACCCGCGCGCGTTCAACGACATGCTCGACTGCATGTACCACGGCGGCAAGATCGCACTGCTCGGCATCCTGCCCAAGGGCGCCGGCTGCGACTGGGACAAGATCATCTTCAAGGGCCTCACCGTGCAGGGCATCTACGGCCGCAAAATGTACGAGACCTGGTACAAGATGACCCAGCTGGTGCTGTCCGGCTTCCCGCTGGGCAAGGTGCTCACCCACCAGCTGCCGATCGACGAGTTCCAGCACGGCTTCGACCTGATGGAACAGGGCAAGGCCGGCAAGGTCGTGCTGAGCTGGACCTGAGTACTAGGCCGCCGGCGCCGGCGGACCTCGCCGGTCCCTCGCCAGGATGGAGAGCCCGTGCCCTGCACGGGCTCTTCGTTTCCGGCTCAGGAGAAGGACACCCCTCCGTTCACGTCCACGTTCGCGCCGGTCATGAAGGCGGACGCCGGGGACGCCAGGAACACGGCCACCGCTGCGGCTTCTTCGGCATGGCCCTGGCGGCGCAACGGAGTCGCGTTGGCCACCGCCTGGCGCACCTCGGGCTTGGTGAAGTCGTCGTGGAAGCGGGTGGCGATCATGCCGCAGCACAACGCGTTGACCCGGATGCCACGCGGTCCCAGCTCCTTGGCCATGGACCGGGTGAAGGTCATCACCGCACCCTTCGAGGTCGCGTAGATCGACGCGCCCGGACCGCCGCCGTCGCGGCCGGCCAGCGAAGCGAAGTTGACGATCGCCGCGCCCTCGCCCATGTGCGGCACCACCGCCTGGGTGGCCAGGAACACCGACTTCAGGTTCAGGTCCATCACCCGGTGGAAGAACGCTTCGTCGATCTCGGCCAGCGGCTTGCGCGCCACCATGCCGCCAGCCAGGTTGACCAGCACGTCGATGCGCTCGCCGAACGCGGCACGGGTGGCGGCGACCATCCCGGCGACCGCCGCCGCCTCGGTCGCGTCGGCGCGGTGCAGGATCGCCCGGCCGCCGGCCTCCTCGACCAGCCGCAGCGTCTCCTTGGCGCTGGCCTCGTCGTTGGCGTAGTTGATGCAGACGCTGGCGCCCTCGGCCGCCAGCTGCAGCGATACCGCACGGCCGATGTCGCGGCCGCCGCCGGTGACGATCGCCACCTTGTTCTGGAATTGCATGAACGGATCCTTCGTTGTGGGAGTTGGAGCGGAATCAGGGGGATCGGCGGCTGGCCGGGCCATCGAGCTTCTCGATTCGCCCGGCCACCAGCCAGATGGCAAGCAGCGACAGCGGCACCAGCGCCGCCACCAGGATGAAGATCGGCGCGTAGGACTCGCGGGTCATGACCGGCACCAGCCAGGTGGTGATCAGGGTCCCGGCCACCGCCGCCATGCCGCCGATGCCGGCCAGCGAACCGACCGAGCCGCCGTGGAACACGTCGCCGGGCAGGGTCTGGATGTTGCCGATCGCGACCTGGAAGCCGAACAGCACGGCTGCAATGGTCAACACCGCGACCATCGGATCGGCGGCGAACACCGCGGCCACCAGCGCCGGCGCCATGACCACGCCGCCCAGGGTGATGGTCCACTTGCGCGCGCGGTGCACGCTCCAGCCCGCGGCGATCAGCCGGCCGGAGAGCCAGCCGCCGGAGAGGCTGCCGAGCATCGCGCCGACGAACGGCACCCAGGCGAACAGGCCGATCTGCTTGATGTCGAAATCGAAGGTCTCGGCCAGGTAGATCGGCAGCCACGACACGAACAGCCACCAGATCGGATCGAGGAAGAAGCGCGACAGCACGATGCCCCAGCTCTGCCGGTGCGACATGATCTGGCGCAGGTTCGGCACGTAGGCCGGCCGCGCGGCGGCGGCCACGGCCGCCTCGCCGACGGGCGCGTCTAGGATCAGCGCGCGCTCGGCCGCGCTGACCCACGGATGGCGGTCCGGTCCGGCGCGGTAGACGAACAGCCACGGCAGCACCCAGACCAGGCCGAGCGCGCCGATCAGCACGAAGGTGCCCTTCCAGCCGATCCACAGGAACAGCAGCGCGATCAGCGGCGCCGACACGATCGCGCCGATCGAGGCGCCGGCGTTGAAGATGCCCTGGGCGAACGCGCGCTCCTTCGCCGGGAACCATTCGGCGTTGGCCTTGACCGCGCCCGGCCAGGCGCCGGCCTCGCTGACGCCGAGCATGGCGCGGAAGACCGCGAACGACATGACCGAATGGCTGATCGCGTGCAGCGCGATGGAGATCGACCAGCCGATGATCGACACGGCGAAGCCCAGCCGCACGCCGATGATGTCGAACAGCCTGCCGAAGGCGAACTGGCCGGCGGCGTAGAACAGCATGAACACCGTGACCAGCAGCGCGTAGTCCTCCTTGGTCGCGCCGATCTCGGCCGAGATGGCCGGCCACATGACGGCCAGCGCGTTGCGGTCGATGTAGTTGATGATAGTGGCGACCGCGATCAGGCCGATGATCGTCCAGCGGACGGCGGATCTCTGCTTCATGGACGTTTCTTTCCTTGCGCGTTCTTGGCTTGCGTGTTGCTGCCGTTCCGCCTGGCGGTGGCCGGCCGGTCGAAGCGGGCGTAAGGGCCGGTCCACTCGTAGGCGTGGCCGTCGCCGGCGACGCGGTGGCGCGGACCCGCGGATGGATAATGGGCGATGCCCAGTGCGAGCTCCGTGCCGGACACGAGGGTCAGCGCGACCACGTCCGCGGTCGCGCCGCGGAAGTGCCTGACTTCGCGGATGCGGCTGTCGGCGCCGGTCACGTACTCGGCGCTGCCGTTGTATTCGCCATGCGGTTCGAGCACGGCGAAGAAGCTCGCCTGCGACTGCCCGTCCATGCGCTGGATCAGTACCGGCTCGCGCCGCAGGTTGAACTCCGGATCGTTGGCGCCGCTTTCGGCCAGGATCGCGCGGGTCGGCGCGCTGGCGCCGAAGTGGTGGGTGTAGAAGCGCCCGTCCAGCAGCCAGGTCAGGCTGCGGGTCTGCGCCGACGGCTCGCCGACGGCGTCCACCCACAGGTGCTGGTAGCCGTTCGCTTCGCCCAGCACCGGGCGCTGTCCCAGCTCGCGCCGCGCGTCGAAGCCGACCTTCATGATCTGGCCGGCGTAGTGCAGCGGCAGGTCGTAGCGCGCCGCGCGGTCGCCGTGCACGCGGAGCAGGTCGACCACCACCGGCAAACCGAGCTCGGCGTGCTCGACCAGCGCCTGGGTGCGGGTGAATGCCACGCCCTCGTAAGCGCCGTCCATCCGCGCCGAGGCGATCTGCAGGCCCTCGCCTGCCTCGAACAGCAGCAGCGTCGGCGCGTGCGCCTCGCCGCGACGCCAGTTGCCGCCGAAGTGGCTTCGCTCGTCCACCACCAGGGTGTTGTGGGCCACGGTCTGCTTGGCCCAGCTGGTGTTCTCCGGCAGGTAGATGCCGCCGGCCTTGGCCTCGATGTTGAGGAAGCGCGCGGCGCCGTAGTCGGTTACCACCCGCCGGCCGTTGTCGTAGAACAGCCAGTTCAGCTTGTCGAAGTGACCGTGGCCCATGCCCTGGGCGGTGTTCTTCATCACCAGCAGCTGGCCGTCGGCGCCACCGCGGCGCAACAGCGCCAGTCCGCCGCGGTCGCCCTCCGGACCGTCGCGGAGCATCAGCGGTCGGAACACGAACGGCTCCGCCTCCCCGGCCGCCAGCGCCCTGGCCACCTCCAGGCCTTCGGGTGACAGCAGCACCCGGCCCTGCCGCTCGGCGATGGACAGCAGCCTCGCGTCGCCGCTGCGGGCGTAGGCGATCGCGATGCCGGCGACCATCTCGGCCGTGTCCAGCCCCTTGTCCAGCAGCGCGTCGTTGATCGGGATGAAATAACCCGCGTAGCTGGACTGCGCCAGCGTGTCGACCGCCTTCAGCAGCACTCCGTCGCGGCGCTCGAAGATCCGCCGCTGCGGCTCGTTGCGCTCAATGACGTTGGCGAACACGACGAACGGCGCCAGCGCGTAGCGCTGGTAGTACGGGCCTTCCTCGTAATAGCCGTCGGGCGAGAACAGCCGGTCGATCTGCCTGAGGAAGCCGGCCTCGCCGTCCCTGGACAGGCCGAGCAGCGCCTTCTCCACCATCGCCTCGTCGCGCAGCACGTAGCCGGTCATGCCCACCGCGGCGACCGCCCAGGTGGCGTGGTTGTGGATGCGCTGGAAGTTGGCCGGGGTCTCGTCCGACAGGAACCGCGCCATGCGCCGGAACACCTGTTCCTCGATGGTGCGGCGGTCTTCCGGGTCCAGGCCCGCGCGCACGGCGTCGTAGCCCTGGATCGCATGCACCAGCCAGACCGAGTCGTTGAGGGTCTGCCAGAACAGCCGGCCCGGGATCTCGCCGCGGCCGGCCGGGTGCGGGCCCAGGGTCGGATACAGGCGCGCGTATTCCAGCAGCGTGTCGCGCACGAAGTCGGCGTAGGCGCGGTCGCCGGTAAGGCGGTACAGCGCGCCGGCGTTCTGGATCGCCAGGTAGTTGCGCTTGTGCTGTTCGTGGGTGTAGCCACCGCCCGGATCCTTCGGCCGCGGCACCACCACGCCCGCGTCCATCGCCGCGCGTACCGACGCCTCGATCCGCGCCCGCTCGCGGGCGAACAGCGGATAGCGCGCTCCCGCCTCGGCCATCGCCTTCCATTCGTCCGTGCCCACCAGCACCGGGCCGGTGTCCGCGTCGCGACTCGCGGCCGCCGCACCGGCGGCGCCCACGGCCGCCGCCGGCATCGCCCCCGCGCCGGCCAGCAGGCAGGCGGCCAGCACCGCGCCGCGCATCACCGCGCCACCTCGACCGGCAGGTCGGACTGGATCGGCGGCGTGCCGACGAACTGGTTGCGCGTGGCGACCAGCACCGGCTCGCCGACGGCGTGCGAAAAGCGGACAGCGCCGCTGTCGACGAAGCGGTTGCCGGTTAGCTCGGCATGCTGCACACCGTGCAGCCGCAGCGCGGTGCCGCCGGCCGCGCCGACCTTCTCGAAGGTCGAACCATCGATGCGGATCCGCGGCCCGAAGGTGCTCTCGTCCTTGCCGCCCCGGTACAGCTCCACCGCCGGACCACCAACGCCGCGGAACACGGACGCTTCGATCTCGACCCGTTCGGCATTGTAGGTGCCGCGGTCGTCGGTCTCGGCAGCGACCGACAGCACCGCGCCGCTGACGTCCTCGACCGTCACCCGGCGCAACGCGATCAGGTCGGCCATCGTGCCCTTGCCGGTGGAGACGACGTCGAAGCCGCGGTTGACCGACAGGCCGCGCACCCGCGTGTCCTCGAGCACCAGCGTGTAGTTGGCTGCGTTCGAGCCCGGCCGGGTGGCGATGACCGCGTTGCCCACCTCGTCGGGGGCCGCCTCGCCGGACACGGTCAGTCCGGACAGCTTCAGCGCGCCGCCGGCCTCGATCTGGAACAGGCGCGGCCGGCTGAAGGCGATCACTGCCTCGCCCTGCGCTGGCCCCTGCACGGTCAGCGGCCGGTCCACCGCCAGCACCTGGTTGACCATGTAGCGCCCCGCGTCCAGCACCAGCCGGTCGCCCGCACCGGCCCGGGCGACGGCGTCGGTCAGGGTGTCCTCGCCGGCCGGCACCCGGTGCCGGGCGCCGCTGTCCAGCGCCACGGCCTGGCCCTGCTTCGGATACCAGGACACGCCGACGCCGGCGCGCGCGATCGGGCGCAGGTCGGTGCGCGCACCGACGCCCGCCAGCGAGACCGGGGCGAGCAGGCCGTATTGGCCACGCTGCATCTCCACCGTGGCGCCACGCACGCCCTGCGCGAAGCCCGGCGACGCCGCGGGACTCTGCACGTTGCCTTCGAACGCGATGCCCGACAGGTCGCCCAGCACGCGCAGCGGGTCGCGACCGTCGCCGTTCACGATCAGGTTGCGCGCCATGGTGCTGTCCACCGGCCGCGCCGAGCGCTCCTCGTCCATGCCGGCGCCGAGGAACACGCTGCGCGCGTCGACGATGGTGTTGTTCTCGATCAGCGCGTTGTCGACCTGCACGTAGCGGTTCAGCGGCGAATCCGGCACGCCGTACATCACCGTGAGCGCAGAGGAGAAGCCCTCGCCGGCCAGCCCTTCCAGGTAGTTGTTGCGCACCGTCTGGTTGCGGTTGATGACGCGGATGCCACCGGTGTGCGGCTTGTTGCCGCCGATGAAGACGTTGTCCTCGACCCGGTTGCCGTCACCGTGGCGCAGCACCAGCGCACCGCGCGAATGGAAGAACACGTTGCCGCGGTAGAGGTTGCCGCCGGACTTGTTGGAGACGATCTCCACCTCGCCGTCGCAGCCCTCGAACCAGTTGTTCTCCACCACCGTGTTCGAGTCGGACAGCGAATCGTGGCTGGTGCCGACGCGGATGGTCTCGCCGCCGTTGGAACCCAGGTTCGGCCGCGGGCCGAAGTAGTTGTGGTCGATGCGGTGCCGGTTGTCGAGGCCCTGCTCCGGGTCGCGCACCACCACCAGGGTCGCGCCCTGGTTGGTCTTGCCGACCAGGTGGTTGTGGTCGAAGCGGTTGTGCTGGCCGTACAGGGCCACCCAGTTGTCGGACTGGTCGCGGTCGGGTTTGTTGAAGCGGTCGATGACCACGCCGGTGACCCGGCTGTTGACGGCGCGGTCGCTGCGCGTGCGCCGGAACGAGACGACCTCCCCGGTCGGCGACCAGCCGTCGCGGAACACCAGGTTGGACACCACCAGGTGCTGGCCGGCCATCCGCAGGTTGGACTGCCCGGTCAGGAGCACCTTGCCCGGGGTCTGCGCCGTCAGCGTGATCGGCTTGCCGGCCGCGCCCTTGCCGGTCAGCAGGACCTGGAAGTCCCGCCACTCGCCGTCGGCCAGCACGATCGTGTCGCCGGGGCGGAGCGATTTCGCGGCCGCGGCGTATTCGGCCTGGCTGCGCACCAGGCGCGGCTTGGCGCCCGCCTGCGCCGAGACCGGCTCGACGCCCCCCACCCACGCCAGCAGCAGCGCCGCCAGCCCTGCCCATGTCCGATGACGCATTGTTCCCCTCCTCGCCCGCGATGGCCGGATAGTAGCAAAGCGCCGCCACCCGTCAACCAGTTTTGCATACCAATATGCCGGCAGCTTCGCGCACCAGTTGTGCTGCAAAGCACAAACCAATTGGCTGATCAGATAGCTGGAATCAGGTCTAGACATTTGTACATACCAATTGGTTGACATTTGACCCCGGCTTGGTAAACCCTTCGCTCCGACCCGCGACAGACGGGATTCCACTGGGAGGAGGAAACATGCGGCGCCATCACCAGGACACGCCCCTCGCGCGCGTCCGTCCATCTGCACTTCGTACCGCCCTGCTGTGCGCCCTCGGCGCGCCGCTGGGCCTGACCCCGGCACTGGCGCAGGAAGTCGCGGACGCGCAAGCGACCGCGCCCACGCCGGACGCGGGCGAAGTCACCGAACTCGACAGCGTCGTGGTCGCCGGCATCCGCGGCTCGATCCAGTCCTCGATCGAACACAAGCGCGAACTGTCCGTGGTGTCCGACGGCATCTCCGCCGAGGACATCGGCGACCTGCCCGCGCTGTCGATCGGCGAAGCCATCGAGACCATCACCGGCGCCTCCACCCATCGCGAGAAGGGCGGCGCTTCGGAGATCTCGATCCGCGGCCTGGGACCGTTCCTCGGCTCGGCCACCTTCAACGGCCGCGAGGCGACCAACGGCAGCGGCGACCGCTCGGTCAACTTCAACCAGTTCCCGTCCGAGCTGATCAATACCGTTGCCATCTACAAGACCCAGCGCGCCGACTTCATCGAAGGCGGCGTCTCAGGCATCGTCAACATGGAGACGATCAAGCCGCTGGACTTCGGCAAGCGCCGGATCCAGCTCGAAGGCCGCGCGCTGTACGCCGACTACGACGACCGCCTGCACGACCCGGCCGGCGTGGGCTGGCGCGGCACGGCCAGTTACCTGGACCAGTTCGACCTGGGCGGCGCCGGCAAGCTCGGCGTCTCGCTGGGCATCCAGAGCCTGGAGGGCACCAATCCCGAGGAGCTGTTCACCAGCAGCAGCACCTGGAACGCGTGCGACGCCACCCAGACCGTGCCTGCCGCCTCCAACTGCCGGCAGGTGAGCAACGCCGAGGTCCATGACGGCACGCCGTTCTACCTGATCCCCGGCAGCCGCACCTACCGCCAGTTCATCGAACGCGACAAGCGCGACGCGCTGTTCGGTGCCGTGCAGTGGAAGCCGACCGACACGCTCGACATCTCGCTCGACTACCAGGGCTCGCGCCGCACCTACACCGAGGAGCGCTCCGACCTGAATTTCTCCGAGACCATGCGCGGGATCAACGATCGCGTCGTCGACGAGAACGGGGTGCTGCTCTACTACACCGGCAACAGCACGGTCGAATCCACGCCGACCTACCGCATCCGCGACGAGAAGTACGAAGGCGGCGGCCTCAAGACCGAGTGGCGGCCGAACGAAGCCTGGCTGTTCTCGACCGACCTGTCCTACTCCCGCACCTGGCGCAGCGAGATGGACCGCCAGGTCCGCCTGCGCTCCAACGCGACCGACATCTACGGCGTGGCGGTTCCGGGGATCAGCGGGCAGCGGGTCAACTACATCTTCGACTACACCAACGGCGACATCCCCGCGATCATCGTCAACCCGCTGTACGACCTGAACCGCCACGAGAACTTCAGCGCCGCGGCCCGCGCCCGGCGCGACGAGCTGATCCGCGAGAACGAGATCCGCGCGCTGCGGCTGGACGGCGCCTACTTCACCGAAAGCGGGTTCCTGACCGCGGTCAAGTCCGGCATCCGCCTGTCCGAACTGAGCTACGAGGACCTGGACGACCGGGTCGAGATCAACGTCACCGGCGCCGCCGCGATCCGCGAGGCCAATCTGGCCTGCCGCCGCGAGTTCCCGCAGGACCGCTTCCTGAGCAATGCCAGCGGCAACAGCATCACCAGCTGGGCGCAGTTCGATCCGCTGTGCCTGTTCCAGGCCATCACCGGCGTCGAGGACACCGGCCTCAACGCCGACACGCGCTCGATCGGCAACCGCGACGTGACCGAGAAGGTCCGGGCGGCCTACCTGCTGGGCGAATTCGACTCCGAAATGTTCGGCCTGCCGGTCACCGGCAATTTCGGCGTGCGCTACGTGGACACGGCGGTGCGCTCGGTCGGCCTGACCGGGGACCTGGACGTGATCGCCAATCCCGACGGCACCATCCGCCTGGTCCCGACCGGGGAATTCGACCCGGTCGTAATCAAGTCCGACTCGCGGGTGTTCCTGCCCAGCGCCAACGCCGCGTTCGAGCTGAAGGACGACCTGGTGTTCCGCGTCGGCGTGTACCGCGCGATGTCGCGCCCCGATCCCAGCAGCCTGGGCGCCGGCCGCGCCATCGTGCTCGAGCCCGGCACCTCGTTCGATTCGGTCGATGACGCGATCCGCGGCATCACCGCCAACGGCAATCCGCGCACCGAGCCGCTGCTGTCGTGGAACGCCGACCTGTCGCTGGAGTGGTACCCCAACCCGGACTCGCTGCTGGGCCTGGCGGTCTACTACAAGCAGTTCGCCGGCGGTTTCATCCCGGTGCTGATCGACGAATCGTTCATGATCGACGGCAACGAGGTGATCGTGCCGGTGGTGCAGGACGCGACCACCGACGACAAGAGCGAATTGACCGGCTTCGAGGTGACCGCCACCCACCGCTTCTCGTACCTGCCGGCGCCGTTCGACGGACTGGGCTTCAAGCTCAGCTACAACTACGCCGACTCGAACTTCAAGACGCACGACCTGCGCCTGGGCGACCAGCTCGATCCGGAGACCGGCGAGGTGAGTCCCGGCATCATCCCGCCCGCGGGGATCTTCGGGCTGTCCCAGCAGGTCGCCTCGGGTTCGCTGTACTACACGATCGGCCCGGTCGAACTGCAGGCGATCTACAAGTACCGGACCGAGTACTACCAGAAGTTCGTGGGCGCCCCCAGCCAGAACCGCTACATCCGCGATACCGGCGTGTTCGATTTCCGCGCCACCTACCGGGTCAACAGGAACCTGTCGTTCTCGTTCGAGGGCTCCAACCTCAACGACGAGCCGCGGTACCACGACATGCCGGTTTCCGGGAGCCTGCGCGAGTACAACACCTACGGGCCCCGCTACTATTTGGGTGTACGATACCGATTCTGAATACGACGGCGCGGCCCCACGGGGCCGCGCCTGTTCGCAGGCCGGAGCAGGACCTGCTCCGGCCGGAACGGAATGCAACGGAGCCACTTGCCCGCCGATGTCCGAGAACCGTCTCTACCAATCCGTCGCCGCCGAGATCCTTGCCCTGATCGAATCGGGCGAATTCCCGCCGGGTTCGCGCCTGCCCGGCGAGCGCGATCTGGCCGAGCGGCTGGGCGTCAGCCGGGTGACGATCCGCGAGGCGGAGATCGCCCTGGAAGCCCAGGGCCGGATCGCCATCAAGACCGGTTCGGGCGTCTATGTCCGCCCGCGTCCGGTCAATTCGCTGGGAACGCTTCCCGACGTCACCGCCTTCGACCTGACCGCCGCCCGCGCGGTGATCGAAGCCGAGGCGGCGGCCCTGGCGGCCGGCCGCATCACCGACGCGGAAGTCGAGGAACTGGAGGAACTGGTCCGGGCGATGTCCGATCCCGGCGCCACCGACCAGGAAGCCAACGAATCCGACCGCCGCTTCCATCTGACGATCGCCCGCATCACCGGCAATCCGGTGATCGAATACTGCGTGCATCTGATCTGGCGGATGCGCAACGAACTGCCGGGCGTGCGCCAGGCCTATGCCCGGATCTGCCACGACGACTGGAGTTCCCGTGCCGAGGAGCATGCCGCGATCCTGGCGGCGCTGAAGGTGCGCGACTCGGCCGCGGCGCGCAATGCGATGCGCGACCATTTCCACCGCCTGTTCGAGTCCATGCTCGAAGCCAGCGAGAGCGAAGCGCTGGAGGAAGTGCGCAGGCGCACCGAACAGAACCGCGAACGGTTCCTGGCCACGACGCGGATATGACGGCAGCGCCGCGGCGCGGGTGCCCGCCGCCTCCCGTCCGGCATGCGCAAGGCCGCCAGGCGGCCAAGGCCGGTATGGATGCGCTGCTTCACCAATGACAAGGGCGCCATCCGGCGCCCTTGTTTCGTCCTGCGTGGATCGGGCCCCAGGGCCTACATTCCGTAGCTCAGGGTCAGGACCACGCGGTCGTTGGCGAGTTCGCCGAAGTTGACCGTGCCGTCGTTGTCGGTGCCGACGTAGCCGAGCTTGGCGCTGAAGTTGCCCCAGGCCTTGCTGATGCTCACGCCCCAGTCGGTGTAGTCGCGGGCCACGCTGCTATCGAACAGGCTCTTGCCGACATTGAGGTCGAGCGTGAAATCCGCCGGCAGCCCGAAGCTGGTCGAGGCGCCGAAATACCAGCCGTCCTCGCCCGACGCCCAGACATCGTTGGTGTAGGTGGCGGTCAGGCCGACCGTGCCGCCGAACGTCAGGGTGGTGTACAGCTCGTTGAAGGCCAGGTCGCTGCCGTTGCCGCCGAGGTAGTTGTAGCGGTTGAGCATGACGTCGAGGTTGACGAACTCGTCGCCGAGGTCGGTGTTGTAGCCGATGAAGGTGTCCAGCTCCACGTCCGGGCCGCCATCGCCGAAGTCGACGTTGGAACCCCAGGCGCCGGCATAGAACCCGGACGACGCAGTCCAGGTGAAGCCGGCCTGCAGCGCCGGCCCCTCGTCGGTCTGGGACGCGCCGCGGAACACGTAATCAGACGTGGCATCGATCGACCAGGAGAACGGTGAGCCTTCCTCGTCCTGGGCGAATGCGGCGAACGGGAGGGCGGACAGCGCGAGCACGGCAGCAAGCCTGAGTGTGGCAGTTTTCATCCGGAGTTCTCCTGGGTGGGGGCGAGCGTCGGTTCGCCTCGCGCCGCGTCCCGCCTCCCTCTCGCCAGCGGATGGCGTAGCGGAAGCGTAACCGTCGACTCACGAGTTCTTAACCGCGAATCGATAGTGCTGCCGCCAAAATCGGCCCGTCAAGCGGATTGGGACCGATTTGGCGAAATTCCCGGGAACCCCTGTTTTTTGGCACCACCGCGGGGCACCTTGCACCACCGCGAGGCACGACTCGCACAATCGATGGGCATAGGTACCCCAGCCACTCCTTCACCGGTTGAACCGGGAAGGGGCTCAAGCCGAGGGGAACGCTCCATAGCGCGCCGGTATCAGGTTGACCCGGCTGCCCGGCGGATGCGCATCCTGGGCTTCCACCGGCAGTTCCAGCTCGACTTCCGCGTGCTCCTCACCGTGCAGGCGCGCACGCACGCGCAGGCGCGGGCCGCTGCGCTGGCTGCCCACCACGGTGGCCTCCCAGCCGCCCTCGCCCACCCGCAGGTCCTCCGGGCGCACGTACAGGTCCAGCTCGCCCTCGCCGGGCGTGGTCGCCGACGCCGGCAGGGCCAGCCCTGCGACCTCGATGCGGTCGCCGCTGCGCCGGCCGCGCAGCCGGTTGACCGCACCGACGAAGGAATAGACGAACGGCGTGGCCGGCCGGTCGTAGGCCTCCGCCGGGGTGGCCAGCTGCTCGATGCGGCCGCCGTTGAGGATGGCCACCCGGTCGGCCAGTTCCAGCGCCTCCTCCTGGTCGTGGGTGACGAACACGGTGGTCAGTCCGGTCTGCTCGTGCAGCTGCCGCAGCCAGCCGCGCAGGTCGCGCCGCACCTGCGCGTCGAGCGCGCCGAACGGCTCGTCCAGCAGCAGCACCCGCGGCTCGATCGCCAGCGCGCGCGCCAGCGCCACGCGCTGGCGCTGGCCGCCCGACAGCTGCGACGGGTAGCGCCCGCCCAGCCCCTGCAGCTGCACCAGCGACAGCAGCTCCTCCACCCGCGCGGCGATCTTCGCCGCCGGCCAGCGGTCACGGCGGCGACGCACCTTAAGGCCGAAGGCGATGTTGTCGGCCACGGTCAGGTGCCGGAACAGCGCGTAGTGCTGGAACACGAAGCCGACCCGGCGTTCCTGCACGCTCAGCTGCGAGGCGTCCTCGCTGCCGAACAGCACGCGCCCGCGCTCGGCGTGCTCCAGCCCGGCGATGATCCGCAGCAGCGTGGTCTTGCCCGAGCCGGACGGCCCGAGCAGCGCCAGCAGCTCGCCCTCGCGGATATCCAGGTTGATGTCGTCCAGCGCGGCGAAGGCGCCGAAACGCTTGTCCAGGTGTTCGATCCTGATGCCCATGGCGGTTCCTCAGTGACGGCGGTTGGCGGCCAGCGATTCGCCGTGGCGCCACTCCAGGTAGGTCTTGATCACCAGCGTGACCAGCGCGGTCAGCGCCAGCAGCGAAGCCGCGGCGAACGCGGCGCTGTAGGCGTACTCGTTGTAGAGGATCTCCACGTGCAGTGGCAGCGTGTTGGTGCGGCCGCGGATGTGGCCCGACACCACCGACACCGCGCCGAACTCGCCCATCGCCCGCGCCCCGCACAGCAGCACGCCGTACAGCAGCGCCCAGCGGATGTTGGGCAGGGTCACCCGCCAGAACGTCTGCCAGCCGCCGGCGCCCAGGCTCAGCGCGGCCAGCTCCTCGTCGGTGCCCTGCTGTTCCATCAGCGGCATCAGTTCGCGGGCGATGAACGGGAAGGTCACGAAGATCGTCGCCAGGACAATGCCCGGCAGCGCGAAGATGACCTTCGGCAGCTGCAGGTGCACTTCGCCCCACAGCGGCAGGCTGAAGCGCACGCCCTCGTCGATCAGCGGGAAGGCCCAGCCGTGCGCGCTGAAGATCAGGATGAACACCAGGCCCGCCACCACCGGCGAGACCGCGAACGGCAGGTCGATCAGGCTGACCAGCCAGCGCTTGCCGGGGAACTCGTGCTTGCTCACCGCCCAGGCCGCGGCGATGCCGAACACCAGGTTCAGCGGCACCACTATCGCGGTGACCAGCAGGGTCAGCCTCACCGCCGCCAGTGCGTCCGGCTCGCGGATCGCGGCCCAGAACGCACCCACGCCGCCGCGCAGCGCCTCGGTGAACACCAGGATCAGCGGCAGCAGCAGGAACGAGAGCAGGAACGCCAATGCCGCCAGGATCAGCAGCACCTGGACCCAGCGCGGCTCGGTGGTCGGCGATGCCGGCCTGGCGTGACTGCGGGCGGGGACGGACTCCACGACCGGCTCCAGTGCGTCGACGGCGAGGACGGCCGACAATCTATCACCCATCTCAACCTCCTCCCCGCCGCTCGCCGCGCGCCAGGCGCGACTGCAGGGTGTTGATGAGCAGCAGCAGGGCGAACGACAGCAGCAGCATCGCCGCCGCGATCGCGGTGGCGCCTGCGTAGTCGAACTCCTCCAGCTTGATCGTGATCAGCAGCGGCGCGATCTCCGACACGTGCGGGATGTTGCCGGCGATGAAGATCACCGAGCCGTACTCGCCCACGCCGCGGGCGAAGGCCAGGGCGAAGCCGGCCAGCACCGCCGGCCACAGCGTCGGCAGCACCACCTGCCATACCGTCGACCAGCGGCCGGCACCGAGCGTGGCCGCCGCCTCCTCCAGCTCGTGCTCCACTTCCGCCAGCACCGGCTGCACCACCCTCACCACGAACGGCAGGCCGATGAACACCAGCGCCACGGTGATGCCCAGCGGCGTGTACGCCACCTTGATTCCCGCCGCCTCCAGCCACTGTCCCAGCCAGCCGTTGGGACCGTACAGCGCGGTCAGGGCGATGCCGGCCACCGCGGTGGGCAGGGCGAACGGCAGGTCGATCATCGCGTCGAACAGGCGCCGGCCCGGGAACCGGTAGCGCACGAACACCCAGGCCACCAGCGTGCCCATCACCGCGTTGAACAAGGCCGCCGCCAGCGCGGTGCCGAAGCTGATCTTCAACGCCGCCAGCACCCGCGGCTCGGTCCAGATCCGCCACAGCTCCGCCCAGCCGAGCTGGGCCGAATACACGAACACGCCCACCAGCGGGATCAGCACGATCAGGCTCAGCCAGGCCATGGTGTAGCCCAGGCTCAGGCCGAACCCGGGCACCACCCGCCGCCTGCGCCCACGCGCGGCCACGCCGCCCGCAGGCGGCGTGGGTCCGGTGGAATGTTCGATCGCCGTGCTGTTCATCGTCATCGCGCCGAATAGATCCGGTCGAACACACCGCCGTCGGCGAAGTGCTTCTTCTGCGCCTCCGGCCAACTGCCGAAAGCCTCGTCGACCAGGAAGGCGTTGAGCTTGGGGAACGTCGCAGCATGCCGCTGCAGTACCCCGGCGTCGACCGGGCGCAGGTAGTTCCTGGCGAAGATCTCCTGGCCGGCCGGCGCATAGTGGAACTGCAGGTAGGCATTGGCCAGCGCCGTATTGCCGTGCTTGGCGGCGACCTTGTCCACCACCGCGACCGGGTTGTCGGCGCGCACGGTCAGCGACGGCACCACCACCTCGTAGTCGGCCGCGCCCAGTTCGGCGCGCAGCAGGGCGATCTCGTTCTCGAAGGTCAGCAGCACGTCGCCGATGCCGCGCTGGACGAAGCTGGTGGTCGCGCCGCGGCCGCCGGTGTCCAGCACCGGCACGTTGGCGAACAGCTTGCGCACATAGGCCTCGCCCGCCGCATCGTCGCCACCGGCCGCACGCTTGGCCCATTCCCAGCCGGCCAGGTAGCTGTAGCGGCCGTTGCCCGAGGTCTTGGGGTTGGGCAGGATCACCGCCACCCCCGGACGTACCAGGTCGCCCCAGTCGCGGATCTGCTTCGGGTTGCCCTTGCGCACCAGGAACAGGATCGCCGACCAGGACGGCGCGCTGCCATTGGGCAGGCGCGCCGACCAGTTCTCCGGCAGCAGCCCGGCCTTGGCGATCTGGTCGATGTCCAGCGGATTGTTCATGGTGACCACGTCGGCCTCCAGGCCGTCGATCACCGCGCGCGCCTGCTTGCTAGAGCCGCCGTGCGACTGGTTGATGCTCACCGTCTTGCCGGTCTGCGCCTTGTGCTGCGCGACGAAGGCCGGGTTGAGGTCGCGGTAGACGTCGCGGGCGACGTCGTAGGAGGCGTTCAGCAGCTCGCCTTCGGCGGCGCCGGCGCCCCCTGCCGCCAGTGCCAGCCCCAGCAACACCGTCCGCCACAGGTTCTTGCCCGATCGTGCCATCTGCCTTCTCCTTGCCCTGGGACGCGCGGTCACTTCTTCGCCTGGATCTGGTCGAATATCCCGCCGTCGGCGAAGTGCGTCTTCTGCGCCTGCGCCCAGGAGCCGAACACGTCGTTGAGCTTCACCAGTTCCACCTTGGGGAAGCGGGCGATGTCGGCCGGATCGGCGTGCTCGGGATGCTGCGGGCGGTAGTAGTGCTTGGCCGCCAGGCGCTGGCCGGCGGGCGAGTACAGGTAGTCCAGGTAGGCCTGGGCGACTTCGCGGGTGCCGTGCTTGTCCACGTTCTTGTCGACCAGGGTCACCGGCGGCTCGGCCAGGATCGACAGCGAGGGCACGATGATGTCGAACTTGTCCGGGCCCAGTTCCTCGATCGACAGGAACGCCTCGTTCTCCCAGGCCAGCAGCACGTCGCCGATGCCGCGCTGGGCGAAGGTGGTGGTCGAGCCGCGCGCGCCGGTGTCCAGCACCGGCACGTTGCGGAACAGCGCGGTCACGAAGTTGCGGGTCTTCTCCTCGTCGCCCTTGAAGATCTTCAGGCCGTAGGCCCAGGCAGCCAGGTAGTTCCAGCGCGCGCCGCCGGAGGTCTTCGGGTTGGGCGTGATCACCGAGACGCCCGGCTTCACCAGGTCGTGCCAGTCGCGGATGTTCTTCGGGTTGCCCTTGCGCACCAGGAACACGATGGTCGAGGTGTACGGCGAGCTGTTGTTGGGCAGGCGCTGCTGCCAGTTGGCCGGGAACAGCTTGGCGCGCGCGGCGACTTCGTCGATGTCGTAGGCCAGCGCCAGGGTGAGCACGTCGGCCTCCAGGCCGTCGATCACCGCGCGCGCCTGCTTGGCGGCGCCGCCGTGCGAGGTCTCGATGGTCACCTTCTGGCCCTTGGTCTTCTGCCAGTGCTCGGCGAAGGCGGCGTTGTACTCGCGGTACAGCTCGCGGGTCGGGTCGTAGGACACGTTGAGCAGCTTGGCGTCCTTGGCCGTCGCGCCCATCGCCACGACCAGGCCGAAAGCGGCGGCCGCCAGGCGGAGCGCGAACCTGCGGGGGTTGTCGGTCTTCATGTGCATGTCTCCGGGTCGTCGTGGGATCGGGTCAGAACGCGGCCTGCAGGCGGGTGAACACAGCCTTCTCGCTCGCGCGGTCGGCACCGGCGACGGCACCGCCGTTGAAGTCGGTCTGCAGGTAGTTCAGTACCAGCTTGAGGTTGCTGTTGAGGTACCAGTTCACGCCCACGGTCCAGCCGCTGGCGTCGCGCACGGCCACCGCCGGGTCGGCGAACAGCGGGAACGCGTCGTTGTCGACGTCCAGCTCACCGTAGCGTCCAACCAGTTCGAACGCACCCCAGCCGCCATCGGGCTTGAACGGCTTGGCCGGCCTCACGCCGCGGTAGCCGGCCTCCTCGCCGGTCAGCACCCAGCTGGCGGTGGCCTGCCAGGCGGTGTTGCTCAGTTCGGCGCGGTTCGCGCCCACAGTCAGTTCCTGACGCGACTCGATGTACTCGGCCTGGAGCCCGAACGGGCCGCGGTAAAGGTAACCCTGCGGCGAGATCCGGGTGTGCTGGCCGGCCGCGGCGACCGCCGCGCGGTAGTTGAAGATCTGCTGCTGGCCCTGGCTGCGGTAGCGCGGCAGGAAGTTGTTGCCCACGCCTTCCTTGTCGCCGATGCTGCCGCCGACGCCGATGCCGATGCCCTTGACCGGCTCGAAGAACAGGCGTGCGGCGAACTCGAACTTGTCGTCGGGATTGGTGGTGGCGGTATCGCGGCCGTCCGGGGTGCCGTTGTAGATGCCCACGGTGTAGTTGAGCTTGCCTTCCACGATGTCGCCCTGCGCCTGCACGCCGATGTCGCGGTTGGGCGCCAGTTCGGTCGGGAAGGCGCGCTCGATCAGGGCGATGGCATTGCCCGACTGCAGGCGCTCCAGGCCCACCGGTCCCTTCACCTTGCCGGCGCGGATGGTGAAGGCCGGGTTGAACTTCAGGTCGATGTAGGCGTCCACGATCGTGGCGCTGTCGCCGGCGAACTCCGGGGTCAGGCGGTAGCCGACCAGCTTGCCCAGCGAACCTTCGAAGGTGGGGCGCAGGCGCCGCAGCAGGAAGGTGTCGTTGGGAGCGTTGTCGCCACTGAAGAAGCGCCCGTCGCCCTGGACCAGGCCGCGGAACTTGAACTCGTACTGGCCGTCGCCGGACTTGATCGAGGTGCCGCTCGCTCCGGCGACGACCACCGGCGCCTCCTTGGCCTTGGCCTGGCGCGCCTCTTCCTGCAGTTCAAGGTTGCGCTCCAGCGAGCGCAGGCGCTGGTCGAGCGTGGCCAAGTCCAGCGGCTGGCCGTCCGCCGTGGTCGCCGCGGTGCCGCCGTAGCGCTGCTCGAGCGCCTCCAGCCGGCGCTGCAGTTCCTCCACGGTGGGCTTGCCTTGCGCGAACACCGGCGCAGCCAGCGAACAGGCCAGCGCCCCGGTCAGCCAGATTCCCGGCCTCCCGCCGGCACCACGCCCTTCATTGCGTCGCTGCTGCATTGATGCGTCCCCTGCGTCATGGCCGGATGGCCGGTGCGGAGATAGTCCCTATTCAGTTTGTGCACGGGAAATGAATAAGGACGCGCCCCATATAGCCGATAAGCATGAGCCAGCGACCACTTCCGTGGCACGGGTAAAATGCCGCTTTTCCCGTGCCCGAAAAGGATTCGAGCCATGTCCGAAGCCGCCCTCGCCCGCTATGCCGCCCAGCTCGAGGGCCTGCGCGAGCAGGGCCTGTTCAAGGCCGAACGGATCATCACCAGCCCGCAGTCGGCCGAGATCGAGCTGGCCGACGGGCGCAAGGTGCTGAACTTCTGCGCCAACAACTACCTGGGCCTGGCCGACCACCCGGACGTGATCGCCGCGGCCAAGGCCGCGCTGGACAGCCACGGCTTCGGCATGGCCTCGGTGCGCTTCATCTGCGGCACCCAGGACCTGCACAAGCAGCTGGAGCGGACCATCGCCGAGTTCTTCGGCACCCAGGACACGATCCTGTACGCGGCCTGCTTCGACGCCAACGGCGGCCTGTTCGAGCCGCTGCTGGACGAGAACGACGCGATCGTCTCCGACGCGCTCAACCACGCCTCGATCATCGACGGCGTGCGCCTGTGCAAGGCCAAGCGCTACCGCTACGCCAACTGCGACATGGCCGGCCTGGAGCAGCAGCTGCAGCAGGCCCGCGCCGATGGCGCACGCACGATCCTGGTCACCACCGACGGGGTGTTCTCGATGGACGGCTTCATCGCCCCACTGGACCAGATCACCGCGCTGGCCAGGAAGTACGACGCGCTGGTCCACATCGACGAATGCCACGCCACCGGCTTCCTCGGGGCGGCCGGCCGCGGCTCGGCCGAGGTCAAGGGGGTGATGGATAGGATCGACATCTTCACCGGCACCCTCGGCAAGGCGATGGGCGGCGCACTGGGCGGCTTCACCACCGCGCGCGCCGAGGTGATCGAACTGCTGCGGCAGCGCTCGCGCCCGTACCTGTTCTCCAACTCGCTGCCGCCGCACGTGGTCGCCGCCGGGACCAGGGCCTTCGAGATGCTGGCCTCGGCCGGCGAACTGCGCACGCGCCTGCAGGAGAACACCACCTACTTCCGCGAGCGCATGACCGCCGCCGGCTTCGACCTCAAGCCGGGCACCCACCCGATCTGCCCGGTGATGCTGTACGACGCGCCGCTGGCGCAGCAGTTCGCCCAGCGCCTGCTCGAGGAAGGCATCTACGCGATCGGCTTCTTCTTCCCGGTGGTGCCGCAGGGCCAGGCGCGGATCCGCACCCAGATGAGCGCGGCGCACACCCGCGAGCACCTGGACCGCGCAATCGACGCCTTCACCCGGATCGGCCGCGAACTGGGCGTGGTCTCCGCCTGAGGCCCGGCCCCGGCCGTGCGCCGGGACCGCGGCGGATCAGTCGCGCTGGCGCTTGCCGGCGGCCGCCTTGCCGTCGTCGCGCTTCGACGCCGGACCGCCCTTGGCGATGCTCAGGCCGTGGGCCTTCATCCAGGCGTCGAAGTCGTCCGCGCTCATCCGCTTGCCGTGCTGGGTCATGTCGAAACGGTAGGCGAGCGGGCCCTGGCCGTGGACCGCGATGACCTCCTCGGCCTCGGCCCTGGCCGCGTTCGCGTGCTGCTTGCCCGCGCATGCGGCCAGCAGCAGGACTGCGGCCGGCAGCAACAACAGATGGAGCGGTCGCGTGATCCGGGACATGCGGCACCCTCGCGGCGGTCGTTGCCGCAGTCTAGGCATGCGCCGCGGCGACAAACCGTGGCCCAGCGCATGTTTACCGCACCCGGTTCATCGCCCTGCCGCGGATCCGGAGGCCGGCGCCAGCGCGTCGCGCTCGGCGTCGTCCAGCGCGCGCCACTGGCCCTTGCCGAGCGCGCCGAGGGCCAGGCCGCCGATCGCAACGCGCACCAGCCGCAGCACGCCGACGTCCAGCGCGGCCAGCAGGCGCCGGATCTGCCGGTTGCGTCCCTCGTCCAGCACGATCTCCAGCCAGGCGTTGCGCGCGCCGCTGCGCAGCACCGCCACGGATTTCGCGCGCAGGCGCTCGCCGCCGTCGACCACGCCCTCGCGCAACGACGCCAGCAGGGCCTCGTCGGGCACCCGGTCGACCTGCACGTGGTAGGTCTTGTCCGGCCCGCTGGCCGGATCCAGAATCGCCGCCGCCCATTGCGGGTCGTTGCTGAACAACAGCAAGCCCTCGCTGGCCTTGTCGAGGCGGCCGACCGGCGCCAGCCACGGCAGGCCCGCATCTTCCAGGCAGCGGTAGACGGTGTCGCGACCCTGTTCGTCGCGCGCGGTGGTGACCAGCCCGCGCGGCTTGTTGAGCATCAGGTAATGGCGCGCCGGCGGCGGCACGTCAATACCGTCGACGCTGACCCGGCGCATGCCATCGTGCAGCGGATATTCCGGATCGCGGACGATGAGGCCATCGACCCGCACGCGCCCATCGCGTATCCAGGTGGCGGCTTCGGTGCGTGAGCAGAGCCCGGCCTTCGACAGCACCCGCGCCAGGCCATGCCGGGGCACCGGCGCGCGCGCCGTACCGGTGCGGGTCGATGCAGCGGCTGGACGGGAAGATTTCCCGCCCATCGGCGGCCTGCTCAGTCCTGGGCCGGCGGCGTGGCCGGAGCGGCGGCGGCCGGCTGGGCGGTGACCGGCTTGCCCTGCGACACGCGGATGCCGCGCGCCTTCATCCAGGCGTCGAACTCGTCGGCGGTCATGCGCTTGCCGTTCTGGGTCATGTCGAAGCGCCAGGGCGTGTTGTCGAACTCGGTCTTGGGCTGGTAGGCGGCCGGATCGTTCGGATTGGCCGCGGCCGGCGCGGCCGGCAGCGCCTTGGCGACGTTGCGGCAGCCCTCTATGCGCAACCGCAGCAGGACGCGGTCCAGCGACTGGGCGACGTCGACCACCGGCGCCAGCACGCCGCTGGGCATGCCCAGCTGGGAGGTGCGCGAGCCCAGTTCCATCGCGACCGGTGCGGCGACCGTGGCCGGAAGCGGCAATGGCGCCTGGATCAGCGGACCGGAGCAGTTGGCAGCGGCGATCGCGGCAGCCGGGACATAGGCCAGGCCGAACAGGCCGGCGGCGACGAAAGCGCGCATGGTGGTACTCCCACGGATGGTCGCAGCGAGTGTAGGCAGCACCACCCGGCGATTCAAGGACGCAGCGCGCGGAAAAGCGCCGCGCGCGTTCCGGATCCGGGAAAAAACAAGGCCCGGCATGCGCCGGGCCTTGTGGTGTTGCCGCTTGGCGTCCGGATCAGTTCTGGACGTTCAGCTCGGTACGGCGGTTGCGCTCGTTCTTGCAGCCCGGCAGCGTCTGCGGGGTCGGCTCCAGCGGACGGCTCTCGCCGTAACCGACCGGACCGAGCAGGCGCGACGACTGGATGCCATTGCTGGTCAGGTAGTCGTACACCGCCTTGGCGCGACGCTCCGACAGCTTCTGGTTGTAGTCGTCCGGACCGCACAGGTCGGTGTGGCCGGCCACTTCGACCGTCAGCTGCGGATAGCGGCGCAGGATCTCGCTGGCTTCGGCCAGGATGGTCAGCGCATCCGGACGCAGGACCGACTTGTCGAAGTCGAAGTTCACGCCCTTCAGGTCGATCGACACCGGCACCGGGCAGCCGTCCGGACCGACGATCGTGCCGGCCGGGGTGTTGGGGCAGCGGTCGTCGCAGTTGTTGACGCCGTCGCCGTCGTCGTCCAGATCCGCGCAGCTCGGGGCGACCGGAGCCGGCGCGACCGGAGCGGCCGGCGGCGGACCCAGCGGGATCACCAGGCCGATCGAGGCGAGGACGTCGCCGAACCAGTCTTCGCTCGGCGCGTTGACGCTGCGGCTGTCGAAGTCGGCGCGATAGGCGACCTCTGCACGCACGGCGACGCGGCTGTCGAAGGTGGTCTGCAGGCCGAGACCGACCTTGGCAGCCAGGTTGCCGTCCTCACGCTGCTGCGGCGAGTTCGGGTTCGGGAACGCATCCCACTCTTCCTCGGACTGCTGGTAGCCGACGCCGAACAGGAAGTACGGGTTGTACTCGCGGCCTTCCGACAGCCAGAAGCGGCGGAAGTCGACCGAGATGCCGTACTGGCTCCAGTTCAGGTGGCGGTTGCTGGTCAGACCGGGGTTCTGGTAGTTCAGCTCGCCGTCGATTGCCCAGTTCGGGCTGACGAACTTGCCCAGGCCCAGGGCAGCGAACGGCACGTCCTGGGTACCGCGGGCGCTGTCTTGGAAGTTGAAGCCCGCCGAACCAGTCAGGTACCAGCGGTCATCGAACTCCTGCGCGGAAGCAGCCTGCGCTACGGCGAGGCCGCCGAGCAGTGCAGCGGTCAGAAGTTTCTTGTTCATCTCATCTAGCTCCTTGCTGATTCGGGGGTGAAGAAACCGTGTTGCCTCAGGTACAACAGATGCCCACTCAAAACCGATGTTTCCGGCGGACATCCCTGACGGCCGTTCTACACGTCGTCCCGCGGAAGCCTAGGCGGGAACAGGTGAAGACGGTGTTAACAGTACCATAACATGTGAAAACCGTCGAACACGTCCCACTTTTGCCCATTCCGACGGGCTCCGCAAGCAGCAATTTTCGTTTCCTGCGCCAATCCGTGCGCGACGCGAACCGGCGGCGGGGCCCGGGGCCCGGCCCGCTGCATACTGGCGGACAGGCCCACGGGAGGATCGTATGAAAGCCGTTGCCTTGACCCGCTACCTGCCCATCGACGATCCCGAGTCGCTGCTGGACGTGCAACTGCCGCGTCCGCAGCCCGGCCCGCGCGACCTGCTGGTGCGGATCGAGGCGGTGTCGGTCAACCCGGTCGACACCAAGCTGCGCGCCCCAGGGCCGCAGCCGGAAGCACAACCGCGGGTGCTGGGCTTCGACGCCGCCGGCGTGGTCGAGGCGGTCGGCGCGGAGGTGGTGCTGTTCCAGCCGGGCGACGAGGTCTATTACGCCGGCGACGTCACCCGCCCCGGCTGCAACGCGCAATACCAACTGGTCGACGAACGCCTGGCCGCGCCCAAGCCGACCACGCTCGACTTCGCCGAGGCCGCGGCGTTGCCGCTGACTACGATCACCGCCTGGGAACTGCTGTTCGAGCGGATGCCCTACGACTTCGACGCCGAGGACAACGGCCGCAGCCTGCTGGTCGTCGGCGGCGCCGGCGGCGTCGGTTCGATCGCCATCCAGCTGGCGCGGCGCGCCGGCTTCCGGGTGGTCGCCACCGCCTCGCGTGCCGAGAGCACCGACTGGTGCCGCCGGCTGGGCGCGCACGAGGTGATCGACCACCGCCAGCCGCTGGCGCCGCAGCTGCGGGCGCTGGGCCTGGAAAGCGTCGACGCGGCGATCAACCTGGCCGACACCGACCGCTACTGGGACCCACTCGGCGAATTGCTGGCGCCGCAGGGCCACGTCGGCCTGATCGTCGAACCGTCAGGCCCGCTGCGGATCGGCGACCCGTACAAGGCCAAGTGCATTGGCATCCACTGGGAGTTCATGTTCGCGCGGTCGCGCTTCCGCACCGCCGACATGGACCGCCAGCACCGGATCCTGGCCCGGGCCGGCAGCCTGGTGGAAGCCGGCGAGCTGCGGACCACGCTGACCGAGGTGCTGGGTCCGATCAACGCCGCCAACCTGCGCGAGGCGCACCGGCGCCTGGAGTCCGGCCGCTCCATCGGCAAGCTGGCGCTGGCGGGCTGGGACTAGCCGGCAGAGGCCAGCCCCGCCGCCGCAACGCTTGCCGTCGTCGGGATTTGGCGGGAGGATGCCCATTCCGTACGCCAGCGTATCCCCAAGATGACGGCAGCCGCCCCAGCCACCGACACGCCCTACCCGCACCTGTTCGCGCCGCTGGACCTGGGCTTCACCACCCTGCGCAACCGGGTGCTGATGGGCTCGATGCACACCGGCCTGGAGGACCGCGCCCGCGACTTCCCGAAGCTGGCCGCCTACTTCGCCGAGCGCGCCGCCGGCGGCGCCGGGCTGATCGTCACCGGCGGCTTTTCCCCGAACCTGGTCGGCTGGCTCAAGCCCTTCGGCGGCAAGCTGTCCTGGCCGTGGGAGGTGGCGCCGCACCGGCAGGTCACCCGCGCGGTGCACGAGCACGGCGCGAAGATCTGCCTGCAGCTGCTGCACGCCGGCCGCTACGGCTACCACCCGCTGTCGGTGGCGCCGTCGAAGCTCAAGGCGCCGATCAACCCGTTTACCCCGCGCGCGCTGTCGGCGCGCGGCGTCGAGCGCCAGATCGCCGCCTTCGCCGCCGCCGCCGCCCGCGCCCGCGACGCCGGCTACGACGGCGTCGAGGTGATGGGCTCGGAGGGCTACCTGATCAACCAGTTCACCGCGCCACGCAGCAACCGCCGCGACGACGCCTGGGGCGGCAGCGCCGAAAAGCGCATGCGCTTCGCGGTGGAGATCGTCCGCCGCGTGCGCGAGGCCTGCGGCCCGGACTTCATCCTGGTCTACCGGCTCTCGCTGCTGGACCTGGTCGAGGACGGCAACGCCTGGGACGAGATCGTGTCCCAGGCCAGGGCGGTGGAGGCGGCCGGCGCGACCCTCATCAACTCCGGCATCGGCTGGCACGAGGCGCGGGTGCCGACCATCGCCACCTCGGTACCACGCGGCGCCTTCGCCGGGATCACCGCGCGGCTGAAGCCGCACGTGTCGCTGCCGCTGGTGGCGGTGAACCGGATCAACATGCCCGACGTGGCCGAGGCGATCCTCGCCGGCGGCCAGGCCGACATGGTCTCGCTGGCGCGGCCGCTGCTGGCCGATCCGGAGTGGGCGAACAAGGCCCGCACGGGCCGCACGCACACCATCAACACCTGCATCGCCTGCAACCAGGCCTGCCTGGACCACGTGTTCGAGAACAAGGTCGCCAGCTGCCTGGTCAATCCGCGCGCGGCAGCCGAAACCGAGCTCGAGTACCTGTCGACCACTGCGCCGAAGCGGATCGCGGTGGTCGGCGCCGGCCCGGCCGGGCTGGCCTGCGCCACCGTGGCCGCGCAGTGCGGCCACCGGGTGACCCTGTTCGATGCGGCCGCCGAGGTCGGCGGCCAGTTCAACCTGGCCAAGCGCATCCCGGGCAAGGAGGAATTCCACGAGACCCTGCGCTACTTCCGGCACCGGCTCGAGGAAACCGGCGTGGACCTGCGCCTGGGCACGCGGGTGGGAGCGGAACAGTTGGCCGGCTACGACGAGATCGTGCTGGCCACCGGCATCGTGCCGCGCCGGGTGGACTTCCCGGGCGCCGACCACCCGATGGTCGCCAGCTATGTCGACGTGCTGACCGGGCGGGTCGCGGCCGCCGGCCGGGTCGCGATCGTCGGCGCCGGCGGCATCGGTTTCGACGTGGCCGAGTTCCTGGTCCAGGAGGGTCCGTCGCCCAGCCTGGATCCGGTCCGCTGGCGCGCCGAATGGGGCGTGGACCTGGAAGGCGACGGCCGCGGCGGCCTGGCCGTGCCCCGACCGGAACCGGCGGCGCGCGAGGTCTGGCTGCTGCAGCGCAGCCCCGGCCGGCCCGGAGCCCGGCTGGGCAAGACCACCGGCTGGATCCACCGCGCCACGCTCAAGGCCAAGGGCGTGAAGATGCTCGGCGGGGTCGAGTACCTGGGCGTGGACGACGACGGCCTGCGGATCCGGATCGACGGCGCCGAGCAGCGGCTGCCGGTCGCCACCGTGGTGGTCTGCGCCGGCCAGGAACCGCAGCGCGAGCTGCAGGCCGTCCTCCAGGCCGCGGGCGTGGACGTCCCCGTGCACGTGATCGGCGGCGCGGACGTGGCCGCCGAACTGGACGCCAAGCGCGCGATCGCGCAGGGCAGCCGGTTGGCGGCCGGCCTCTGAGGCTGACGACTTAGAGAGTGAACGGCGAACACGAGTGCCGGCTCCCGCAGGGTGCCGCGCCGTTTGCGGATTTGGCAGAGGCGCCGGCTTCGCAGAGGGCGGCCGTGCCGTGAAAGCAAAAGCACGAGCGTCGGCTCCGGAGGGGGCGCCGTGCCGTGAAAGCACAAGCGTCGGCTTCGGAGGGGGCCGCCGTGCCCAGGGGGTCTGGCGCATCGCTCCGCTGCGGCGTCCTGCCTCCGAGTCGCGACCGCAGCACATCCCTGTGCTGCTTGCGCCAGACCCCCTGGGCACGACGGCCTCGGGAGCTTTGGGGGCGTGGCTTCGATCGGAGGAGCAACGGCAATGCCCCCCTCCCCGACCCTCCCAGACGGCACTGCCTTCTGTAGGAGCGGGCATGACCGCGACACGGGCGTCGGAATCACGGGGGCGTCGCCTGGGCCGACGGCGTCGGGTTGCGGTCATGCCCGCTCCTACAAAAAGGCCGTGCGCTGCTCATCGCCTGTGAACGGAGCTACGACCTGGACGCTCCCGAAGACGTGGCGGGCCGGGGGTATTGCGGCAGTGGCCATGGATGGCCACGTCGGCGAGTCGGCACACGGATGTGCCGCCGAGACAACCGCAATACCGCGCCCCACGAACCTCACCCGTTGCGAGAAGGTCCGGGCCGTCGCCACGGCCACGCCAAAACAGGAGGCTGGCGGCCTTGGCTTTGCCTGCCGCGGCTCAGACCGAAGCCGACCACAATCGGCGCTTCTGCAGCTGCAGTGCCGTTGCGCGGCTCAGCCAACAAACCGGGACCTCGAGCGGGCGGCGCCAAGGCAATCCGCCCTACGGCCACCCGAAGGCCGATCAAATACCTGAATAGGAAGGGAAAGTTGCCGCCCGTCACGGTTTCACACCCCGTGCCAGCGCCACCTGTCAAGCGGCCGCGTTCAGTTTCGGTTGGGAAACGTGCACCTATCTTGCGCGCCACTTCCCCGGCCCGCCCATTCCTGGCGGGTCCCGCCGGCTCACCAGATTCGCCGGCAACCCGGGCGGCCCCCGGACACAACGGCCGCCTCCCCATGACGCCCCGTGGCGCCACCGCCTCGCCCTTCCCGGGACGACGCGATGCGCCGCGCAGACGGAGCAAGGAGTAAGAAGATGAAACTGGCATGGATCCTCTGGCTGTCGCAGCTTCTGCCGCAGCCGGCCGCCGACTCGCTGTGCCTCAGCACCACCGTGTACCTGGAAGCCCGCGACCAGAGCCTGCGCGGCCAGGAAGCCGTCGCCGAGGTGGCCCTGCGCCGCCTGGACAGCGGCCTGTGGGGCGACTCGATGTGCGACGTGGTCACCGCGCGCAAGCAGTTCGCGCCGACCATCGTCTCGCCCAACACCCAGCTGGCCAACATGAAGGCCTGGGACCGTTCGGTCGACGTGGCCCTGCGCGCCGAGCGCAACTGGGCCCTGCCGGTCGGCCAGCGCCGGGAGATCGTGCCCGGGGCCAGCCATTTCGCCGCCCATGCCATCGCCAGCCCGAGCTGGAGCAACTCCTACCAGGTGGCGACCATCGGCGACCACACCTTCTATCGGGTGCAGCGGCTCAAACCCCGTACCTGAGCGGCGCGGAAGCCGGGCCGCCGCGACGGTCCGGCGCGCCCCGGACACGCATGGCCAAAGGCGGGCCCGCGACAATCGCGGGCCCGTTTCTCTTTCCCGTGGAGGCCCCACGAATGGCGGCCGCCACGGCCGGCCGCCGCACCGGTCAGGCCGGCACCTGCAGCGTCCGCTCCCAGTCCGACGCGAAGCTCCCGCCCTTGGCCTTGGCCAGGGCGTCGAGCAGTTCCGGCAGCAGCGCCTGCAGGCTGTCCGCATCGGCGCAGCGCTCCACTTTCAGCTGCATGAAATAGCCGCGCAGGCCCAGGTGGGCGCGCACCGCATCGCTCATCCGCTCGTAGAGATAGAGGTACTGGGCCGAGCGCTTCGCCAGCGCCGGCTCCGGCGCGGCAGCCGGTATCGATGCCGCCACCGGAGCCGGTGCGGCCGGCGTCGCGGGGGCCCTCGGCGCAAGCGCGTCCATCAGCCCGGCCGCGTCGAAGCCGGTCGGCACAGCCTCGATCAGGCCTTCGGCCAGCAGCATCTCCAGCGCGTCGTCCGGCGCCCGCATCCCGGCCATCACCTCGCGCAGCTGGGCCAGCGAGCGCTGGCCGTCCACCATCAGCAGCACGGTGCGCAGCGGCGGCGCCAGCCGCCGCGCGCGGTCACGTATCTCGTCGCGTCCCGCATTGGTCTTGCGGTAGATCCCATCGCGCATCGCTCCCCCCAGGCATCAGCGCTTTCATCAGGTTGTCACCCGCGCCGGTCGATCGGGACGAACTCCAGGTTCTCCGGACCGGTGTAGTTGGCGCTGGGCCGGATGATCTTGCCATCAATCCGCTGCTCGATCACGTGGGCGCTCCAGCCCGATGTGCGGGCGATCACGAAAAGCGGGGTGAACATGGCGGTGGGCACGCCCATCATGTGGTAGCTGACCGCGCTGAACCAGTCCAGGTTGGGGAACATCTTCTTGATGTCCCACATCACCGTCTCCAGCCGCTCGGCGATGTCGTACATCTTCAGGCTCGACTGCTCGGCCGACAGGTCACGGGCCACCTGCTTGATCACCTGGTTGCGCGGGTCGCCGACGGTGTAGACCGGGTGGCCGAAGCCGATCACCACTTCCTTGCGCTCCACCCGTGCCTTGATATCGGCCTCGGCCTCGTCCGGGGTGTCGTAGCGCTTCTGCACCTCGAAGGCGACCTCGTTGGCGCCGCCGTGCTTGGGCCCGCGCAGCGCGCCGATCGCGCCGGCGATGCAGCTGTGCATGTCGCTGCCGGTACCGGCGATCACCCGCGCGGTGAAGGTGGAGGCGTTGAACTCGTGCTCGGCGTAGAGGATCAGCGAGGTGTGCATCGCCCGCACCCACGACTCGCGCGGCGGCTCGCCGTGCAGCAGGTGCAGGAAGTGGCCGCCGATGGAGTCGTCGTCGGTTTCCACGTCGATCGCGCGGCCGTTGTGGCTCCAGTGGTACCAGTACAGCAGCATCGAGCCGAGGCAAGCCATCAGCTTGTCGGCGATGTCGCGCGCGCCGGGATGGTTGTGGTCGTCCTTCTCCGGCGAGACGCAGCCCAGCACCGATACGCCGGTGCGCATCACGTCCATCGGGTGCGCCGAGGGCGGCAGTTCCTCCAGCGCGGCCTTGACCGCGGCCGGGATGCCGCGCAGCGACTTGAGCTTGGCCTTGTAGCCGCGCAACTCGGCGACCGTCGGCAGCTTGCCGTGCACCAGCAGGTAGGCGATCTCCTCGAACTCGCTGGTGGTGGCCAGGTCGAGGATGTCGTACCCGCGGTAGTGCAGGTCGTTGCCGCTGCGACCGACGGTGCACAGCGCGGTGTTGCCGGCGGCGGTGCCCGACAGGGCGACGGACTTCTTCGGCTTGAAGCCGGGGGTGGGCGTGGTTTCGCTCATGGTGCCTTTCCTTCCTCGTGGAGCGGGGGCTGCCCCGCCGCTTCGTTCGTTTCCGCGCCGGATCGGGCGGCGTCCGGCGGGCCGGGCGCCGCGGGTGCGGTCAGTCCTTCTTCGAGAACAGCGCGTCGAGCTTGTCCTCGTAGGCGTGGTAGCCCAGGAAGTCGTACAGCTCGGCGCGCGTCTGCAGGGTATCGACGATGTTCCTCTGCGTGCCCTCGCGGCGCACGGTCTCGTAGAAATGCAGCGCCGCCTTGTTCATCGCCCGGTAGGCGCCGCAGCAGTACAGCGCGATGTCCACGCCGGCCCCGCGCAGTTCGTCGGTGGTGAAGAAGGGGGTGGAGCCGAATTCGGTCAGGTTGGCGAGGATCGGCACCTTCACCGCGTCCTTGAACCGGCGGTAGTCGTCCAGGGTCTTCATCGCTTCCGGGAAGATCATGTCGGCGCCGGCCTCGACGTAGGCCACGGCGCGGTCGATCGCGCCGTCGATGCCTTCCACCGCGGCAGCGTCGGTGCGGGCCATGATCACGAAGCCCGGATCGGTGCGCGCATCCACCGCGACCTTGACCCGGTCCACCATCTCTTCCCGCGACACCACTTCCTTGCCCGGGCGGTGGCCGCAGCGCTTCTGCCCGACCTGGTCCTCCAGGTGCACCGCCGCCACGCCGACGCGCTCGAACGAGCGGATGGTGCGGGCGATGTTGAACGCGCCGCCCCAGCCGGTATCGATGTCCACCAGCAGCGGCAGTCCGGTCGCATCGACGATCCGGCGGGCGTCGGTGAGGACGTCCTCCATCGTGCTGATGCCCAGGTCGGGGATGCCCAGCGAGTTGGCGGCCACGCCGCCGCCGGACAGGTACAGCGCCTTGTAGCCGACGCGCCTGGCCATCAGCCCGGCGTAGGCGGTGATGGCGCCCATCACCTGCAGCGGCGATTCGGCGGCCAGCGCGGCGCGGAACCTTGCTCCCGAAGAAGCGGGGGCGCCTGCGGATGCGTTGCTCATTCGACGTACTCCTCGTGGGCCCGGCGCGCACATCCCGGAGGGAGAGGCCGCCGCGATAGAGGTGCGCGGATGGTACGCCCCTCGACGGGCGCCAATCTGGCACCATCCCACCCATTGATCAATCTTGATCAATTCGATCAATCTATCGCCATGAGCGACGACCTGCTGTCCGCCCGCGAGACCTGCCAGCTGCTCGGCATCAGCCAGGCCACGCTGTACGCGTATGTCAGCCGCGGGCTGCTGGAGTCGCGCCCCGGCAGGGACCACCGCAGCCGCCTGTACCTGCGCCAGGACGTCGAACGCCTGGCCCAGCGCAAGCGCCTGGGCCGCGGGCCGGCCCGCGGTGCGGCGCAGAGCCTGGACCGCGGCCTGCCGGTGCTGGAGACGCGGATCTCGCTGATCCGGCCCGACGGCCCCTACTACCGCGGCCGCTCGGCGGTGGCCGCGGCGCAGGCGGGTGCCACCCTGGAGGACATCGCCCGCCTGCTGTGGGACTGCGGCAGCCAGGACCCGTTCGCCGATCCGCCCGGCGACTGGCCGGCGCGGGTGGCGCCGCTGGCCTGCGACGCCGAACTGCCGCCGCTGAGCCGGGCGATGGCCGCGATCCCGCTGCTGGCCCTGCACGTGCCCCACTCCTTCCAGGCCGACCAGCCCACCCGCCGCGCGGTCGCCGCCACCCTGCTGCGCCAGAACGCGGCGCTGCTGGTCGCGCGGCGCCCGGCCGGCCCGGTCCACCACCTGCTCGGCGAGGCGTGGCGCCCGGGCGATGCCGGCTTCGCGGAACTGGTGCGCGCGGCGCTGGTGCTGTGCGCGGACCACGAGCTCAACGTCTCGGCCTTCGCCGCGCGCGTGGTCGCCTCCACCGGAGCGCACCTGCACGCCACGGTCTGCGCGGGCCTGGCCGCACTGTCCGGCCCGCGCCACGGCGGCGCCACCGCGCGGGCGTACGCGCTGGTCGAGGACGCGCGCGGCTCGCGCGACATCGGCCGCTTCATCGCCACCCGCTGGCAGCGCGGCGAGGACTTGCCCGGCTTCGGCCACGCGCTGTATCCCGACGGCGATCCGCGCGCGGCGACGCTGCTGGCGATGCTGCGCGCCACCCCGGTCGACGCCGACGCGATGCGGCTGCTCGAGGCGGTGATCGCCGCCGCCGAATCGGCCTCCGGCCGGCGCCCGAACGTGGACTTCATGCTCGCGGCGATCTGCCTGGCCCATGGCCTGCCGGCCACCCCCGCCGTGTCGATGTTCGCCGCCGGCCGCCTCGCCGGCTGGCTGGCGCACGCGCTGGAACAGCAGGCGCTGGGTCGCCTGATCCGCCCGCGCGCCAGCTACACCGGCCTGCAACCGGAAGCCGACGCCGACGTCGCCCATGACTGAGCGGGAAGGCGCTCGGCCCGTCGCGCGGCTTTGACTTCCCCGCGTACAGGAACCACGCTGCCCGGCACCCGATTCCGAGCCGGCACGATCATGCCCAAGCCCACCACCCTCGCCCTGCTCCTGGCGCTCGCCGCATGCGTCGCGCCCGTGGCCGCGCAGGAAACGGCAGCCGCGCCCGCTGCGGAATCCACGCCGGTTCCGCCTCCCCCGGCCTGGTTGCCGGCGATGGACGCGCTGTACCCCGAGCTGCGCGTATCCGGCCTGGACCCGCGCGACTTCGACGCGGAGCACTGGTGGCAGGCCGTCACCCCCCTGCTCGACCGCAGTGCCGGCTTCCACATCGAGGACATCGGCCGCAGCGCCGAAGACCGCCCGCTCCGGCACGTGCGCTGGGGCCGGGGCAAGACCCGCGTGCTGCTGTGGTCGCAGATGCACGGCGACGAGAGCACCGGCACGATGGTGCTGGCCGACCTGTTCCGCTTCCTCGGCGAACACCCGGACCATCCGGTGGCGGCGCGCCTGCGCGCGAACACGACCCTGCACTTCCTGCCGATGGTCAACCCGGACGGCGCCGCGCGCTTCCAGCGGCGCAACACACAGGGCATCGACATCAACCGCGACGCGCGCATGCTGGCCACCCCCGAGGCGCGCGCGCTCAAGGCGCTGCACGACCGCGTGCGGCCGGCGTACGGCTTCAACCTGCACGACCAGAGCCCCGGCTACCGCGTCGGCGACTCCGGGCGCGGCACCGCCATCGCCCTGCTCGCCCCGCCTCCCAGCGCCGCCAACGAGGTCGACCCGGCCCGTGCCCGCGCGATCGAGGTGGCCGCCACGATCCGGATCGCGCTCGAGCCCTATCTCGCCGGCCACATCGCGCGCTGGGACGAGACCTTCAACCCGCGCGCCTTCGGCGACCTGACCGCGCAGTGGGGCACCAGCACGGTACTGATCGAGGCCGGCGGCATCGAAGGCGATCCGCAGAAGCAGGCGCTGCGCAAGCTGCACTTCCTCGGCCTGCTCGCGGCGCTGGACGCCATCGCCGGCGGCAGCCACGCCGGCACGCCGCATGCGCTCTACCGCGACCTTCCGGAGAATGGCGAGCCCTGGCCCGACCTGCGCGTCGTCGGCGGCACACTGGCGATCCCCGGGCAGCCGCCCGTGCGCGCCGACCTGCTGGTGAACTTCCGGCATCCGCTGTCCTGGGAGGACGGCAGCATCCGGGACATCGGCGACCTGGCCGATACGCCCGCGCGCAGGACCATCGACGCCAGCGGGCTGTTCGTGGTGCCGGCCCTCGCCGCCGGCGGAGAGGCCGCCGGGCCGTGCCGCATCGCCATCAGCGCTGCGGCATGTTTCCACCTCGCCCGCGACCCGGAGGGCCGCGACCCGGTGTGGACGCTGCGCAGCGACCTGGACACCGCGCAGCCGGCGCCCGGCGCCGGCCACTGAGCCTCGGTCAGCCTCCGGCGTCGGCACCGCGTTCGAGCGCGCGCCTCACTTCCTCCAGCGCGTTCGGATCGTCCAGCGTGGACAGGTCGCCCGGGTCGCGGTGCTCGGCCAGCGCCTGCAGCGAGCGCCGCAGCAGCTTGCCAGAGCGCGTCTTCGGCAGCGCGTTGACCACGTACACGCGCGAGGGCCGCGCCACCGCGCCGAGCTGCTCGGTCACGGTCCGCATCATCTGCGCGGCCGACTCGGCCGCATCGCCGTCGCTGCGCTTGAGCGTGGCGAACACCACCGGCACCTGTCCCTTGACCTCGTCGTGCACGCCGATCACCGCAGCCTCGGCGACCGAGGGATGGCTGGAGACCGATTCCTCGATCTCGCGCGTGCCCAGGCGGTGGCCGGCGACGTTGATCACGTCGTCGGTGCGGCCGAGGATGAAGGTGTAGCCGTCCTCGTCGCGGATCGCCCAGTCCAGCGAGCTGTACAGCAGCTCCTTGAAGTGGCCGAAGTAGCTGGCGATGAAGCGCTCGTCGTTGCCCCACACCGTGGTCAGGCAGCCCGGCGGCAGCGGCGGCTGGATCGCCAGCACGCCCTTCTCGCCCGGACCGACGTCCTGCCCGGTCGCCTCGTCGATCACCCGCAGGCGGTAGCCCGGAGACGGCAGCCCCGGCGAGCCCAGCTTGACCGGGCGCATCTCCACCCCGGGCATCAGCGTCAGCACCGGCCAGCCGGTCTCGGTCTGCCAGTAGTTGTCGATCACGGTCTTGCCCAGCGCGCCGGTGATCCACCCGGCAGTCGGCTCGTCCAGCGGCTCGCCGGCCAGGAACAGGTACTGCAGCCTGGACAGGTCGTAGCGCTGCAGCCACGACGGATCCTGCTTCTTCAGCACCCGCACCGCGGTGGGCGAGGAGAACATCGTGCGCACGCCATAGCGCTCGCAGATCCGCCACCAGATGCCCGGGTCCGGCGAGGTCGGCAGCCCCTCGTACAGGATCGAGGTCGCGCCGGCGATCAGCGGCCCGTAGACGTTGTAGGAGTGGCCGACCACCCAGCCGATGTCGGAGGTGGAGAACATCACCTGGCCCGGGCGGATGTCGTAGATCGACCACATCGACAGCGCCAGCGCCACCGCGTAACCGCCGACGTCGCGCTGCACGCCCTTGGGCTTGCCGGTGGTGCCGGAGGTGTAGAGGATGTAGCTGGGCTCGTTGGATTCCAGCCACTCCACCGGCACTTCGGCCTTGGCGTGCGCCTCGCGCAGCGGGCCGTATTCGACGTCGCGCCCGGGCCGCATCGGCAACTCGCCGGCCAGTCCGCGATTGACCACCAGCACGTGCACCGGCGGGTGTTCGGCGCGCGCCAGCGCCTCGTCGACCATCGGCTTGAACGGGATCACCTTGCCGCCGCGGCTGCCGGCATCGGCGCAGACCAGCACCTTCGGCCGCGCGTCGTCAATGCGCAGGGCCAGGTTGTGCGAGGCGAAGCCGCCGAACACCACCGAATGCACCGCGCCGATGCGCGCGCAGGCCAGCATGGCGATGGCCGCGTCGACCGTGTGCGGCATGTAGACCACCACCCGATCGCCCCGGTCGACACCCAGCGACTGCAGCGCCGCAGCGAACGTGTTCACCTCGCGGTGCAGCTGGCGGAAGGTCAGTTCGCGGACGCTGCCGGTCTCGCTGGACCAGCCGACCAGGGCGAGCTGGTCGCCGCGCTCGGCCAGGTGCCGGTCGACCGCGTTGTGGCACAGGTTGGTGGTGCCGCCGACGAACCACTTGCGGAACGGCGGATTGGCATAGTCCAGGATCCGCTGCGGCGGCACGTTCCAGTCGATGGCGGTGGCCGCCTCGGCCCAGAACGCCTCCGGCTGCTCGATCGAACGCCGGTACAGGTCTTCGTAGCGCATGGCTGCTCCCCTCCGAGGGATGGCCGGAGCATAGTCCCGCCCCTCCCGCGCGGCCCTGCGACCTTGGTCGAAAACCGCCCCCGGAAACGGAAAAGGCCGGGAAATCCCGGCCTTTCCGCGAGCAATAGGTTGATCGGCCGGATCAACCCGACAGGTCGACCCGGCAGCTCAACCCAGCAGGTGGGCGACGCCGCCGCGCTCCTCTTCCAGCTCGCCCAGGGTCTTGTCGATCGCCTTCTGGCTGAACTCGTCGACCGGCAGGTCGCGCACCAGGGTGTAGCTGCCGTTCTCGGTGATCACCGGGAAACCGAAGATCACACCCTCGGGGATGCCGTAGGAACCGTCGGACGGGATGCCCATGGTCACCCACTTGCCGTTGCTGCCCAGCAGCCAGTCGCGGACGTGGTCGATGGCGGCGTTGGCGGCCGAGGCGGCCGAGGACAGGCCGCGGGCCTCGATGATCGCCGCGCCGCGCTTGCCGACCTTGGGGATGAACTCGTTGGCGTTCCAGTCGGCGTCGTTGATCCTGTCCTTCAGCGAGGCGCCGCCGACGGTGGCGAAGCGGTAGTCCGGGTACATGGTCGGGCTGTGGTTGCCCCACACGATCAGCTTCTCGATCTCGCCCACGGCCACGCCGGCCTTGCCGGCCAGCTGGCTCAGCGCGCGGTTGTGGTCCAGGCGCAGCATGGCGGTGAAGTTCTCCGGCTTCAGGTCCGGCGCCGACTTCATCGCGATGTAGGCGTTGGTGTTGGCCGGATTGCCGACCACCAGCACCTTCACGTCGCGGCTGGCGACCTTGTTCAGCGCCGCGCCCTGGGCGGTGAAGATCTTGGCGTTCTCCAGCAGCAGGTCCTTGCGCTCCATGCCCGGGCCGCGCGGACGCGCGCCGACCAGCATGGCCACGTCGGCGTCCTTGAACGCCACTTCCGGATCGTCGGTGCCGACGATGCCGGCCAGCAGCGGGAACGCGCAGTCCTCCAGCTCCATGATCACGCCCTTGAGCGCGGCCTGGGCCTTGTCCAGCGGCAGTTCCAGCAGCTGCAGGATCACCGGCTGGTCCTTGCCGAGCATCTCGCCGGAGGCGATGCGGAACAGCAGGGCGTAGCCGATCTGGCCGGCGGCGCCGGTGACGGCAACTCGAACGGGGGTCTTCATCGGTGAGGGGGTCCTTCGGTGGGTGCGGTGTGTCGCGTGGGGAGGAAGTACGGGCCGGGCGGCGCCGCGCAGGTTAATAGACGTCGTAACCGAGCGGGCTCAGCCTTTCGTCCAATGCCGCCGTGTCGTAGCCGCGGACCACGGCCTGGCCGACCACGGTCACCGGCACGCCGCGCGCGCCCAGCGCGCGCATCGCCCGGTCGCCGGCCGGCGTGTCGATGTCGAGCACGCGGTAGCGGACCTCGGCGCGCTCGAAGTCGCCCTGCTGCTTGCGGCAGTAGCCGCACCACTCGGCGGCCAGCATCACGATGCCGGTCTCGCCGGTGGCCACGCGCGGGTCGTCCGGATGCAGGTCCGGCTGGCGGTCCTTCGACCACCAGGCATACAGCCCGCCGGCGATGCCGACGATCAGCAGGAGGCCGAGGATGCGCATGGGAAATCCTGGTCGGGGGCCGGTGATTTTATCACGCGACCCCGCACTGGCCGGTCCGGCGGGCTGCCCGCCGGACATGGCCCGGAGGCCGGATCAGGCGCTCAGGTAACGGTTCCACTCGGCGACGCGGTCGGCCTTGGCGGCCAGCACCGGGGTGGCATCACCCTCGATCTTCACGGAATTGATCGCGTCGCCCTGGGCGATGCTGTCGACCACGTCCAGGCCCTCGACCACCTTGCCGAACACGGTATGGCGGCCGTCCAGCCAGGGGGTGGCCACGTGGGTGATGAAGAACTGGCTGCCGTTGGTGTTCGGGCCGGCATTGGCCATGGACAGCACGCCGCGCTCGTGGGCGACGCCGTTGTTGGTCTCGTCCTCGAAGCGGTAGCCCGGGCCGCCGCGGCCGGAGCCCTCCGGGCAGCCGCCCTGGACCATGAAATCGGCGATCACCCGGTGGAAGCTCAGGCCGTCGTAGAAACCGCGCTGGACCAGGTTGACGAAGTTGGCCACGGTCAGCGGCGCCTTGTCGGGCAGCAGTTCGACCCGGATCGGGCCGCGGGCGGTATCGAAGGTGGCGATCAGGGACATCGGACGGGCTCCTGCGGGTAATGGGAGGCCGGCGGCGGGGAATCCCCGGGGGCCGGACCGGGGCCCGTACGGAGTTCATCCGGCGGGCGTGTGGGCCGGCTATAATAACCGGCTTCCTTTCTTCCCTGCCCTGCGCGCTGACGGCGCGTCATTCGCCATGTCCATCGAAAACCTGCGCAACATCGCCATCGTCGCCCACGTCGACCACGGCAAGACCACCCTCGTCGACCAGCTCCTGAAGCAGTCCGGCACCCTGTCCGAGCGTACGGTGCTGGCCGAGCGGGTGATGGACAGCAACGACCAGGAAAAGGAACGCGGCATCACCATCCTGGCCAAGAACACCGCCATCACCTGGCAGGGCAACCGCATCAACATCGTCGACACCCCCGGCCACGCCGACTTCGGCGGCGAGGTCGAGCGCGTGCTGTCGATGGTCGACACCGTGCTGATCTTGGTCGACGCGATGGACGGGCCGATGCCGCAGACCCGTTTCGTGACCCAGAAGGCGTTCGCGATGGGCTTCAAGCCGATCGTGGTGGTCAACAAGATCGACCGCCCCGGCTCGCGCCCGGACTGGGTCGTCGAGCAGGTCTGGGACCTGTTCGACCGCCTCGGCGCCACCGCCGAGCAGATGGACTTCCCGATCGTTTACGCCTCGGCCCTGAACGGCTATGCCTCGCTCGACCCGGAAGCACGCTCGGGCGACATGACCCCGCTGTACGAAGCGATCATGCAGCACGCGCCGAAGCCCGAGGTGGACCTGGACGGCCCGTTCCAGATGCGCATCAGCCAGCTGGACTACAACAGCTTCGTCGGCGTGATCGGCATCGGCCGCATCCAGCGCGGCACCCTGAAGAAGAACATGCCAGTGGCGGTGATCGACCGCGAAGGCAAGAAGCGCCAGGGCAAGGTACTGCAGGTGCTGGGCTTCATGGGCCTGGAGCGGATCGAGCAGGACACCGCCGAGGCCGGCGACATCGTTGCCATCTCCGGTATCGCCGAGCTGACCATCTCCGACACCATCTGCGCGCTGGAATCGCCCGAGGCGCTGCCGGCGCTGACCGTCGACGAACCGACCATCTCGATGACCTTCCAGGTCAACAACTCGCCGTTCGCCGGCAATAAGGACCTGTCGGGCGGCAAGTTCCTGACCAGCCGCCAGCTCAAGGACCGCCTGGACCGCGAGAAGGTGCACAACGTCGCGCTGAAGGTCGAACAGCTGGAAGACGCCGACAAGTTCCTGGTCTCCGGCCGCGGCGAGCTGCACCTGTCGGTGCTGATCGAGAACATGCGTCGCGAGGGCTACGAGCTGGCCGTGTCGCGCCCCGAAGTGATCATCAAGGAAATCGACGGCCAGCTGATGGAGCCGATCGAGCAGCTCGTCGTCGACGTGGAGGAGATCCACCAGGGCGGCGTGATGGAGAAGCTGGGCACCCGCAAGGCCCAGCTCAAGAACATGGAATCGGACGGCAAGGGCCGCGTGCGCCTGGACTACGAGATCCCGGCGCGCGGCCTGATCGGCTTCCAGAACGAGTTCAAGACCCTGACCCAGGGCTCGGGCCTGCTGTTCCACGTGTTCGACCACTACGGTCCGAAGGAACAGGGCGCGATCGCCAAGCGCATCAACGGCGTGATGATCGCCAATGCGCCGGGCGCGACGCCGGCCTATGCGCTGGGCCCGCTGGAGGAGCGCGGCCGCCTGTTCGCCGCCGAAGGCGACAACGTGTACGAGGGCCAGCTGGTCGGCATCCATTCCAAGGACAACGACCTGACCGTCAACGCGATCAAGACCAAGCCGCTGACCAACATGCGCGCTTCGGGCAAGGACGACGCGATCAAGCTGACCCCGGCGATCAAGTTCTCGCTGGAGCAGGCCCTGGACTTCATCGAGGACGACGAGCTGGTCGAGGTCACCCCGAAGGAGATCCGCCTGCGCAAGAAGATGCTGACCGAGAGCGACCGCAAGCGCGCCTCGCGCGCGGCCTGACGACGCCCACCCCCGCGCGGCGCCTGGCGGCCTCGTTGCCAAGCGCCACGGGCGGCGGTAGCCTCGGGCCGTCCGCCGAGGGGAAACGCATGCGCCTGGCCGCACTGCTGACGGCGGCGCTCCTGTGCGTGGGCGCAGCGGGTTGCCGTCGCGAGGAACCTGCCCTGCCTGCGCCGCCGGCGCAGGCACCCTCGCCGGCCGCCTCCTCCTTCCCCTACGCAGAGGCCGGGATCGCCGACCTGCAGGCCGCCATGGAGCGCGGCGAGACCACCAGCCACGCGCTGGTGCAGGCCTACCTGGCGCGGATCATCGCCCTGGACCGCAACGGGCCCAGGCTCAACTCGATCATCGAACTCAACCCGCGAGCCCGCACCGAGGCGGCGGCGCTGGACGCCGAGCGCGCCGCCGGCCGCGTGCGCGGTCCGCTGCACGGCATCCCGGTCCTGCTCAAGGACAACATCGACGCCACGCCGATGGCCACCACCGCCGGCTCGCTGGCCATGGCCGGCTTCCGGCCAGCCGGTGACGCCTTCCTGGTGGAGCGGCTGCGCGAAGCCGGCGCGGTCGTGCTCGGCAAGGCCAACCTCAGCGAGTGGGCCAACTTCCGCTCGACCCGCTCGACCTCGGGCTGGAGTTCGGTCGGTGGCCAGACCCGCAACCCCTACGCGCTCGACCGCTCGCCCTGCGGCTCCAGTTCCGGCACCGCGGTGGCGGTGGCCGCCAACCTCACCGTCGCCGGGGTCGGCACCGAAACCGACGGCAGCATCCTGTGCCCGGCCGCCGTGAACGGCCTGGTCGGGCTGAAGCCGACCGTCGGCCTGGTCAGCCGCAGCGGCATCGTGCCGATCGCCCCCAGCCAGGACACTGCCGGACCGATGACGCGCAGCGTCGAGGACGCGGCCCTGGTGCTGGCCGCGATCGCCGGCCGCGACCCCGCCGACCCGGCGACGATGGACAACCGCGTGCTGGCCACCTTCGACTACGCCCAGCAGCTGCGTGGTGCCAGCCTGCGCGGCGTGCGGATCGGACTGCTGCGCGACCGGTTGGCGATATCACCGGAGGCGGCGGCGGCCACCGAGCGCGCCGTGGCGGCGATGCGCGAAGCCGGGGCGGTCGTGGCCGACGCGCAGATCCCGACCCAGGGCCAGTGGAGCGCGGACGAGCTCGAGGTCCTGCTGAGCGAGTTCCGGCCCGCGCTGGAGCGCTACCTGCGGCAACGCCAGGCGCCGGTCGCGAGCCTGGACGAACTGATCGAGTACAACCGCCGCAACGCGGCACGGACCATGCCGCTGTTCGGGCAGGAACTGCTGGAGCAGGCCGCCGAACGCCAGGGCCTGGCCGCACCGGCCTACATCGCCGCGCGCACCCGCGCCCGCCGTCTGGCCGGCCCGGAAGGCATCGACGCGGCGTTGCGCGACGGTCCGTTCGACGTGCTGGTGGCGCCGACCACCGGCGTGGCCTGGCCGATCGATGCCGCGCAGGGCGACCGCTTCCCGGGCGCCGGCTACGGCGCGGCCGCGGTCGCCGGCTACCCGGCCCTGACGGTGCCGATGGGCCACAGCGACGGCCTGCCCCTGGGCCTGGTGTTCATCGGACCGGCCTGGAGTGAAGCGCGGCTGCTGCGGATCGGCCACGCCTACGAGCAGCTGACCCGGGCGCGGCACCCGCCCACGTTCCGCGCCAGCGTCGACACGCCGCCGGCGGCCGCCGATGGGAACGCCGGGCGCTGACCGTCCCCGGGGCGCCGCGGCTCAGACCCGCGCGTCCGCCTGGCGCTGGCCCTGCTTGCGCACGATCGCCATCGCGATCTCCAGCGACTGCTCGTAGTTCAGGCGTGGATCGACCGTCGAGCGGTAGGCGCGCTCGAGGTCGACCTCGGTCAGCTCGCGGGCGCCGCCGGTGCATTCGGTGACGTCCTCGCCGGTCAGTTCCAGGTGCACGCCGCCCAGGCGCGTGCCGGCGGCCGCGTGCAGGTCAAAGGACTGCTCCACTTCGGCCAGGATGTTGGCGAAGCGGCGGGTCTTGTAGCCGTTGGCGGTGCTCTCGGTGTTGCCGTGCATCGCGTCGCACACCCACAGCACGCGGCGGCCGTCTCGGCGCACCGCCTCCAGCAGCGGCGGCAGCTTCGAGGCGATCTGCGCCGCGCCCATGCGGTGGATGAAGGTCAGCCGGCCCGGCTCGTCGTCCGGGTTGAGCACGTCGATCAGGCGCAGCAACTGGTCCGGCTGCACCGACGGGCCGACCTTGATCGCCACCGGGTTGCGGATGCCGCGGAAGTACTCCACGTGCGCGCCGTCCAGCGCGGCGGTGCGCATGCCGATCCACGGATAGTGCGTGGACAGGTTGAACCAGCCCCACTGCCGCGGCACCTGCCGGGTCAGCGCCTCCTCGTACGGCAGCAGCAGTGCCTCATGCGAAGTGTAGAAGTCGATCCGGTTGAGGTTGTGCACCTCCACCCCGGCCAGCGTCTCCATGAAGCGCACCGCGTCGCCGATCGAGTTCACCATCTTCTGGTAGTCCTCGGCCAGCGGCGAGCAGCCGACCCAGCTCAGGCTCCAGTACTCCGGGTGGTGCAGGTCGGCGAAGCCGCCGTCGATCAGCGCGCGGACGAAGTTCATGGTCATCGCCGAGCGCGCGTGGGCGGTAAGCATGCGCCGCGGGTCGGGCACGCGCGCCTGCGCGGTGAACTCCGGCCCGTTGACCACGTCGCCGCGGTAGCTGGGCAGGCTGACCTCGCCGCGGGTCTCCAGGTCGGTCGAGCGCGGCTTGGCGTACTGGCCGGCGAAGCGGCCGACCCGCACCACCGGCAGGCGCAGGCCGTGGACCAGCACCAGGCTCATCTGCAGCAGCACCTTGAGCCGGTTGGAGATGGTGCCGGACTCGCAGTCGCTGAAGTTCTCGGCGCAGTCGCCGCCCTGCAGCAGGAAGCGCTGGCCCTCCTGCGCCTCGGCGATCTGCTTCTTCAGCGCGAAGATCTCCCACGAAGTCACCAGCGGCGGCAGCTGGCGCAGTTCGGCCAGCGCGGCTTCCAGCGCCGATGGATCCGGATACTGCGGCATCTGCAAGGCCGGCCGCCCGCGCCAGCTGGCGGGCGACCAGCCGTCGGCCAGGTTCACGGGTTGGAGGCTGCGTTCGGGCGTGCTCATGGGGGAGAGGCTCGCTGGGGGAGTCGGATCAGAGCCGGTTGCGGCCCTTGCGGCGGCGGAAGGCAGCCTGCAGGCCCCACCCGGCCAGCAGCACGAAGCCGATCAGGCTCCACGCCGGCATGCTCAGGCCCAGCAGGGTCCAGTCGACGGTGCCGCAGTCGCCGGTGCCGGTGAGTACCTTGCGCACCAGCTCGATCGGGCCGTGCGTCTCCTGCAGGAACGACAGCGGCGGACCGCACGCGGGCACCAGGTCGTGCGGCAGGGTCTGCAGCCATACGTGGCGCCCGGCGATGCCGATGCCCACCAGCGAGGCGATGGCCACCAGCACGCCGTAGAACCGGCGCCCGCCCGGCGACCGCGGCGCGTGCAGTCCGCCGGCCAGGAACACCAGCGCCAGCGCCGCGTAGGCGATGCGCTGGAAGATACACAGCGGACAAGGCTCCAGTCCCTGGTACAGCTGCGTGTAGATCGCATAGCCGATCAGGGCGGCGCAGCCGAGGAAGCCGGCGAGGAACTGCGCGCGGAAACTCCAACGGAAGGGATTCATCGGCGACGTGGACCCGGGTTGCGATGGGGAATCGGGCCGATTATTCCGCATCCGTGCCGCCAGCGGTAACCGATCGTGCCGCCTGAAACGAAAAACCCCGGCCGAAGCCGGGGTTTCCGTTCACGTTGCCGCCCGTTGGGCGGCGACGCGGATGCTTATTCGGCCGCCTGCGGGCGGTCGACCAGCTCGACGTACGCCATCGGCGCGTTGTCGCCGGCGCGGAAGCCGCACTTGAGGATGCGCAGGTAACCGCCCGGACGCGCCTGGTAGCGCGGGCCCAGCATGGTGAACAGGTTGCCGACGGCTTCCTTGTCGCGCAGGCGGGCGAACGCCAGGCGGCGGTTGGCGACGCTGTCGACCTTGGCCAGGGTGATCAGCGGCTCGGCGATGCGGCGCAGTTCCTTGGCCTTGGGCAGGGTGGTCTTGATCAGTTCGTGCTTGAACAGCGAGGCGGCCATGTTCTTGAACATCGCTTCGCGGTGGGCGCTGGTGCGGCTGAACTTGCGGCCGGCTTTCTGGTGACGCATGGTCGTGGTTCCTGTGGAATGGTGTGGCGGTTGTGGTTCGCTGTCGCCATCCAGGCGTTGAAGCAGTGGACTGCGCTGGTCCGATCCGGCGTTCCCTTGCCGGGGAGTCGCCGCGGGCCTTCAGGCCCGTCGGCGCTGGAGCGTTCCCGCATCACGATGGATGCGGGAACGGTGTTGCAACTTCTTAACCCAGCATCCCGTGCTGTGCGATCCCGGCCGGCGGCCAGTTCTCCAGCTTCATGCCGAGGGACAGGCCGCGCTGGGCGAGGACTTCCTTGATCTCGGTCAGCGACTTCTTGCCCAGGTTCGGGGTCTTGAGCAGCTCGACCTCGGTCTTCTGGATCAGGTCGCCAATGTAGTAGATGCTCTCGGCCTTGAGGCAGTTGGCCGAACGCACGGTCAGCTCCAGGTCGTCGATCGGACGCAGCAGCACCGGGTCCACGCCGGTCGGGGCCGCCTTGGCGGCACCGCGGTCGCGGTGGGTGAAGTCGCCGAACACCGACAGCTGGTCGCTGAGGATGTCGGCGGCGGTGCGCACGGCTTCCTCGGCGTCGATCGTGCCGTTGGTCTCGATGTCCAGGACCAGCTTGTCCAGGTCGGTGCGCTGCTCCACGCGCGCGGCTTCCACCGCGTAGGCGACGCGGCGGACCGGCGAGAACGAGGCGTCCAGCACCAGGCGGCCGATCGTGCGGGTTTCCTCGTCCGGACGGCGACGGGCGGTGGCCGGCTGGTAGCCGAAGCCGCGCTCGATCTTCAGGCGCATGTTCAGCGCCGTGTCCTTGGTGAGGTGGCAGATCACGTGGTCGACGTTGAGGATCTCGACGTTGTGGTCGGTCTTGATGTCGCCGGCGGTGACCACGCCCGGACCCTGCTTGGACAGGCTCAGGGTGGCGCTCTCGCCGCTGTGCATGCGGATGGCGACGTCCTTCAGGTTCAGCAGGACTTCCAGCACGTCCTCCTGCAGGCCTTCGACCGTGGTGTATTCGTGCAGCACGCCGTCGATCTCGACCTCGGTGATCGCGAAGCCGGGGATCGAGGACAACAGGACGCGGCGCAGCGCGTTGCCGAGCGTATGGCCGTAGCCGCGCTCGAGCGGTTCGATCACGATCTTGGCGCGATTGCCGGTGAGGCGTTCGATCTGCGGTCCGCGGGGACGCAGGACCTGGTTGGCGGTAACCGTCATGTTGCGGATTCTCCTGCAATGAGCCGACGATCAGGGGAACCGCCGGCTCTGGGGTGTGGCCCCGTCATCCGGGGGCGGCCGGAAGGCGGGGCAACGCGATCCGGCCGGGGTGTGGGATGCGGCGCCGCGCCCGGGAGGGCGCGGCGACCAGCCACTGTTACTTCGAGTACAGCTCGACGATCAGCGCTTCGTTGATGTCGGCCGGCAGGTCGGCCCGATCCGGGACGGCCTTGAACACACCGGCGAACTTCTTCGCGTCGACCTCGATCCACGACGGGGTGGTGTCGTGCTGCTCGGCGACGGTCAGGGCCTCCTGGACGCGAAGCTGCTTCTGCACCTTCTCGGACAGGGCGATCGCGTCGCCGGCCTTGACCTGGTAGGACGGCAGGTTCACCGGCTTGCCGTTGACCAGCACGCCACGGTGGCTGACCAGCTGGCGCGCGGACGGACGGGTCACCGCGAAACCCATGCGGTAGACGACGTTGTCCAGGCGGGTTTCCAGCAGCTGCAGCAGGTTCTCGCCGGTGTTGCCCTTCTTGGTCGAGGCCTTCTTGTAGTAGTTGCGGAACTGGCGCTCCAGCAGGCCGTAGATGCGCTTGACCTTCTGCTTCTCGCGCAGCTGGGTGGCGTAGTCGGACAGCTTGCCCTTGCGCGCGGTCGCGCCGTGCTGGCCGGGCTTCTGCTCCAGCTTGCACTTGGAGTCCAGCGCACGCGCCGGGCTCTTGAGGGAAAGGTCGGCGCCTTCGCGGCGCGCGAGCTTACAGGTAGGACCGATATAACGAGCCATTTCTTATCGCCCCCTTAGACGCGACGCTTCTTCGGCGGACGGCACCCGTTGTGCGGGATAGGCGTCACGTCGATGATGTTGGTGATCTTGTAGCCCACGTTGTTGAGCGAGCGGACAGCCGATTCACGGCCCGGGCCCGGGCCCTTGATGCGGACTTCAAGCGACTTCACACCGTAGTCGAGTGCGGCCTTGCCGGCCTTCTCGGCGGCCACCTGCGCGGCGAACGGGGTCGACTTGCGCGAACCGCGGAAGCCCGCGCCGCCCGAGGTCGCCCACGACAGCGCGTTGCCCTGGCGGTCGGTGATGGTGACGATGGTGTTGTTGAAAGAAGCATGGACGTGCGCGATGCCGTCGGTGACGACGCGCTTGATCTTCTTCTTGGTCTTTGATGCTGCGGGCTTTGCCATGATCGGTGTCCCTTACTTCCTGATCGCCTTGCGCGGACCCTTGCGGGTGCGGGCGTTGGTACGGGTGCGCTGGCCGCGCAGGGGCAGGCCACGACGATGGCGCAGGCCGCGGTAGCAGCCCAGGTCCATCAGCCGCTTGATGGCGATGCCGATTTCGCGACGCAGGTCGCCTTCGACCACGTACTTGCCGATCTCGGCGCGCAGGCGCTCGACTTCCGGCTCGGACAGGTCACGGATCTTGGTGTTGGAAGCCACGCCAGCGGCCTCGCAAACCTTCTTCGACCGGGTGCGGCCGATGCCATAGATGCTCTGCAATCCCACCCAGACGTGCTTCTGGGTCGGCAGGTTGACGCCTGCAATACGCGCCATGACGCGATCTCCAAACTTGAGGGTCGGCACGCGCCCAGGGCACGCCCGACAGGATGGTTCAAAAGTGAACTGCGAATTCTATCAATGTCTCGGATTACTTGGAAGCCCATGGCCCGAAGGCCCTGGACCCGGCATGGGGAGTGTGCCCATGCTCCGGCGCCGGACTCTGCTGGCGGCCCCGGTTGCCCGGTCCCGCCGGCCGCGCTACTCCAGCGCGGCACCGCATCGTCTCACCCGCGCGCGAGACGTCGCACGGGCCGCCCATTTCTGGATGGTTCCGGCCTCGGGGGCCGGATGCCGACGGAATGGGACCGCCGGGCTTGGATTCTTGAACCTCCGGGTCAACCCCGGGCGAAGCCACCCCGCGAACCGCCCTTGAGGTTGGCCTTCTTCAGCAGGCTCTCGTACTGGTGAGACATCAGGTGGGCCTGGATCTGGGCGATGAAGTCCATCACCACGACCACCACGATCAGCAGCGAGGTGCCACCGAAGTAGAACGAAGTCTGCATCTGCGTGCGCATCACTTCCGGCAGCAGGCTGACCAGGACCAGATAGGTGGCGCCCGCGGCGGTCAGCCGGGTCAGCACACCGTCGATGTAGTCGGCGGTGGCCTTGCCGGGGCGGATGCCCGGGATCAGCGCGCCGGACTTCTTCAGGTTGTCGGCGGTCTCGTTCGAGTTGAACACCAGCGCCGTGTAGAAGAACGCGAACCCGGCGATCAGCGCGGCGAACACGATCATGTGCAGCGGCTCGCCCGGGGCCAGCGCGTTGGACACGCGCTGCAGCCAGGTGGCCGAGGTCGCCTGCCCGGACCACATGCTCAGGGTCGCCGGGAACGCCAGGATGCTCGAGGCGAAGATCACCGGGATCACGCCGGACATGTTGAGCTTGAGCGGCAGGAACGAGGTCTGGTTCATGTACGCGCTGCGGCCACCCTGGCGGCGCGCGTAGTTGACCGTGATCCGGCGCTGGCCGCGCTCGACGAACACCACGAACCAGGTGACGGCCAGCACCAGCACCACGATCAGCAGCAGCGACAGGAAGTTCAGGCTGCCGTTCTGGTAGGCCTGGACCGTCTGGATCACCGCGCCCGGCAGGCCGGCGACGATGCCGGCGAAAATGATCAGCGACACGCCGTTGCCGATGCCGCGCTCGGTGACCTGCTCGCCGACCCACATCAGGAAGATGGTGCCGGCGGTCAGCGCCACCACCGCGGTCAGCACGAAGCCGATGCCCGGGGTGTAGACCACCGGCACGCCGCCCGGGGCGACCTGGTTCTGCAGCGCCATGGCGATACTGCCACCCTGCACCACCGACAGCAGCACCGCGCCCACGCGCGAGTACTGGGTGATCTTGCGGCGGCCGGACTCGCCTTCCTTCTGCAGCGACTTCAGCGTCGGGAAGATGTGCACGGCCAGCTGCATCACGATCGACGCCGAGATGTACGGCATCACGTTCAGCGCAAAGATGCTGAACCGGTGCAGGGCGCCGCCCGAGAACATGTTGAACATGTCCACGATGCCGCCGCCCTGCGCCTGCATCATGGCGAGCATGGCATCGGGGTTGACGCCCGGCACCGGCACGAAGCAGCCGATCCGGTAGACGACCAACGCACCCAGCACGAACAGCAGGCGCTGGCGCAGTTCCGTGAACTTGCCCAGGCCGCTGCCGAGATTGCCGATGCCAGCTTGCGCCATGTGTTCCTTACTCCTCGATGCTGCCGCCGGCGGCTTCGATCGCGGTCTTGGCACCCGCGGTCACCTGCACGCCCTTGATGGTCAGCTTGCGCGACAGTTCACCCTTCTTGACGATCTTGGCGCGCTTGGCGGTGGACGGCACCAGCTTGGCCGCCTTCAGCGCGGCGAAGTCGACGGTGTCGCCCTCGACCAGCGCCAGCTTGTACAGCAGCACCTCGGCGGTGTCCTTGGCCGACATCGAGCGGAAGCCGACCTTCGGCAGACGACGCTGCATCGGGGTCTGGCCGCCTTCGAAGCCGGCCTTGATCTTGCCCTTGCCGGCGCGCGCGAACGAACCCTTGTGACCGCGGCCAGCGGTCTTGCCGAGGCCCGAACCGATGCCGCGGCCGACGCGGGTCCGCTCCTGGCGGGCGCCGTCGGCGGGCTTGAGAGTATTCAGACGCATGGGATTCTCCTTACTCCTCGACCCGCACCAGATAGTGCAGCTGGTTGATGAGCCCGCGGACCTGCGGGCTGTCCTTCAGCTCGCGCACGTCGTTGAGCTTGTTCAGGCCCAGGGCCTTTACCGACAGGCGGTGGCGGGACTGGGTGCCGCGCAGGCCGCGCACCAGGCGCACCTTGACGGTCTTGTTGGACTCGTTAGCCATTGAGGAGTTCCTCCGCCTTCTTGCCGCGCTTGGCCGCAATGCGGGTCGGCGACTGCATGGCTTCCAGGCCCTTCAGGGTGGCGCGGACCAGGTTGATCGGGTTGCGCGAACCGACGGCCTTGGCCAGCACGTTCTTGACGCCGACCGCTTCCAGGACGGCGCGCATCGCACCACCGGCGATCACGCCGGTACCCTCGGACGCCGGCTGCATGAACACGCGCGCCGCGCCGTGGCCGGCCTTGACCGGGTGCCACAGGGTGCCGTTGTTCAGGTCGACGTTGAGCATGCCCTTGCGCGCGTACTCCATCGACTTCTGGATGGCGACCGGGACCTCGCGGGCCTTGCCGTAGCCGAAACCGACCTTGCCGTCGCCGTCGCCGACCACGGTCAGCGCGGTGAAGGTGAACTGGCGGCCGCCCTTGACGGTCTTGCTGACGCGGTTGACCGCGACCAGCTTCTCGATCATGCCGTCGTCGACTTTCTCTTCGCGGTTGCGGTCGCGATCGCGGCCCCGCGGCTGACGCTCTTCTGCCATTTCTGTATTCCTTGGTTGTCTGGATATGTACGGCTCGGGCCGCTTATGGTTGTGGGCTGTCGCGGTGTCGCGTCACGCCCCCGCAGAAGGAGGACGGCGCCCGGCACTACCTGTGCCGGCAGGACGGGGCCCGCCGCAGCGGGCCCGCTGGATCAGAACTGCAGGCCGCCTTCGCGGGCGGCGTCGGCCAGCGCCTTGATGCGGCCGTGGAAGCGGTAGCCCGAGCGGTCGAAGGCGACCTTCTCGATGCCCGCCGCCTTGGCGCGCTCGGCGATCAGCTTGCCGACCTTGGCGGCGGCGTCGGTGTTCTTGCCGCTCTTCAGGCCTTCCTTGACGTCGGCCTGCAGGGTGTTGGCGGCCGCGATGACCTTGGCGCCATCGGCGGTGAACAGCTGCGCATACAGGTGCTGGCCGGTGCGCAGCACCGACAGGCGCGGCACGCCGAGCTTGCGGATGTGGGCCCGGGTGGACTTGGCGCGGCGCAGACGGGCGTCGTTCTTGATGCTCATGTGTGTTTACCTCGTGGAAGCTGAAGGATGGTGCGGGCCTTTGCATTGGAAAGTCCGGCCATGCATGGCCGGGCTCCTGCGGATGGACCCGCGAACACTTACGCCTTCTTGGCTTCCTTGCGGATGATGACTTCGTCGGAGTACTTCACGCCCTTGCCCTTGTAGGGCTCCGGCGGACGGAAACCGCGGATCTTGGCCGCGACTTCACCGACGCGCTGCTTGTCGGCGCCCTGCACCAGGATCTCGGTCTGGGTCGGGGTGACCAGGGTGATGCCTTCCGGCGCCTGGAACACGACCGGGTGCGAGAAGCCCAGCGACAGGCTCAGGTCCTTGCCCTGCATGGCGGCGCGGTAACCCACGCCGACCAGCTCGAGCTTGCGCTCGAAGCCCTCGGACACGCCCTTGACCATGTTGGCCAGGATGGCGCGGACGGTGCCGGTCAGCGGGACCAGCGACGGGTCGTTGGCCGACAGCACGGCGTTGCCGTCCTCGACGGCGATCTGCACGCCGGCCGGCTTGGCCAGCGACAGCGTGCCCTTCGGACCCTTGGCGCTGACGCTGGTGTCCTGGATGTTCAGTTCGACGCCCTTGGGCAGGGCGACCGGCTTCTTGGCTACGCGGGACATGGTCGTCGTACTCCTTCGATTAGGCCACGTAGCACAGGACTTCGCCGCCCACGCCGGCATTGCGCGCCTGCTTGTCGGTCATGATGCCCTGGGAGGTGGAGATGATGGCCACGCCGAGGCCGCCGAGGACCTTCGGCAGGTCGCTCTTGCCGCGGTACAGGCGCAGGCCCGAGCGCGAGGCGCGCTTGAGCTGCTCGATGACCGGACGGCCCTCGAAGTACTTCAGCACGATCTCGAGTTCGGCCTTGTTGTTCTCGGCCGGGACGACGCGCAGGTCGGCGATGTAGCCCTCGTCCTTCAGGACGGTGGCGATGGCGACCTTGATCTTGGAGGACGGCAGCTTCACCGTCGGCTTGCCTACAGCGGCCGCATTCTTGATGCGGACCAGCATGTCGGCGATGGGATCAGTCATGCTCATGAGTGGTTCCTTGAGTGCACCGATATCCGCTTTCGCGAAATCTGGATTGTGTCCCGGGAGAGGCCGGGGCCTTGCCTCAGCCCGGGCGGGCCGGGTGAAGCAGAAAATTATAGCGGATAAAACCGGCCTTGTGGGCCGGTTCCTCCGGGTAGTACCGGGACGGGGCGGCCGGGCCGCCCTGCCCTTCGCCTTACCAGCTGGCCTTGCGCAGGCCCGGCACGTCGCCGCGCATGGTGGCCTCGCGCAGCTTGTTGCGGCCCAGGCCGAACTTGCTGTAGACGCCGCGCGGACGGCCGGACAGCTCGCAGCGGTTGCGCTGGCGGCTCGGCGAGGAGTCGCGCGGCAGCTTCTGCAGCTTGGTCACCGCGTCGGCCTTCTCGTCGTACGACGCGGTCGGGCTCGCGATGACCTTCTTCAGGGCGTCGCGCTTGGCCGCGTACTTCTTGGCCAGCTTTTCCCGCTTCACGTCGCGGTTGACCATGGAGGTCTTTGCCATGTCTCTAACCCTTAGTTACGGAACGGGAACTTGAACGCCTCGAGCAGCGCCTTGGCTTCTGCGTCGGTCTTGGCGGTCGTGGTGATGGCGATATCCATGCCGCGGATCGCGTCGACGGCGTCGAAGTCGATCTCCGGGAAGATGATCTGCTCCTTCACGCCCATGTTGAAGTTGCCGCGGCCATCGAACGAACGGCCGGACACGCCACGGAAGTCGCGCACGCGCGGCAGCGAGACGCTGATCAGGCGGTCCAGGAACTCGAACATCTGGCGGCGGCGCAGGGTGACCTTGCAGCCGATCGGCCAGCCGTCGCGGATCTTGAACGACGCCACCGAGACGCGGGCCTTGGTGGTCACCGGCTTCTGGCCGGCGACCTTGGCCAGGTCGGCGACCGCGTTCTCCAGCACCTTCTTGTTGGCAGCCGCTTCGCCCACGCCCATGTTCAGCGTGATCTTGACGAGCTTGGGGACTTGCATCGGATTGGTGTAGCCGAACTTCTCCATGAGAGCCGGCACCACCTGTTCCTTGTAGATCTTTTCGAGCCGCGTGGTCATTGCTTCATTCCTCAGGCGTCGAGCGCCTCACCACTGGAGCGGAACACACGCAGTTTGCGTCCATCCTCCAGGACCTTGAAACCGATGCGCTCGCCCTTGCCGGTGGCGGGGTTGAGCGGCATGACGTTGGAAATGTGGATCGAAGCTTCGCGCTCGACCACGCCGCCGGCGACGCCCGCCTGCGGATTCGGCTTGGTGTGCCGCTTGACCAGGTTGATGTTGGACACGACCACACGGTCGCCGTCCACGCGCACCACCTCGCCCTGCTTGCCCTTGTCCTTGCCGGTCGTGACGACCACCTGGTCGCCCTTCTTGATACGGTTAGCCATGTCTGCTTCCTCCGCTCACAGCACTTCGGGTGCGAGCGAGACGATCTTCATGAACTTCTCGGAACGCAGCTCGCGGGTCACCGGTCCGAAGATACGGGTACCGATCGGCTCCTGCTTGTTGTTCAGCAGGACGGCAGCGTTGCCATCGAAGCGGATCAGCGAACCGTCAGCACGACGGACGCCCTTGCGGGTGCGGACCACGACGGCGTCGTAGACCTCGCCCTTCTTGACCTTGCCGCGCGGGATCGCGTCCTTGACGGTCACCTTGATGATGTCACCGATGCCCGCATAGCGACGCTTGGAGCCGCCGAGCACCTTGATGCACATCAGTTCCTTGGCGCCGGAGTTGTCGGCCACGTCGAGGTAGCTCTGCATCTGGATCATGATTCAGATCTCCCTTATTCGGCCGAGCGGGTGACGATTTCCACCACCCGCCAGTTCTTGGTCTTGGACAGCGGCGCGATTTCGGTCACGCGCACCACGTCGCCCTCGTTGCAGCTGTTGTCCGCATCGTGGGCGTGGAGCTTGGTCGAGCGCTTGATGTACTTGCCGTACAGGGCGTGCTTGACCTGACGCTCGACCAGGACGGTCACCGTCTTGTCCATCTTGTTGCTGACCACGCGGCCTTCGACCGTGCGCAGCGTCTTTTCGTTGTTGTCGCTCATCGCTGCGATCCCTTACTGGTTGCTGCCGAGCAGGGTCTTCACGCGAGCGATCTCGCGGCGCACCTGGCGGGTTTCGTGGGTCTTCGACTGCTGACCGGTCGCCCGCTGCATGCGCAGGGAGAACTGCTCCTTGCGCAGGTCCAGCAGGTGGGCCTTCAGCTCGTCGGCCGACTTTTCGCGGAGTTCGTTGATCGTAGCCATTAGCGCACCGTACGGGTCACGAAGGTGGTGGTGACCGAGAGCTTGGCCGCCGCCAGGCGGAACGCCTCGCGCGCCTGCTCCTCCGGCACACCCTCGATTTCATAGATCATGCGGCCGGGCTGGATCTGGGCCACCCAGTACTCGACGTTGCCCTTGCCCGAGCCCATGCGGACTTCGATCGGCTTCTGGGTGATCGGCTTGTCCGGGAACACGCGGATCCACATCTTGCCGCCACGCTTGACGTAACGGCTGATCGTGCGGCGGGCCGCCTCGATCTGGCGCGCGGTCAGGCGGCCGTGGGCGGTGGCCTTCAGGCCGTACTCGCCGAAGGAAACGGCGTTGGCGCTCCAGCTCAGGCCGTCGTTACGGCCCTTGAACTGCTTGCGGTACTTGGTTCGCTTGGGTTGCAACATCGCCGTTACCTCGCTTCACGTGCGGGACGGGAGGGACGCTCGCGGTCACCACGCTCGGGGCGCGGGCTGCTGGCTTCTTCCTGCTTCTCCTGTCCGACCTGGGCGAAGTCGAAGATCTCGCCCTTGTAGACCCATACCTTGATGCCGATCACGCCGTAGGTGGTGTGCGCCTCGGCGAAGCCGTAGTCGATGTCCGCGCGCAGGGTGTGCAGCGGCACGCGGCCTTCGCGGTACCACTCCGAGCGGGCGATCTCGGCGCCGTTGAGGCGACCGGCGACGTTGACCTTGATGCCCAGCGCGCCCAGGCGCATCGCGTTGCCGACGGCGCGCTTCATCGCGCGGCGGAACATGATGCGGCGCTCGAGCTGCTGCGCGATCGACTCGGCGACCAGCTGCGCGTCAAGCTCCGGCTTGCGGACCTCGGTCACGTTGATGTGCGCCGGGACGCCCATCAGCGCGCTGACTTCCTTGCGCAGCTTCTCGATGTCCTCGCCGCGCTTGCCGATCACCACGCCCGGGCGGGCGGTGTGGATCGTGACGCGCGCGGTCTTGGCCGGACGCTCGATCAGGATCTTGCTGATCCCGGCCTGCGCCAGCTTCTTGCGCAGCATCTCGCGCACCTTCAGGTCGGCCGCCAGGTATTGGGCGTACTCGCCCTTGTCGGCGTACCACTTGGAGTTCCAGTCCTTGGCGATGCCAAGACGGATGCCGATGGGGTGAACTTTGTGACCCATATTACTTGCCCTCTCCCACGACGACGGTGATGTGGCTGGTCCGCTTCAGGATGCGGGTGCCGCGGCCCTTCGCACGCGCCATGAAGCGCTTCAGCGTCGGACCTTCGTCGACCATGATGGTCTTGACCTTGAGCGCGTCGACGTCGGCGCCCTGGTTGTTCTCGGCGTTGGCGATCGCCGACTCCACCACCTTCTTGATCAGGGCGGCGGCCTTCTTGTCGGAGAACTTCAGCAGGTTGACGGCGCGTTCGGCCGGCAGGCCACGCACCTGGTCGGCGACCAGGCGGGCCTTCTGCGGGGAGATGCGCGCGGTGCGCAGGATGGCTTTCGCTTCCATGGTCATCTCTCCTTACTTCGACTTCTTGTCGCCGCCGTGACCCTTGAAGGTCCGGGTGACGGCGAACTCGCCGAGCTTGTGGCCGACCATGTTCTCGTTCACGAGGACCGGGACATGGTTCTTGCCGTTGTGCACGGCGATGGTGAAACCCACCATTTCAGGCAGGATCATGGAACGGCGCGACCAGGTCTTGATCGGCTTTTTTGTACCGCCCGCAGCCTCCACCTTCTTGACCAGGTGGTGATCGACGAACGGGCCTTTCTTGAGGGAACGTGGCATGGTCGATTAGCCCCTACGATCACGGACGATGAACTGCTGGGTGCGCTTGTTGCTGCGCGTCTTGTAACCCTTGGTCGGCACGCCCCACGGGGTGACCGGATGCGGGTTGCCCTGGCCGGCCTTGGCCTCGCCGCCACCGTGCGGGTGGTCGACCGGGTTCATGGCCGCGCCGCGGACGGTCGGCTTGACGCCGCGCCAGCGCTTGGCGCCGGCCTTGCCCAGCTTCTCCAGGTTGTGCTCGTCGTTGCCGACCTCGCCGATGGTGGCGCGGCACTCGGCCGGCACCTTGCGCATCTCGCCCGAACGCAGGCGCAGCAGCGCGTAGGTACCCTCGCGGGCGACCAGCTGCACGCCGGCGCCGGCGGCGCGGGCGATCTGCGCGCCCTTGCCCGGCTTGAGCTCGATGCAATGCACCGTGGTGCCGACCGGGATGTTGCGCAGCGGCAGGGTGTTGCCGGCCTTGATCGGCGCATCCGAACCCGCGATAACCTGGTCGCCGGCCTTCAGGCCCTTCGGCGCGATGATGTAGCGGCGCTCGCCGTCGGCGTAGCACAGCAGGGCGATGTGCGCGGTGCGGTTCGGGTCGTACTCGATCCGCTCGACGCGCGCGACGATGCCTTCCTTGTTCCGCTTGAAGTCGATCAGGCGGTAGTGCTGCTTGTGGCCGCCGCCGACGTGGCGGGTGGTGATGCGGCCGTGGTGGTTGCGACCACCGGACTTGCTCTGCTTCTCGATCAGCGCGGCGTGCGGAGCACCCTTGTGCAGGTCGGGCGTGACCACGCGGACCGCGGAACGGCGGCCGGCAGAGGTGGGCTTGAACTTCATCAATGGCATGGGTTTACCCTCAGGCCTTGGCGGACACGTCGATGCTCTGGCCGTCGGCCAGGCGCACGTACGCCTTACGCCAGTCGCCGCGGCGACCGGAACGGAAGCGGAAGGACTTGTTCTTGCCCTTCACGTTGACGACGTTGACCGACTCGACCTTGACGTCGAACAGCTGCTCCACGGCGGCCTTGACGTCGGCCTTGGTGGCGTCGTTCGAAACTTCGAACACGTACTGGTTGCTGACTTCCTGCAGGCGCGCGGTCTTCTCGGAGACGCGCGGTGCAAGCAGCACGCTGAAAACTTTCTCGTTGGTGCTCATGCCAGCCACTCCTCGACCTTCTTGACCGCATCGGCGGTGATCAGCACGGAATCGGCGCCGACCAGGGCGACCGGATCCAGGCCCTGCACGTCGCGGACCTGCACGTACGGCAGGTTGCGGGCCGACAGGAACAGGTTCTCCGAGGCGTCCTCGGTGACGATCAGCGGGCGCTTGCCCAGCTCGAAACCGGCCAGCTTCTCGACCAGCGCGCTGGTCTTGACCGCCTCGACGTCGAACGAATCGACGACCTTCAGCCGGCCCTGGCGGTTGAGCTCGGACAGGATCGAGCTGATCGCCGCGCGGTACATCTTGCGGTTGACCTTCTGCGCGAAGCTGCGCGGCTTGGCCGCGAAGGTCACGCCGCCGCCGACGAAGATCGGAGCCGTCAGCGCGCCATGACGCGCGCCGCCGCCCTTCTGCTTCTTCGACTTCTTGGTGGTGCCGGCGACCTCGGCGCGGGTCTTCTGCGCCTTGGTGCCGGCGCGACCGGCGTTGCGGTAGGCGACCACGACCTGGTGGACCAGGTCCTGGCTGAATTCGCGGCCGAACACTTCGTCGGAGACCGACAGGGTGTTGGCGCTACCCGTAATGGTGAGTTCCATCGTGTTTCTCCTTACGCCTTGCTCGCCGGGCGCACGACCACGTCGCCACCCGGGGCACCCGGGACGGCGCCGCGGACGGCGATCAGGCCGCGCTCGGCATCGACGCGAACCACTTCCAGGTTCTGCGCGCTCTGGACCTCGGCACCCATGTGGCCGGACATCTTCTTGCCCGGGAACACGCGACCCGGCGTCTGGCGCTGACCGATGGAGCCCGGCGAGCGGTGCGACAGCGAGTTGCCGTGGGTGGCGTCGCCCATGGTGAAGTTGTGGCGCTTGATCGTGCCCTGGAAGCCCTTGCCCTTGGTCACGCCCTGGACGTCGACGATCTGGCCGACCTCGAAGATGTCGGCCTTGATCTCGCCACCAACGGCGAAGTCACCGAGCTTGTCGTCGGCGACGCGGAACTCCCACAGGCCACGGCCGGCCTCGACCTTGGCCTTGGCGTAGTGCCCGGCCAGCGGCTTGTTGACCAGCGCGGCGCGGCGGGTACCGGCCGTCACCTGGACGGCGCTGTAGCCATCGGCCTCGACGGTCTTGATCTGGGTGATGCGGTTCGGGGTGGCCTCGATCAGCGTCACCGGGATGGAACGGCCATCGTCGGTGAACACGCGGCTCATGCCGGCCTTGCGGCCGACCAGACCCAACGAATACTTCTTCGTCATGTCGGCAGTCCTCAGGCGAGCTTGATCTGGACGTCGACGCCAGCCGCGAGTTCGAGCTTCATCAGCGCGTCCACGGTCTTGTCGTTGGGGTCGACGATGTCGAGCACGCGCTTGTGCGTGCGGGTCTCGTACTGGTCGCGCGCATCCTTGTCGGCATGCGGGGAGACGAGAACGGTGTAACGTTCGATCTTGGTCGGCAGCGGGATCGGGCCACGCACCTGCGCGCCGGTCCTCTTGGCCGTCTCGACGATCTCGCTGGCCGAACGGTCGATCAAACGGTGATCGAACGCCTTGAGCCGAATCCGGATCTTTTGGTCCGCCATGACGGAGTTCCTTCGTTAAAAGAGCGACGGGCGCGGCCTCTGGGATGCCTGCCCCGGTATAGGTTCCTGGCTCGCCCGGCCGAGGTTGTCGGCGGGCGGGTGCTGGCCGGCGGCCAACCCCAAAAGCGCGGGCAGACCAGCAAGCCGGTCTGCCCAGACGGAAAAGTATAGAACGCGTAAACAGGCGCGTCAACAGCCTGTGAGGCTGCCACGCGCGGTACGTCACGCGACCCTTCCCTGTCCGGCGAACACGAGGCACGTCCTGTGCCTCTTTTCGCTGTAGGGCCGCCACCCACCCAGGGAGTGGCGACCGTAAACTACTGAATTACTTGATGATCTTGGCCACCACGCCGGCGCCGACGGTACGGCCGCCCTCGCGGATCGCGAAGCGCAGGCCCTCGTCCATCGCCACCGGGTTGATCAGCGTGACCACCATCTTCACGTTGTCGCCCGGCATCACCATCTCCACACCCTCCGGCAGCTGAACCGCGCCGGTGATGTCGGTGGTGCGGAAGTAGAACTGCGGACGGTAACCCTTGAAGAACGGGGTGTGACGGCCGCCCTCTTCCTTCGACAGCACGTACACCTCGGCCTCGAACTCGGTGTGCGGGGTGATCGAACCGGGCTTGGCCAGCACCTGGCCGCGCTCCACGTCGTCACGCTTGGTGCCGCGCAGCAGCAGGCCCGCATTGTCGCCCGCCTGGCCCTGGTCCAGCAGCTTGCGGAACATCTCCACGCCGGTGACCGTGGTCTTCTGCGTCGGACGGATGCCCACGATCTCGATTTCGTCGCCCACCTTGATGATGCCGCGCTCGATACGGCCGGTCACCACGGTGCCGCGGCCCGAGATCGAGAACACGTCTTCCACCGGCATCAGGAACGGCTTGTCCACGTCGCGCTCCGGCAGCGGGATCCAGCTGTCCAGCGCTTCCACCAGCTTCAGGATCGACGGCACACCAATGTCCGACTGGTCGCCTTCCAGCGCCAGGCGCGCCGAACCGGCAATGATCGGGGTGTCGTCGCCCGGGAACTCGTACTTGCTCAGCAGCTCGCGGACTTCCATCTCCACCAGCTCCAGCAGCTCGGCGTCGTCCACCATGTCGGCCTTGTTCAGGAACACCACGATGTACGGCACGCCCACCTGGCGCGACAGCAGGATGTGCTCGCGCGTCTGCGGCATCGGGCCGTCAGCGGCCGAGCACACCAGGATCGCGCCGTCCATCTGCGCCGCACCGGTGATCATGTTCTTCACGTAGTCGGCGTGGCCCGGGCAGTCCACGTGCGCGTAGTGGCGCGTGGCCGATTCGTATTCCACGTGCGCCGTCGAAATCGTAATGCCGCGCGCCTTCTCTTCCGGCGCCGCGTCGATCGCGTCGTACGCCTTGAACTCGCCGCCAAAACGCTCCGCGCCGATCTTCGTCAGCGCCGCCGTCAGCGTCGTCTTGCCGTGGTCCACGTGACCGATCGTGCCCACGTTCACGTGGGGCTTGGTGCGCTCGAACTTACCCTTGGCCATTGTCTATGCCTCTTTAACTGGATTTTCTTGAGAAGTGCGGCCACGGATGGCCGCTTCTTGATTTGCTTTTGCGCCCACGGATGGGCGCACAAGTCACGCCTTCTTGACCACCGTCTCGGCGATGTTGTTCGGCGCTTCCTCGTAGTGGTCGAACTCCATCGAGAAGGTCGCGCGGCCCTGGCTCATCGAGCGCAGCGAGGTCGCGTAGCCGAACATCTCGCCCAGCGGGATCATCGCGTTGATGATCTTGCCCGACGGGCTGTCGTCCTGGCCCTGCAGCACGCCGCGGCGGCGGCTCACGTCGCCCATCACGTCGCCCAGGTAGTCCTCCGGGCTGACGATCTCGACCTTCATGATCGGCTCCAGCAGCACCGGCTTGGCCTTGGCGAAGCCCTGCTTGAACGCCATCGAGGCGGCCAGCTTGAACGCCATTTCCGAGGAGTCGACGTCGTGGTACGAGCCGAACACCAGCTTGGCCTTCACGCCCACCACCGGGAAGCCGGCCAGTGGGCCGCTGGTGATGGTCTCGCGCATGCCCTTCTCGACCGACGGGATGAATTCCTTCGGGATCACGCCACCGCTGATCTCGTTGACGAACAGGAAGTCGTCCTTGATGTCGGCCGCGTACTTCTCGCGGTCCGCATCGCTGATCGGCGACAGCTCGATCACGACATGGCCGTACTGGCCCTTGCCGCCCGACTGCTTGGCGTGCTTGTAGTCCGACTTGACGTCGCTCAGGCGGATGGTCTCGCGGTAGGCGACCTGCGGCTTGCCGACGTTGGCCTCGACGTTGAACTCGCGCTTCATGCGGTCAACGATGATGTCCAGGTGCAGCTCGCCCATGCCCGAGATGATCGTCTGGCCCGACTCCTCGTCGGTCTTGACGCGGAACGAGGGATCTTCCTGGGCCAGGCGGCTCAGGGCGTTGCCCATCTTCTCCTGGTCGGACTTGGTCTTCGGCTCGACCGCCATCGAGATCACCGGCTCCGGGAACGCCATGCGCTCCAGGACGATCGGCGCATCCTGCGAGCACAGGGTGTCGCCGGTGGTGACGTCCTTCAGGCCCACCGCGGCGGCGATGTCGCCGGCCAGCACTTCCTTGATCTCATCGCGGTTGTTGGAGTGCATCTGCAGCAGGCGGCCGATGCGCTCCTTCTTGCCCTTGACCGAGTTCAGCACGGCATCACCGGCGTTCAGGGTGCCCGAGTAGACGCGGAAGAAGGTCAGCGAGCCGACGAACGGGTCGGTCATGATCTTGAACGCCAGCGCCGAGAACGGGGCCTTGTCGCTGGACTCGCGGGTCAGCTCCTTGGTCTCGTCGTCGACGTCCACGCCCTTCACCGCCGGCACGTCCACCGGCGACGGCAGCAGGCTGACCACGCCGTCCAGCATGGCCTGCACGCCCTTGTTCTTGAACGCCGAGCCGCAGAACATCGGCACGATCTCGGTGGCCAGGGTGCGCGCGCGCAGGCCGCCGATGATCTCCTCCTCGGTGAGGTCGCCCTCCTCGAGGTACTTGTTCATCAGCTCTTCGTTGGCCTCGGCCGCGGACTCGACCATGAACGCGCGCTCTTCCTCGGCCTGGGCCTGCAGCTCGGCCGGGATCTCGCGGTATTCGAAGTTCAGGCCCTGCGAGGCGACATCCCAGTGGATGGCCTTCATCTTGAGCAGGTCGACCACGCCCTCGAAGCCGTCCTCGGCGCCGATCGGCACCTGCATCGGCACCGGCACGGCGCCCAGGCGCGACTTCAGCTGGTCGCGGACCTTGTAGAAGTTGGCGCCGGTGCGGTCCATCTTGTTGACGAACGCGATGCGCGGCACGTGGTACTTGTTGGCCTGGCGCCACACGGTCTCCGACTGCGGCTGCACGCCGCCGACCGCGCACAGCACGAACACCGCGCCGTCGAGCACGCGCAGCGAACGCTCGACCTCGATGGTGAAGTCGACGTGCCCGGGGGTGTCGATGATGTTGAAGCGGTGCTCCGGCAGGGACTTGTCCATGCCCTTCCAGAACGCGGTCGTGGCGGCGGACTGGATCGTGATGCCACGCTCCTGCTCCTGCTCCATCCAGTCCATGGTCGCGGCGCCGTCGTGCACTTCACCGATCTTGTGGCTCTTGCCGGTGTAGAACAGGATGCGCTCGGACGTCGTGGTCTTGCCGGCATCGATGTGGGCCATGATGCCGAAGTTGCGGTAACGCTCGATGGGAGTGGTGCGGGCCACGGGAGCCTCTCGTTTGCTTTTGGCTTTTCGGATGACGGAGCGGCGCACGGCGCCGGCTTCCGTGGGACGGGGGCGCGGAGACGCCGCGCCGCCCGGGCTGGTCGCGGTACGGGCCCGGTCACGGGCCCGGCCGGATCACCAGCGGTAGTGGGCGAAGGCCTTGTTGGCCTCGGCCATGCGGTGCGTCTCTTCGCGCTTCTTGATGGCGCCGCCGCGGTTCTCCGAGGCGTCGATCAGCTCGGCGGCCAGCTTGCGGGCCATCGTGTTCTCGCCGCGCTTGCGGGCCGAGTCGATCAGCCAGCGCATGGACAGGGCCAGACGGCGGGACGAACGCACTTCGACCGGCACCTGGTAGGTGGCGCCGCCGACGCGACGCGACTTGACCTCGACCGACGGAGAAACGTTGTCCAGCGCCTTCTGTACCAGCTCGATGGCGTTGGGGTTCTTCTCGCCGATGACGTCCATCGCGTCGTACACGATGTTCTCGGCGATCGACTTCTTGCCGCTCTTCATCACCATGTTGATGAAGCGGGCGATGGTCTCGCTCCCGTGCTTCGGATCGGGAAGGACGGCGCGCTGGGGGGTGGAACCTTTACGGGACATGTCGGGCTTCCTCGATTAGCTCTTCGGGCGCTTGGCGCCGTACTTCGAACGGCCCTGGCGACGCTTGGTCACGCCAGCGGCATCCAGCGAGCCACGGACGGTGTGGTAACGCACACCCGGCAGGTCCTTGACTCGGCCACCGCGGATCAGGACGACCGAGTGCTCCTGCAGGTTGTGGCCTTCGCCACCGATGTACGAGATGACCTCGTAACCGTTGGTCAGGCGCACCTTGGCAACCTTGCGCAGGGCCGAGTTCGGCTTCTTCGGGGTGGTGGTGTAGACGCGCGTGCAGACGCCACGGCGCTGCGGGCACTTCTCGAGCGCCGGCGAGGCACTCTTGTAGGTCTCTGCCTGCCGCGGCTTGCGGACCAGCTGGTTGATTGTCGCCATTGGTAAGGTTCTTCTGCTTGGGGCCCCGCACAGGAGGGGCCGGTAGGAACATGAAAACGACGGCAGGCCGAAGGACGGCCTGCCGAGAAGCGGAATTATAGCGGTCGGCTGAAAATCACGTCAACCGACCCCGTCCCTGGCGCCGTTCACGGTGGCCGGCAGGGCCGGTACCGGGAACGGCATGGCGGGGGTCCTTCCCCGCCAGCCGGGCCTTTCGGCCCGGCTGTCACGCCTGTTACTCCTCGGACGCGCCCTCGGCAGCCACCTCGGCCGCGGCCGGCTCGGAACCGCCGGACAGCGCGTCCATCTCAGCCTCGGTGAGACCAGTGGACGTGCGGCGGCGCTGGCTGTGGTACGCCAGGCCGGTACCGGCCGGGATCAGGCGGCCGACGATCACGTTCTCCTTCAGGCCGCGCAGGCTGTCGCGGGTGCCGCGGACGGCCGCCTCGGTCAGCACGCGGGTGGTCTCCTGGAAGGAGGCCGCGGAGATGAACGACTCGGTCGCCAGCGAGGCCTTGGTGATGCCCAGCAGCACCGGATCGAACTTCGCCGGCAGCTCCTTGCGACCGACCAGGCGGGCGTTCTCCTCGATGACGCGCTGGCGTTCGACCTGCTCGCCGTTGAGGAACTTGCTGTCGCCCTGGTCGGCGATCTCGACCTTGCGCAGCATCTGCCGGGTGATGACCTCGATGTGCTTGTCGTTGATCTTCACGCCCTGCAGGCGGTACACGTCCTGGATCTCCTTGACCAGGTACGCGGCCAGCGGCTCGATGCCCAGCAGGCGCAGGATGTCCTGCGGGCTCGGCTCGCCGTCCACCACGGTCTCGCCCTTGGTCACGTGCTCGCCCTCGAACACGATGATCTGGCGGTACTTCGGGATCAGCTCCTCGTGCTCGCCGCCCTCGTTGTCCTTGATGATCAGGCGCTGCTTGCCCTTGGTGTCCTTGCCGAAGCTGACCACGCCCGAGCGCTCGGCCAGGATCGCCGGATCCTTCGGCTTGCGCGCCTCGAACAGGTCGGCCACGCGCGGCAGGCCGCCGGTGATGTCGCGGGTCTTGGAGGCTTCCTGCGGGATCTTGGCGACCACGTCGCCCACGCCGACCGGCGCGCCGTCCTGCAGGTTGACCAGCGAGCGCGGCGGCAGCAGGTACTGCGCCGGCAGGTCGGTACCCGGGATGGTCAGGTCCTTGCCGTCCTTGTCGACGATGCGGACCAGCGGACGCAGGTCCTTGCCCTGGGTGCCGCGACGCTTGGGATCGGTGATCTCGCGCGAGGCCAGGCCGGTGAGCTCGTCGGTCTTCTCGATGACGGTGACGCCGTCGATGAAGTCGATGAAGCGGATGGAGCCGGCCACTTCCGAGACGATCGGGTGGTTGTGCGGATCCCAGTTGGCGACCGACTGGCCGGCCTTGACCTCGGCGCCGTCCTTGACGGTGATGGTCGCGCCGTACGGCAGCTTGTAGCGCTCGCGCTCGCGGCCGTGCGGGTCGAGCACGGAGATCTCGCCCGAACGCGACACCGCGACCAGGTGGCCGGCCGAGTGCTCGACCGACTTGAGGTTGCTGAACTTCACCGAGCCGGTGGTCTTGACCGTGATGTTGTCCACCGCCGCCGCACGCGAAGCCGCGCCGCCGATGTGGAAGGTACGCATGGTCAGCTGGGTACCGGGCTCGCCGATCGACTGCGCGGCGATCACGCCGACCGCTTCGCCGATGTTGACGATGTGGCCACGGGCCAGGTCGCGGCCGTAGCACTGCGAGCACACGCCGAAGGACGATTCACAGGTGATGGTGGAACGCACCTTGATCGACTGCACGCCGGCGTCTTCCAGCTTCTGCACCCAGCCTTCGTCCAGCAGGGTGTTGCGGGTGACGATCGGATCCTCGTCGTTGCCCGGCAGGAACACGTCCTCGGTCACGACGCGACCCAACACGCGGTCACGCAGCGGCTCGACCACGTCGCCGCCTTCCACGATCGGGGTCATGGTCAGGCCCTGCGAGGTTCCGCAATCCGGCTCGGTGATCACCACGTCCTGGGCCACGTCGACCAGGCGACGGGTCAGGTAACCGGAGTTGGCGGTCTTCAGCGCGGTATCGGCCAGGCCCTTTCGCGCGCCGTGGGTGGAGTTGAAGTACTCCTGCACGTTCAGGCCTTCGCGGAAGTTGGCCTTGATCGGCGTCTCGATGATCGAGCCGTCCGGACGCGCCATCAGGCCGCGCATGCCGGCCAGCTGGCGGATCTGCGCCTGCGAACCACGGGCGCCGGAGTCGGCCATGATGTACAGCGAGTTCATCGACTTCTGGGCGATGGCCTCGCCCTTGGCGTTGACCACCTTGTCGGTGCCGATGGTGTCCATCATCGCCTTGGCGATGCGCTCGTTGGTGCGCGACCAGATGTCGACCACCTTGTTGTAGCGTTCGCCGGCGGTGACCAGGCCGCTCTGGTACTGCTCCTGGATCTCCAGCACCTCGGCCTCGGCCTCGGTCAGGATGCCCTTCTTCTCCTGCGGGATCAGCATGTCGTCGATGCCGATCGACACGCCGGCGCGGGTCGCGTAGGCGAAGCCGGTGTACATCAGCTGGTCGGCGAACACCACGGTGTCCTTCAGGCCCAGCTGGCGGTAGCAGGAGTTGATCAGGCGCGAGATCGCCTTCTTGTTCAGCTCGGTGTTGGCCAGCGCGAACGGCAGGCCCTCCGGCAGGATCTCGGCCAGCAGCGCGCGGCCGACCGTGGTGTCCACGATCGAGACCTTCTTCTCCCGGTTGCCTTCCTCGTCGGTCACGGTCTCGGCGATGCGGACCTTGACCTTGGCGTGCAGCTCGACCACGCGGTTGTCGTAGGCGCGCTTGACCTCGGCGACGTTGGCGAACGCCATGCCCTCGCCCTTCTTGTTCTCCAGGGCGCGGGTCATGTAGTACAGGCCGAGCACCACGTCCTGCGACGGCACGATGATCGGCTCGCCGTTGGCGGGCGAGAGGATGTTGTTGGTCGACATCATCAGCGCGCGCGCTTCCAGCTGGGCCTCGAGGCTCAGCGGGACGTGCACGGCCATCTGGTCACCGTCGAAGTCGGCGTTGAACGCGGTGCAGACCAGCGGGTGCAGCTGGATCGCCTTGCCCTCGATCAGCACCGGCTCGAACGCCTGGATGCCCAGGCGGTGCAGGGTCGGGGCGCGGTTCAGCAGCACCGGGTGCTCGCGGATCACCTCTTCGAGGATGTCCCACACCTCGGCCTCTTCGCGCTCGACCAGCTTCTTGGCGGCCTTGATCGTGGTGGCCAGGCCGCGACGCTGCAGCTTGGCGAACACGAACGGCTTGAACAGCTCCAGCGCCATCTTCTTCGGCAGGCCGCACTGGTGCAGGCGCAGGTACGGGCCGACCACGATGACCGAACGGCCCGAGTAGTCGACGCGCTTGCCCAGCAGGTTCTGGCGGAAGCGGCCCTGCTTGCCCTTGATCATGTCGGCCAGCGACTTGAGCGGGCGCTTGTTGGTGCCGGTGATGGCGCGGCCGCGGCGGCCGTTGTCCATCAGGGCGTCAACGGACTCCTGCAGCATGCGCTTCTCGTTGCGCACGATGATGTCGGGCGCATTGAGCTCCAGCAGGCGGCGCAGGCGGTTGTTGCGGTTGATGACGCGGCGGTACAGGTCGTTCAGGTCGGAGGTCGCGAAGCGGCCGCCGTCCAGCGGGACGAGCGGGCGCAGGTCCGGCGGCAGCACCGGCAGCACGGTCATGACCATCCACTCCGGGCGGTTGCCGGACTCGATGAACGCCTCGATCAGCTTGATCCGCTTGGTCAGGCGCTTGAGCTTGGTCTCCGAACCGGTCGCCGCGATTTCCTCGCGCAGGCGGGCCATCTCGGCCTGCAGGTCGATCGTGCGCAGCAGCTCGTACACGGCCTCGGCACCCATCGCGGCGTCGAAGTCATCGCCATGCTCCTGGCGCGCGGTAAGGTACTGCTCTTCGTTCAGCAGCTGGCGGCGCTCGAGCGGGGTCAGGCCCGGCTCGGTCACCACGTAGGCTTCGAAGTACAGGATGCGCTCGATGTCGCGCAGGGTCATGTCCAGCATCAAGCCGATGCGCGACGGCAGCGACTTCAGGAACCAGATATGCGCCACCGGCGAGGCCAGGTCGATGTGGCCCATGCGCTCACGGCGCACCTTGGCCAGGGTGACCTCGGTGCCGCACTTCTCGCAGACCACGCCACGGTGCTTCATGCGCTTGTACTTGCCGCACAGGCACTCGTAGTCCTTGATCGGGCCGAAGATGGCGGCGCAGAACAGGCCGTCGCGCTCGGGCTTGAAGGTGCGGTAGTTGATCGTCTCCGGCTTCTTCACCTCGCCGAAGGACCACGAACGGATCAGGTCCGGCGAAGCCAGCGCGATCTTGATCGCGTCGAAGTCCAGCGTCTGGCGCTGCTGGTTGAAGAGGTTGAGCAGGTCTTTCATTTCTTGTCTCCGTCAGGAGTGAAGGCGTGTTTGGCGGTTCGATGCGGGATCGCGGCGGCCGGTCAGGGCCGCCACGCGCCTTACTCGTCCTCCAACTCCATGTTGATGGCCAGCGAGCGGATTTCCTTCACCAGGACGTTGAAGGATTCCGGCATGCCGGCGACCATCTCGTGGTTGCCGTCGACGATGTTCTTGTACATCTGGTTGCGGCCCTGCACGTCGTCGGACTTCACCGTCAGCATTTCCTGCAGGGTGTAGGCCGCGCCGTAGGCTTCCAGCGCCCAGACTTCCATCTCGCCGAAGCGCTGGCCGCCGAACTGCGCCTTGCCGCCCAGCGGCTGCTGGGTGACGAGCGAGTACGGGCCGGTCGAACGCGCGTGCATCTTGTCGTCGACCAGGTGGTTCAGCTTCAGGTAGTGCATGTAGCCGACCGTGACCGGGCGCTCGAACGCTTCGCCGGTGCGGCCGTCGTGCAGCACGGTCTGGCCGCTGCTCGGCAGTTCGGCCAGCTCGAGCATGCGCTTGATCTCGGCCTCGCTGGCGCCGTCGAACACCGGAGTGGCCATCGGCACGCCGCTGGTCAGGTTCTTGGCCATGCCCAGCAGTTCCTCGTCGCTGAACTGGGACAGGTCCACACGCTCGCCGACCGTGGTGCGGTCGTGGTTGTAGATGTCCTCCAGGAACTTGCGCAGCTCGGAGACGGCGTTCTGGGCATCGAGCATGCGCTGGATCTTGCGACCCAGGCCCTTGGCCGCCCAGCCCAGGTGCACTTCCAGGATCTGGCCGATGTTCATGCGCGAAGGCACGCCCAGCGGGTTGAGCACGATGTCCACCGACTCGCCCGAGGCCATGTACGGCATGTCCTCGACCGGAACCACGTTCGACACCACGCCCTTGTTGCCGTGGCGGCCGGCCATCTTGTCACCCGGCTGGATCCGGCGCTTCACCGCCAGGAACACCTTGACCATCTTCAGCACGCCCGGGGCGAGGTCGTCGCCCTGGGTGATCTTGCCGCGCTTGTCGTCGAAGCGGCGCTCGAACTCCTTCTCGTGCGCGGCGATCTGCTTCTGCGCGCGCTCGATCGCCTCGGAGGCGTCCTCGTCCTTCATCCGCAGCAGGAACCAGTCGGCCTTCTTCAGGCCGTCCAGGTAGGCGTCGTTGAGGGTGTCGCCCTTCTTCAGGCCCGGGCCGCCGTTGGCGACCTTGCCCACGATCTGCGAGCGCAGGCGCGCGTAGATCGCCGCTTCCAGGATGCGGAACTGGTCGTCGAAGTCCTTCTTGACGCGCTTGATCTCGCTTTCCTCGATCTGCTTGGCGCGCTTGTCCTTCTCGATGCCGTCGCGGGTGAAGACCTGCACGTCGATGACGGTGCCGTCCATGCCCGGCGGCACGCGCAGCGAGCTGTCCTTAACGTCCGAAGCCTTCTCGCCGAAGATCGCGCGCAGCAGCTTCTCTTCCGGGGTCAGCTGGCTCTCGCCCTTCGGCGTGACCTTGCCGACCAGGATGTCGCCGGCGCGGACCTCGGCGCCGATGTACACCACGCCCGACTCGTCCAGGCGGTTGAGCGCCTGCTCGGAGACGTTCGGGATGTCGGCGGTGATCTCCTCCGGACCCAGCTTGGTGTCGCGGGCCGCGCAGGTCAGCTCCTCGATGTGGATCGTGGTGTAGCGGTCTTCCTGGACCACACGCTCCGACAGCAGGATCGAGTCCTCGAAGTTGTAGCCGTTCCAGGGCATGAACGCGATCAGCATGTTCTGGCCCAGGGCCAGTTCGCCGATGTCGGTGGACGGGCCATCGGCCAGCACGTCGCCGCGCGCCACCACGTCGCCCACGTGCACCAGCGGGGTCTGGTTGATGCAGGTGTTCTGGTTGGAGCGGGTGTACTTGGTCAGGGTGTAGATGTCCACGCCGGCATCGTGCTCGCCGGAGATCTCCGACTCGTTGACCTTGACCACGATGCGGCCGGCGTCGACCTGCTCGATCACACCGCCGCGGCGGGCGTTCACGGTCACACCCGAATCGCGCGCCACGGCGCGCTCGATGCCGGTGCCCACCAGCGGGGTCTGCGAACGCAGCGTCGGCACCGCCTGGCGCTGCATGTTCGCGCCCATCAGCGCGCGGTTGGCGTCGTCGTGCTCCAGGAACGGGACCAGCGCGGCGGCGACCGACACGGTCTGCATCGGCGAGACGTCCATGTAGTGGATCTCGGCCGGCGGCTTGAGCAGCGACTCGCCCTGATGGCGGCAGGGCACGAACAGCTCGGTCAGCTTGCCCTTGCCGTCATGGGTGGCGTTGACCTGGGCGATGACGTACTCGTTCTCCTCGATCGCCGACAGGTAGTCGACCTCGTCGGTGATGCGGCCGTCCACGACCTTGCGGTACGGCGTCTCCAGGAAGCCGTACTGGTTGGTGCGGGCGAACACCGCCAGCGAGTTGATCAGGCCGATGTTCGGGCCTTCCGGGGTCTCGATGGTGCAGACGCGGCCGTAGTGGGTCGGGTGCACGTCGCGCACTTCGAAGCCGGCGCGCTCGCGGGTCAGGCCGCCCGGGCCCAGCGCCGAGACGCGGCGCTTGTGGGTGACTTCCGACAGCGGGTTGTTCTGGTCCATGAACTGCGACAGCTGCGAGGAGCCGAAGAACTCCTTGATCGCGGCGGCGACGGGTTTCGCGTTGATCAGCTCCTGCGGGGTCAGGCCTTCCGACTCCGCCATCGACAGCCGTTCCTTGACCGCGCGCTCGACGCGGACCAGGCCCACGCGGAACACGTTCTCGGCCATCTCGCCGACCGAACGCACGCGGCGGTTGCCCAGGTGGTCGATGTCGTCCACGGTGCCGCGGCCGTTGCGGATCTCGGTCAGCACGCGCAGCACATCGAGGATATCGGAGGTGTCGCCCTGGGCGGCCACCAGCGCCTTGGAATCCTCGTCGTTGCGCTCGCCGAAGTACTTCCTGTCGAACAGCACGGCCGGGCCGAGCACGTCCTTGCGGCCGACGCGGCGGTTGAACTTCATCCGGCCCACGGCCGACAGGTCGTAGCGCTCGAAGGTGAAGAACAGGTTGTGGAACAGGTTCTGCGCGGCCTCCTTGGTCGGCGGCTCGCCCGGACGCATCATCCGGTAGATCTCGACCAGCGCTTCCAGCTGGGTGCGGCTCGGGTCGATGCGCAGGGTGTTGGACAGGTACGGGCCACGGTCCAGGTCGTTGACCCACAGCGTGCCCACGGCGGCGACGCCGGCCTTGCGGAACGCGGCCAGCTGCTCGTCGCTGATCTCGTCGTTGGCGCTGGCCAGCAGCTCGCCGGTGTTGGCGTCGACCACGTCGTGGGCCAGGATGCGGCCGAGCAGATACTCGTCCGGCACCGCCAGCGCGGCGATCTGCGACTGCTCCAGCTGGCGCACGTGGCGCGCGGTGATGCGCTTGCCGGCTTCCACGATGACCTTCTCGCCATCGGCCAGGTCGAAGTTCAGGGTCTCGCCGCGCAGGCGCTCGGGCACCAGCTCCAGCTGCACGCCCTCGGACGGGTCGATGTGGAAGGTGTTGATCTCGAAGAACGCACGCAGCATCTCTTCGTTGTTGTAGCCCAGCGCGCGCAGCAGGATCGTCACCGGCAGCTTGCGGCGGCGGTCGATGCGGGTGTACAGCGCGTCCTTCGGGTCGAACTCGAAGTCCAGCCAGGAGCCGCGGTAGGGAATGATGCGGGCGCTGTACAGCAGCTTGCCCGAGCTGTGGGTCTTGCCGCGGTCGTGGTCGAAGAACACGCCCGGGCTGCGGTGCAGCTGCGAGACGATGACGCGCTCGGTGCCGTTCACGATGAACGTGCCGTGCTCGGTCATCAGCGGGATCTCGCCGAGGTAGACCTCCTGCTCCTTGACGTACTTGATCGCCTTGGTCGAGGACTCGCGGTCGTAGATCACCAGGCGCACGGTCACGCGCAGCGGCGCGCCGTAGGACAGGCCGCGGTTGCGGCACTCGCGCTCGTCGAACACCGGCTCGCCAAGCTTGTAGCCGACGTATTCGAGGGCGGCGTTGCCGCTGTAGCTGGAGATCGGGAACACCGACTTCAGGGCGGCGTGCAGGCCGGTGTCGCGGCGCTTGGCCGCATCGGTGTCGGCCTGCAGGAACTCGCGGTAGGAATCGACCTGGATGGCCAGCAGGAACGGCACTTCGAGGATCGAGCGCTGCTTGCCGAAATCCTTGCGGATGCGCTTCTTCTCGGTGAACGAATACGTCGTCATTGGGTGTACCACCTTTGGCAGTGCGGGCCGCGCGTCCGCGACCCGGGGGAACATGAAGCTGTCAGTTGGAAGTCGCTGGTATTGCCGGCACCAGCACGCCATCTCCCGCTACTTCCGACTACCAGCTCCCCTGTATGGAACTGGGTTTGCAGTGTTGCTCAGTACTTCGGAGCCGTTCCGGAGCATGGGGCTCCGGAACGACCAAAGGCCGGGGGCTTTCGCCCCCAGCCTTCGCGCATCGCCCGTGTGGACCGGCGACGCAAGATGCCGCTTACTTCAGCTCGACGGTGGCGCCGGCGGCCTCGAGGTCCTTCTTGAACTTCTCGGCATCTTCCTTCGACACGCCGTCCTTGACGTCCTTCGGCGCGCCTTCGACCAGGTCCTTGGCTTCCTTCAGGCCCAGGCCGGTGATGGCACGGACGGCCTTGATGACCTCGACCTTCTTCTCGCCGGTGGCCTTCAGCACCACGGTGAACTCGGTCTGCTCTTCGACCGGGGCGGCGGCAGCGGCCGGGCCGGCGGCCACGGCGACCGGGGCGGCGGCGGAGACGCCGAACTTCTCTTCGATGGCCTTGACCAGCTCCATCACTTCCATCAGGGTCTTGCCGGCGATGGCTTCGACGATCTGCTCGTTGGAAAGGGACATTGTGATTACCTTCTGGATGTTTATCTAAAAAGGGAAAGTTGGAATCGTCGACGCGACTCAGGCCGTCTCGGCCGCGGTCTCTTCGGCCGGCGCGGACTCGCCGCCACCCTGCTGCTCGCCGACGGCCTTGACCGCGCGGGCGAACATGGTGGCCGGCTCGGCCAGGACGCGGGCCAGCATGGCCAGGGCCTGCTCGAGCGTCGGCAGCGAGGCCAGGACCTCGACGTGGCTGGCCGGGTACAGCTGGCCGCCCACGGCGACCACCTTCGGCTGCAGCTTGTCGTTGGCCTTGGCGAACTCCTTGATCAGGCGACCGGCGGCGCCGGGCTCCTCGGTCGAGAACGCATACAGCAGCGGACCCACGAGCGCATCCTTGGTGCACTCGAATTCCGTGCCTTCGACGGCGCGCGCGGCCAGCGTGTTCTTGACGACTTTCAAGTACACGCCGTTCTCGCGGGCCTTCTTGCGCATCGCGGTCATCTGGGAGACCGAGGTGCCTGCGTATTCGGCGGCGATCAGGGAGTGCGCCTTGGCGGCGACGTCGGCCAGTTCGGCGACGACTTCCTTCTTCTGGGACAGATTGAGAGCCATAACACTCCTCCGTATGAACTCCGCTCGCGGCTCCTGCCGCTTGCGGTCCTGGGCGGCGCCCTTCCGTGCGCGCCGGGGATGCCTCGGGCATCCCGGTGCTGGCCTATCTGATCCGGCGTCCCGAACGGGTCGGTCTGCCGGTGAAACTTCCAGAAGGCGGCACCATCTGCGCAGGCGTCGGGTCCTCGCGGACCTTCGATTAAGCGATCCCGCTGCATCGACGGCGAATCCCTGCCAGTGCGAGCTTCCGTGCCCGTCGTCGATGTGCGCCGACCGCGCCTGCGGTCTTTGACGGCTGTCGCCGGGGTGAGCCGGCGACTGCCCTCAAAATTCGCTGCTGTATTCGGCCGCGGGGCCTACGACAGCAGCGTTACTTCTTTCACCGTCGTTCCCGCGTAGGCGGGAACCCAGTGACTATTGCTTTCCGGCGACCTGAAGCGTGCTTCAAGTCGCTGGATCCCCGCCTGCGCGGGGATGACGATTTGACAAAGCCGCGCGCGGTGCGCGCGGGTCAAATCGTCACTTCAACGTCAGCGAAGCCTGGTCGACGGTCACGCCCGGGCCCATGGTCGAGCTGAGCGAGATCTTCTGCAGGTAGGTGCCCTTGGAGGTCGCCGGCTTCGCCTTGATCAGGTCCAGCAGCAGCGCCTGCAGGTTCGACTTCAGCGCTTCATCGCTGAACTCGGCCTTGCCGATGGTGGCGTGGATGATGCCGGCCTTGTCGGTGCGGTAACGGACCTGGCCCGACTTGGCGTTCTTCACCGCCTCGGCCGGGTTCGGCGACACGGTGCCGACCTTCGGGTTCGGCATCAGGCCGCGCGGGCCCAGCACCTGGCCGAGCTTGCCGACCACGCGCATGGCGTCCGGGGTGGCGATGACCACGTCGTAGTTCAGGTCGCCGGCCAGCATCTTCTCGGCCAGGTCATCCATGCCCACGGCTTCGGCACCGGCGGCGGTGGCCTCGTCGGCCTTGGCGCCGGCCGGGGCGAACACGGCCACGCGCACGCTCTTGCCGGTACCGGCCGGCAGCACGGTCGAGCCGCGCACCTGCTGGTCGGACTTCTTGGCGTCCACGCCCAGACGCACGGACACGTCGACGGCCTCGACGAACTTGGCCTTGGTGAAACCCTTGATGATCTTCAGCGCCTCATCGATGGAGTAAGCCTTGCCCGGCTCCACTGCCGCCTTGATCGCCTTCTGTCGCTTGTTCAGTGCCATGTTCTCAGCCCTCCACCACAAGGCCCATCGAACGGGCCGAGCCCGCGATGGTGCGCACAGCCGCGTCCAGGTCGGCCGCCGTCAGATCGCCTTCCTTCGCCTTGGCGATTTCCTCGAGCTGCTTGCGGGTGACCTTGCCCACCTTGTCGGTGTTCGGGCGCTTGGAGCCGGAGGTGATACCGACGGCCTTCTTGAGCAGCACGGAAGCCGGGGTGCTCTTGGTGATGAAGGTGAAGGTACGGTCCGAGTAGGCCGTGATGATGACCGGGGTCGGCAGACCCGGCTCGAGCTTGGAGGTCGCCGCGTTGAACGCCTTGCAGAACTCCATGATGTTCAGGCCGCGCTGGCCCAGCGCGGGACCGACCGGCGGCGAGGGGTTGGCCTGGCCGGCCTTCACCTGCAGCTTGATGTAACCGACGACTTTCTTTGCCATTTCAGTGCTCTCCGGGTGCTAGCGCCTGCATCGCAGGCTCCCCATCGTTCCGGGAAAATCACGCGTCCCGGCATCGCGTTGAAACCTGAAATCCCGTTCGCGACAAAGGCCGCCAGGGCGGCGGCCAGTGCGGATGCCCGGCTGACCCGGACAGGGAGCCGCGCAGTATAGCAGGGTTTTCGGCGTCCCGGGGCAAGCCCCCGGGGGGCCGCCCGGTCAGGCCTTCTCGACCTGGCCGAATTCCAGCTCCACCGGGGTGGAGCGGCCGAAGATCAGCACCGCCACGCGCAGGCGGCTCTTCTCGTAGTTGACCTCTTCGACCACGCCGTTGAAGTCGTTGAACGGGCCATCGGTGACCCGGACCATCTGGCCCGGCTCGAACAGGACCTTCGGACGCGGCTTCTCCACGCCCTCCTGCACGCGCTGCAGGATCGCGTCGGCCTCATCGTCGCGGATCGGCAGCGGGCGGTCGGCGGTGCCGCCGATGAAGCCCATGACCTTGGAGGTCTCCTTGACCAGGTGCCAGCTCTCGCTGTCGATGCGCGGGATGCCGGCCTCCTCGTGGGTCTCGATCTGGACCAGCACGTAGCCCGGGAAGAACTTGCGCTCGGAGCGGCGCTTCTGGCCGGCGCGCATCTCCACGACCTCCTCGGTCGGGACCAGGACGTCGCCGAAGCGCTCCTCCATGCCGTCGCGGACGATGCGGTCGCGCAGCGCCTGGGCGACGCTCTTCTCGAAACCGGAATAGGCGTGAACCACGTACCAACGCTTCACTGCGACATTCTCCTCAGCGGCCGAAGTTCAGGAACAGCTCGATCGCCCACTTCACGACGAAGTCGAAACCGGCAAGGATCAGGCTCAGGATGATCACCACGATGATCACGACCCAGGTCATGCGGGTGGTCTCCTGCCGGGTCGGCCAGACCACCTTGCGCAGCTCGAAGCGCGACTCGGACAGGAATTCGCGAGTATCGCGCCCCTTGCTGCTGGTCAGGAACACCAGGGTGCCGGCCACCAGGCCCGCCGCGACCGCCAGGCCGCGCAACTGCGGTGCCCAGTCGCCCAGCTGGGCCGCGCGATCCGGCGCGGAGAACCAGAACCATACGAACAGGCCAGCCAGCACCAGCAGTGTGGAAATGGCGTACTTGGCGATGTCGCCGCCGGAGGCGGACTGTGCCGGGTCGATCTTGCTGTTCAAGACGCTTTAGCTCTCGTTTCCGTTGCTCTGGGGCCGGCCGGACCGGCCCGTCGCGCGGGCGTTGGGGAAGTGGCACGCCAGGAGGGACTCGAACCCCCAACCTGCGGTTTTGGAGACCGCTGCTCTGCCAATTGAGCTACTGGCGTACGTCGAAAACCTGTGACTTCCCTTAGACGGCGAAGGCGGACCGAGGTTCCGGCCCGCCCTTCGCGCTTTCCGGCGAACCCGTCGCCGGGATCCGCAGGGGGCTTACTTGATGATCTTGGCCACCACGCCGGCGCCGACGGTGCGGCCGCCCTCGCGGATCGCGAAGCGCAGGCCCTCGTCCATCGCCACCGGGTTGATCAGCGTGACCACCATCTTCACGTTGTCGCCCGGCATCACCATCTCCACACCCTCCGGCAGCTGAACCGCGCCGGTGATGTCGGTGGTGCGGAAGTAGAACTGCGGACGGTAACCCTTGAAGAACGGGGTGTGACGGCCGCCCTCTTCCTTCGACAGCACGTACACCTCGGCCTCGAACTCGGTGTGCGGGGTGATCGAACCGGGCTTGGCCAGCACCTGGCCGCGCTCCACGTCGTCACGCTTGGTGCCGCGCAGCAGCAGGCCCGCATTGTCGCCCGCCTGGCCCTGGTCCAGCAGCTTGCGGAACATCTCCACGCCGGTGACCGTGGTCTTCTGCGTCGGACGGATGCCCACGATCTCGATTTCGTCGCCCACCTTGATGATGCCGCGCTCGATACGGCCGGTCACCACGGTGCCGCGGCCCGAGATCGAGAACACGTCTTCCACCGGCATCAGGAACGGCTTGTCCACGTCGCGCTCCGGCAGCGGGATCCAGCTGTCCAGCGCTTCCACCAGCTTCAGGATCGACGGCACACCAATGTCCGACTGGTCGCCTTCCAGCGCCAGGCGCGCCGAACCGGCAATGATCGGGGTGTCGTCGCCCGGGAACTCGTACTTGCTCAGCAGCTCGCGGACTTCCATCTCCACCAGCTCCAGCAGCTCGGCGTCGTCCACCATGTCGGCCTTGTTCAGGAACACCACGATGTACGGCACGCCCACCTGGCGCGACAGCAGGATGTGCTCGCGCGTCTGCGGCATCGGGCCGTCAGCGGCCGAGCACACCAGGATCGCGCCGTCCATCTGCGCCGCACCGGTGATCATGTTCTTCACGTAGTCGGCGTGGCCCGGGCAGTCCACGTGCGCGTAGTGGCGCGTGGCCGATTCGTATTCCACGTGCGCCGTCGAAATCGTAATGCCGCGCGCCTTCTCTTCCGGCGCCGCGTCGATCGCGTCGTACGCCTTGAACTCGCCGCCAAAACGCTCCGCGCCGATCTTCGTCAGCGCCGCCGTCAGCGTCGTCTTGCCGTGGTCCACGTGACCGATCGTGCCCACGTTCACGTGGGGCTTGGTGCGCTCGAACTTACCCTTGGCCATGGCTGCCTATCTCGCTGACGGTTGGTGTGGTGAACAACTGCTCTTGTTGAAAAGTCCGGCCATGGATGGCCGGGCTCTTGCGGGAGACCCGCATATATGGTGCTCACGAAAGGAATCGAACCTTCGACCTCCTCCTTACCAAGGAGGTGCTCTACCGACTGAGCTACGTGAGCTTGGAACTTCTTGCAGCGCGGAACCGGAACGACTTGGGCGGCGCAATGGAGCGGGAGACGGGAATCGAACCCGCACCATCAGCTTGGAAGGCTGAGGTTCTACCATTGAACTACTCCCGCGAGGGGAACCGCTTCCCGGCCTACCGCTCCGGGCCTTGCCTCGTTGTTCCGGTACCGCATCTTGAAACTGGTGGAGGGAGGTGGATTCGAACCACCGAAGGCGTAAGCCAGCAGATTTACAGTCTGCCCCCGTTGGCCGCTTGGGTATCCCTCCGGGATTCTGCCACCGCGACCAAGACGACCGGGGTGAAACAGCCCGCAATTCTGACCATCCCCAGCGCCGCTGTCAACGCACCCCGGCGGTCTTTTTCCGGTCAGACGTTGAAGCGGAAATGCAGGACGTCGCCCTCCTGCACCCGGTACTCCTTGCCCTCCAGGCGCATCCGCCCGACCTCGCGCGCCCCGGCCTCGCCGCGGTAGCGGAGGAAGTCGTCGAAGGCGATGGTCTCGGCGCGGATGAAGCCCTTTTCGAAGTCGGTGTGGATGACCGCCGCGGCCTGCGGCGCGGTGGCTCCGGCCTTGACCGTCCAGGCGCGAACCTCCTTCACCCCGGCGGTGAAATAGGTCTGCAGGCCCAGCAGCCGGTAGGCGGCCCGGATCACCCGGTTCAGGCCCGGCTCCTCCAGGCCCAGGTCGGCCAGGAAGGTGTCGCGGTCCTCGTCCTCGAGCTGGGCCAGCTCCTCCTCGATCGCCGCCGACACCGGCACCACCTCGGCGCCCTCGGCCACCGCGCGGGCACGCACCGCCTCCAGCAGCGGGTTGTCGTGGAAACCGTCCTCGAGCACGTTGGCCACGTACATGACCGGCTTGAGGGTCAGCAGGAACAGGTCGCGGACCAGCGCCCGCTCCTCCTCGTCCAGGCCCAGTGCGCGGCCCGGGCGGCCTTCACCCAGGCCGGCATGCAGCTTCTGCAACACCGGCTTGCGCGCGATGGCATCCTTTTCACCGGCCTTGGCCGAACGTTCGGCGCGGTTGAGCGCCTTTTCGACACTGTCCAGGTCGGCCAGGGCGAGCTCGGTGTCGATCGTCTCGATGTCCGACAGCGGGTCGACCTTGCCGGCGACGTGGACGATGTCCGGGTGGTCGAAGCAGCGGACCACGTGGGCGATGGCGTCGACCTCGCGGATGTGGGCCAGGAACTTGTTGCCCAGGCCTTCGCCGCTGGCCGCGCCGGCGACCAGGCCGGCGATGTCGACGAACTCGACCGCGGTCGGCACCACCTTCTCCGGCTTGACGATCTCGGCCAGCTGGCCCAGCCGCGGGTCGGGCACCGGCACCACGCCCACGTTCGGCTCGATCGTGCAGAACGGGAAGTTGGCCGCGGCGATGCCGGCCTTGGTCAGTGCGTTGAACAGGGTCGACTTGCCGACGTTCGGCAGGCCGACGATGCCGCATTTGATGCCCATGATGCTTCGGTTCCAGGAATCGGGAGGTTGGGGGCTGGGTACCGGCGCCACCGGAGCCCAGCCCGCAGCCACCTAGGCCCTGGGGGTATGCAGCCGCTTCATTGCCTCGCTGAAATCGCCGGCCACCGCCAGCGGCAGCACCGCCAGCGCGTCGTCGATCGAGCGGTCGATCAGCACCGCGTCGTCCTTGCCGGGCCTGCCCAGCACCCAGCCGGTCACCCGGTCCTTGTGCCCGGGATGGCCGATGCCGATCCGCAGGCGGTGGAACCGGCCGTGGCCCAGGAGCTGCATCGTGTCGCGCAGCCCGTTCTGGCCGCCGTGGCCGCCATCGAACTTCAGCCGCGCCGCGCCCGGCGGCAGGTCGAGTTCGTCGTGCGCCAGCAGCGCCTCTTCCGGCGCGATCTTCCAGTAGCGCAGCGCCGCGGTGACCGACTTGCCGGACAGGTTCATGTAGGTCGCCGGCCTGAGCAGCCAGACGCTGCGACCGGCGATGTCGACCTTCGCGGTCTCGCCGAACAGCTTGGACTCCAGGCCGAAGCGCACGCCGGCCTGCGCGGCCAGCGCGTCGACAAAACGAAACCCGGCGTTGTGCCGGGTGTTCGCGTGTTCCGGGCCGGGATTGCCCAGCCCGACGATGAGTCGAAGTTCCGCCATCGCGCCGGCAGCCGGGGTCCCGCCCGGCGGACCGGGCGGGACGGCAACGGCTTACTTCTTCTCTTCGCCGCCTTCGGCCGGGGTCTCTTCCTCGACCCGGGCGTGCTTGGCGATCACCACCGCCAGGTCGTGGTCGGCACCCAGCTTCAGCTCCGGGATCTCCACGCCGGCCGGCAGCTTCAGCTCCGACAGGTGGACCACGTCGCCCACGGCCAGCGCCGACAGATCGACCTCGATGGCCTCCGGCAGGTCCTTCGGCAGGCACGACACGGTGACTTCGTTCAGCTCGTGGGTGACGACCACGCCGGCCGACTTGCCCGCCGGCGACTTCTCGACGTTGACGAAGTGCAGTGGCACGGCGGCGCGCAGGACCTCGTTCTCGTTCACGCGCTGGAAGTCCAGGTGCATGATCAGCTGCTTGTACGGATGGCGCTGCATGTCACGCAGCAGCACGCGCTGCACGTCGCCATTGAGGCTCAGGTCCAGAATCGAGGAGTAGAACCACTCGTTCTGGCTGGCCAGCCACAGCTTCTCGTGGTCCAGCTGGATGTTGACCGGCTTCAGGTCGCCACCGTAGACGATGGCCGGAATCTTGCCATCGCGACGCAGGCGGCGGCTCGCACCCTTGCCCTCGTCCTCGCGACGCTCGACGTTGATCGTATGAGTTGCCATTTTTCTATCACTCTTCAGGTTGTAGGGACCGCTTCGCAGCGGTCGTCGCGACTCGTCCGCGACCAGACGAGCCTTGTGGTTCCCGGGGATCGGGAATCCGGAATCGCATCGCCGCGATTCCGCATTGCCGTCCCCCGGCGGCCGGCGTCCTGCCGGCCGGATGCCGCGGTCGACCCGCTCAGTCGACGTAGAGCGAGCTGACCGACTCGCCGAACGCGATCCGGCGGATCGTCTCGGCCAGCAGTTCGGCGACGCTGACCTGGCGGATCCGGCCGCAGGCCCGGGCCGCCGGCGACAGCGGGATGGTGTCGGTGACCACCAGCTCGTCCAGCTGCGAGCCGCTGATGTTGTCCACCGCCGGGCCCGAGAGCACCGGGTGGGTGCAGTACGCGGCCACCTTCTGCGCGCCCTGCGCCTTCAGCGCCGCGGCCGCCGCGCACAGCGTGCCGGCGGTGTCGACGATGTCGTCCACCAGCACGCAGGTCTTGCCGGCCACGTCGCCGATGATGTTCATCACCGTCGACACGTTGGCGCGCGGCCGGCGCTTGTCGATGATCGCCAGGTCGGCGTCGTCCAGGCGCTTGGCCACCGCGCGGGCGCGGACCACGCCGCCCACGTCCGGCGAGACCACGATCAGGTTCTCGGTGCCGTAGGCGCGCCAGATGTCGGCCAGCAGCAGCGGCGAGGCGTAGACGTTGTCGACCGGGATGTCGAAGAAGCCCTGGATCTGGTCGGCGTGCAGGTCCACGGTCAGCACCCGGTCGGTGCCCACCGCGGTGAACATCTTGGCCGCGACCTTGGCCGTGATCGGCACCCGCGAGGAACGCAGCCGGCGGTCCTGGCGCGAATAGCCGAAGTACGGCACCACCGCGGTGACGGACGCGGCGCTGGCGCGCTTGAGCGCGTCGATCAGCACCAGCAGCTCCATCAGGTTCTCGGCGGCCGGCGCGCAGGTCGGCTGGACCACGAACACTTCCTGGCGGCGCACGTTCTCCTCGATCTCGACCTGCACCTCGCCGTCGGAGAAGGTCGACACCAGCGCCTTGCCCGGGCGCACGCCCAGCTCGCGGCAAATGCTCTCGGCCAGCAGCTTGTTGGCGTTGCCGGAGAAGACAAGCAGATTGCGGTCGTCTTGCATCTTCGTCATCCCGGCGGCGGCTCGGATCAAGGTGAACGTGATGGAACACCGCAATCCCTGCGGTTTTCCGTTGATTACCCGCACATGGATGTGCGGGCTTTTGCGAGGGACTCGCATTCCCGCATGTGCGGGCTCTTGCGAGGGACTCGCGTCCATGACTCGCATCAGTGGCAGGGGCGGCAGGATTCGAACCTGCGGATGCCGGGATCAAAACCCGGTGCCTTGGACCTCTTGGCGACGCCCCTGTGTCAATCCGGTCGCGGGCGCGCCAACGCATCCCGCAATGGCGAATCCGACACGCCGGCCGCGACCCAGGCATTCCACTGCCGCGGCAACCGCGCCAGTGCATCCTGCGCCACGTCCGGGTCGGCGAACTCGACGAAGCATCCGCTGCCGGTGCCGGTCAGGCGCGGCAGCCCGATCCGCGCCAATCCGGCGAACACGGCCTCGATGGCCGGTTCGCGGCGGCGCAGGACCGGCTCGAACGCATTGTCGAGCACCGTTCCGGCAGCGAAGTCGGCTATTTTCGCGGGCGGGGAATCCCGCGTCAAATCCGGGGACTGGAACAGCGCGGCGGTCGGCACGTGGATCCCGGGGTCGACCAGGACGTACCAGGCCGGCGGCAGGTCGACCGGCTGCAGGCGCTCGCCCACCCCTTCGGCCCAGGCGCTGCGGCCGCGCACGAACACCGGTACGTCCGCGCCGAGCCGCACGCCCAATGCGGCCAGCCGGCCCTCGCCCAGCCCCAGCCCCCAGAGCCGGTCCAGGGCGCACAGCACGGTGGCCGCATCGGACGAGCCACCACCGAAGCCGCCGCCGGCCGGAATGCGCTTTTCGACGTGGATGTCGACACCTTGAGCGCAGTTGGCCTCGTTTTTCAGGAGAGCCGCCGCGCGCACCGCCAGGTCGGCCGGGTCGTCGACCCCGGGCAGGCGGTCGCCCTGGCGCACGATCCGGCCATCGGCGCGCACCCGCAGCCGGATCCGGTCGCCCCAGTCCAGCAGGCGGAACACGGTCTGCAGTTCGTGGTAGCCGTCGGCGCGGCGGCCGGTGATGCGCAGGAACAGGTTCAGCTTGGCCGGCGCCGGCCACTCGCTCCAGCCCACACTCACGGCGCCGCTTCCCAGCGGTCGACCACCAGGCGGACCCGGGCGCCGTCGCGGCTGGCCTGCAGCCGGCGCGGCATTTCCGGCCAGCCGTCCGCCGCCGGCTGCCATTCCTGGTAGTCCACGGTCCAGCCGTCGGCGACCAGCCGCCGCAGCCGCCCGTCGTCGCCGAATTCCTGCCCGGCGCCGGCCGGCGCCGGCAGCCCGCGCACCCACCAGGCCATGGCCTCGACCGGGATCGGCCAGCCGGTGGCCTGCCACAGCAGGGCCTCGGCATCGGGACCCGAGTACGGGCCGCCCTCCAGGCCTTCCAGGGTGGCCCCGCCCGGCTCACCGGACAGCCGCCAGCTCTGCCGGGTTACCGGCGCGCCGAGCGAGACGCGGTAAGCCGGCCCCTGCTGCTGCCAGTCCAGGCGGCCGCTGCCGCCCTTGTCGCCGACGCTGACCGCGATCCGGCCCTGCATCGACCAGGCCGGGATCACCTCCAGCCGTTGCTGGCGTTCCTGCTGGCGGGCCTGGGCCTCGGCGGCGTCGACCGCCGGCGCCGGCGGCCGCACCGGCGCGGAGGTGCAGGCGGCGAGCAGGACCGTGGCCAGCGCCGCGCCGGCCAGGCGGAAGCGGCGGCTCACCGGGCCGGCTCCGGCTCGGGGACCGGCGGCGGCAGGGTCACCTGCAGCTTGTCCAGCGCGCGGCGCAGCGAGCGGTTGTCCGGGTCGAGCCGGCGCGACTCCTCGAAGTAGCGCCTGGCCTCTTCCCGGCGGCCCAGCACCCACAACACCTCGCCGACGTGCGCGCCGATCTCTGGGTCCTTCAGCATGCCCCAGGCACGGCGCAACTCGACCAGCGCCTCCTCGTTGCGGCCCAGCCGGTACAGGACCCAGCCATAGCTGTCGACGATGGCGGCGTTGTCCGGCTCGGCGGTGCGGGCACGGTCGATCAGCTCCAGCGCCTCCTGGTAGCGGTGGGTGCGGTCGGCCAGGGTGTAGCCGAGCGCGTTGAGCGCGGCCACGTTCTCCGGCTCGGCGACCAGCACCTTGCGCAGGTCGGCCTCGGTGCGGTCGATCCGGTCCTGCCGCTCCCAGGCCAGCGCGCGCGCGTACAGCAGCGCCGAATCGTCGGGATACGCGGCCAGGCCGCGGCCGAGCGCCTCGATCTCGCCGCCGGTATCGCCGGCGCGCTGCCGCAGTTCGCCTTCCAGCAGGTAGGCGTTGCGGCGCGCCTCGTCGTCGCTGCCGGCATCGTTCTGCAAGGCGTGGGCCTCGGCATAGGCCTCGGCCACCTTCCCCTGCTCGTACAGCGCCGCGGCGATGCGGATCCGGGCCTCGGCCCGCTGCGGCCCGCCGGGCACGCCGCGGTACCAGTCCACCGCCTCGGCCGGACGCTTGAGGAACTCGGCGATCCGCCCGAGCAGCATGCGCCGGGCCGGGTCGGGCCGGCCGCCGTCCGCGGCGGAAAGCTCGTCGTAGAGCGTCGCCAGCGTCGGGCCGTCGTCGCCTCGGGCCAGCAGCGAGGCGCGGATCCCGTAGCTCTGGGTGTCCTGCAGCCCCAGCGCCATGACCCGCGCGGCGGCGGCGAAGTCGCCCAGCGATTCGTAGGCGGCCGCGAGCATGCCGCGGACCTCCGGATCGGCGGCCGCGCGCGGTTCGGCCACGGCCAGCATCGCCCGCGCCCGGTCGGTCTGCCCGGCCTGGTGCAGCTGGCCGGCGCGCAGCACCGCCACCCGCGGTTCGTCGGGGAAGCGCCTGACCATCTCGTCGATGATGCGCGCGGACAGCTTCGGCGCATCCAGGCGCAGCGACAGCCGCCCGAACTCCTGCCAGGCCTGCAGCTGTTCCGGGATCGCGCCGCGGTCGACCAGGTCGCCCAGGACCCGCGCGACCACGTCCGGGTCGCGGCCACCGGCCAGCGCCACCAGCGCGAAGCGCCAGGCGCGCGGATCCGGCGTGGCCAGGATCCGCAGCAGTTCGCGGCGTGCCTGGCGCACCTGGCCCTGGCGCAGGGCCAGCGAGGCGGTGGCCGTCTGCAGCGCCAGCGAATCGGGGGCGCGCTGGCGCCAGAGCTTCAGCGCCTGCCCGGCGCGCGCGTCGTCGTTGGCGAGCATGGCGATGCGCGTGGCCCGCTCGGCCAGCAGCACGTCGCCCTCGGCCGCCCGCGCCGCCTCCAGGTACCAGCGCGCGGCATCGGCCAGCTGGCCGGCCTGGAAGGCGTATTCGCCGGCCATCAGCTGTTCGAGCGGGACCGCGGCGGGGACCGGCGGCGCGGCGGGTGCGGCGGTGGCGGGGCCAGCGGCGGACAGGGCCAGCAGCAGCCAGGGCAGCCGGCTCGGGCGACGGGAATGCGGACGCGGGCGTCCGGATGCGGCGACGGAAAGCTCAGGTTCGGGCATTGGCACCCACCGGGCCGTAAAATGGCGGCCCAAACAAGCCAGCAGATTATCGCAAGCACCTGAACATGACGCTGTGGCTCCTCGGCCTCAACCACCAGACCGCGCCGGTCGACCTGCGCGAACGGGTGGCGTTTGCCGGCGAAACGGCAGGCCAGGCGCTGGCCGCGCTGCGCGCCCTGCCGGAAGTCTCCGAGGCCGCGCTGCTGTCGACCTGCAACCGCACCGAGGTCTATGCGGTCGCCTCCGACGGCGAGGCGCTGGCGGCCTGGCTGGACGGCCACGCCCAGGGCCTGGGCGCCTACCTGTACCTGCACCGCGACGCCGACGCCGTGCGCCACCTGTTCCGGGTCGCCACCGGGCTGGACTCGATGGTGCTGGGCGAGCCGCAGATCCTGGGCCAGGTGAAGGACGCCTGGTCGCTGGCGCGCCAGCACGGCGCCCTCGGCGGGCGCCTGGACCGGCTGTTCCAGCAGACCTTCGCGGTGGCCAAGCGCGCCCGCACCGACACCCGGATCGGCGCCAACCCGGTGTCGGTCGCCTCCACCGCGGTGCGCCTGGCGCAGGACTCCTTTGCCCGCCTGCCCGATTCCACCGTGCTGCTGGTCGGCGCCGGCGAGACCATCGAACTGGCCGCCCGCCACCTGGCCAAGGGCGGCGTGGGCCGGCTGCTGGTCGCCAACCGCACCCTCGCCCACGCCCAGGACCTGGCCAGCCGCCACGGCGGCTACGCCCTGCCGCTGGCCGAGCTGGACCGCCACCTGGCCGAGGCCGACGTGGTGTTCTCGGCCACCGCCAGCCGCGAGCCGGTGCTGCGCCAGACCCAGGTCGAGGCCGCGCTGGCCGCCCGCCGGCGCAAGCCGGTGCTGCTGTTCGACCTGGCCGTGCCTCGCGACATCGAGCCGGGCGTGGCCGGCCTGTCCGACGCCTACCTCTATACCGTCGACGACCTCGAGCGCGCGGTCGAGGACAATCGCCGCAGCCGCCACGAAGCCGCCGAGGCGGCCGAGGCGATCATCGACCTGCAGGTCGCCCGTTACATGGAGACCCTGCGCGCCGGCGAGCGCCAGGACACGCTCAAGCGCCTGCGAGCGCTGGGCGACAGCACCCGCGACGAACTCCTGGCCCGCGCCCGCCAGCAGCTGGCCGGCGGCCGCGAACCGGACGAAGTGCTGCAGCTCCTCGCCCACACCCTGACCAACCGCCTGCTGCACCCGCCGACTGCCGCGCTGCGCGAGGCCGCGCTCAGCGGCGACGCCGAGCTGGCGCGCGCGGCCGAGCGCCTGTTCCCGGAAAAGGCGCCCTACACCCACCCCCACCTCCCTCCGCCGCGACTGCCCGATGACCCCGAGCCTGCGCCGTAAGCTGGAAGCGCTGGCCGAGCGCCGCGAAGAACTCGAACGCCTGCTCGCCGACCCCGGCGTGGTCGCCGACAACGCGCGCTTCCGCGACCTGTCGCGCGAATTCGCCCAGTTGGAGCCGGTCGCCGCCGCGCTGGCCGCCGAAGCGAAAGCCAAGGCCGACCTCGCCTCGGCCGAGGCGATGCGCGACGACCCGGAGCTGGCCGAGCTGGCCGGCGAGGAGATCACCGCCGCGCGCGAACGGCTGGAATTCCTGGACGGCGAGCTGGCCCTGCTGCTGGTGCCGAAGGACCCGCGCGACGACGGCAACCTGTTCCTGGAGGTGCGCGCCGGCACCGGCGGCGACGAGGCGGCGCTGTTCGCCGGCGACCTGTTCCGGATGTACGCGCGCTACGCCGAGCGCCAGGGCTGGAAGGTCGAGGTCGAGTCGGAGAACCCGGGCGAACACGGCGGGCACAAGGAGATCGTGGCCCGCATCGTCGGCCGCGGCGCCTATTCGCGGCTGAAGTTCGAGTCCGGCACCCATCGCGTACAGCGGGTGCCGGCGACCGAGTCGCAGGGCCGCATCCACACCTCGGCGGCGACCGTGGCGATCATCCCCGAGGCCGACGAGATCGAGGAGATCGCGATCAACCCGGCTGACCTGAAGGTCGACACCTTCCGCTCCTCCGGCGCCGGCGGCCAGCATGTCAACAAGACCGATTCGGCGATCCGCATCACCCACCTGCCGACCGGCGTGGTGGTGGAGAGCCAGACCGAGCGCAGCCAGCACGCCAACCGCGACAAGGCGATGAAGCGGCTGAAGGCGCAGCTGCTCGACGCCGAGCGCGGCCGGCAGCAGGCCGCGCAGGCCGAGTCGCGGCGGCTGCAGGTCGGCAGCGGCGACCGCAGCCAGCGCATCCGCACCTACAACTTCCCGCAGGGCCGGATCACCGACCACCGGGTCGAGGGCCTGACCCTGTACGACCTGCCGGACATCCTCGAAGGCGACCTCGACCCACTGGTCACCCGCCTGCAACAGGAACACCAGGCCGACGAACTGGCGCGGCTGACGGCGGAGTGAGTTTTGCGCTCGGGCTGTGTTTGGTGTTCGGGCGTGAAAGGCACCAGCCTGAGCAACAGCAACAGCAACAGCTAAGCTGAAGCGCCTGCTTTGGAGGGGTCCGCCGTGCCCAGGGGGTCTGGCGCATCGCTCCGCTGCGGCGTCCTGCCTCCGAGTCGCGACCGCAGCACATCCCTGTGCTGCTTGCGCCAGACCCCCTGGGCACGACGGCCTCGGGAGCTTTGGGGGCGTGGCTTCGATCAGACGAGCAACAACAAAGGCACCCCTCCCCGGCCCTCCCCTTCGCCTGCGGCGAAAGGGAGGGGGCAAACCCGCGAAGGCGCCGCTCTCTGTAGGAGCGGGCATCACCGCGACCCGACGCCGTCGGCCCAGGCGACGCCCTCCTGATTGCAACGCCCGTGTCGCGGTGATGCCCGCTCCTACAAAAGCCGTGCGCTGGTCGTCGCCGGTGAACGAAGCCACGACCCCAAAGCTCCCCGAAGACGTGGCGGGCCGGGAGTATTGCGGCAGCGGCCATGGATGGCCGCGTCGGCGAGTCGGCACAGGGATGTGCCGTCGAGACGACCGCAATACTCCCGGCCTGCCGCGGCTCAGACCGAAGCCGACCACACCCGGCGCTCTTGCCGTTGCCGTTGCCGTTGCCGTTGCCGTTGCCGTTGCCGTTGCCGTTGCCGTTGCCGTTGCCGTTGCCGTTGCCGTTGCCGGTCCAGCATCTCCCCGTCGCCGGGTATAGGCTATGCCCATGACCGCCGGCTCCGACTTCATCCCGCTCGACGTCTGCGTGCTGACCGTGTCGGACACGCGCACCGCCGACAACGACACCTCCGGCGACTGGCTCGCCGCGGCGCTGGCCGAGGCCGGCCACCGCGTCCACGCCCGCGCCCTGCTGCCCGACGACCGCTACCGCCTGCGCGCGACCGTGTCGCAGTGGATCGCCGACCCGCAGGTCGACGGCATCCTCGTCACCGGCGGCACCGGCTTCACCGGCCGCGACTCCACCCCCGAAGCGCTGCTGCCGCTGCTCGACAAGCAGATGCCCGGCTTCGGCGAACTGTTCCGCGCGGTCAGTGTCGAGGAGATCGGCACCTCCTCGCTGCAGTCGCGCGCCTTCGCCGGCCTGGCCAACGCCACCTTCCTGTTCGCCCTGCCCGGCTCCACCTCGGCCTGCCGCACGGCCTGGGAGAAGATCATCCGGCACCAGCTCGACGCCCGCACCAGACCCTGCAACCTCGCCACGCTGCGCCCGCGGCTGCGCGAATAGGACCGAGGACACCGGCATGGCCGACAGCGGTGACGCGCGCAAGCGCGGCAAGCCCAAGGCGCTGCGCAAGGGCGACTACAAGGACCTGGTCGCCCCCATGCAGCTGGAGCTCACCCGCATGGCCGAATGGCTGCAGGCCACCGGCCTGCGCCTGGTGGTCCTGTTCGAGGGCCGCGACACCGCCGGCAAGGGCGGCGCGATCAAGGCCCTGTCCGAACACCTCAACCCGCGCCAGTGCCGCGTCACGGCGCTGCCGCGGCCGACCGAGCGCGAGACCACCCAGTGGTACTTCCAGCGCTACGTCGCCCACCTGCCCGCGGCCGGCGAGATGACCCTGTTCGACCGCAGCTGGTACAACCGCGCCGGGGTCGAGCGGGTGATGGGTTACTGCACCCACACCGAGTACACCGCGTTCCTGCACCAGGCGCCGCAGTTCGAGCGGATGCTGGTCGACGACGGCATCCTCCTGTTCAAGTACTGGCTGTGCGTGGACCAGGTCGAACAGGAGAAGCGCTTCGCCGAGCGCCACGAGAACCCGCTCAAGGGCTGGAAGCTCTCGCCCGTGGACCTGGAGGCGCGCCGACGCTACCCCGAGTACACCCGCGCCCGCGAGGAGATGCTCGCCGCCACCCACACCCCGCATGCACCGTGGACCCTGGTGGACTTCAACGACCAGCGCCGCGGCCGGCTGACCCTGATCCGCGACCTGCTCGACCGCCTGCCCGACGTGACGGTGCCCAACGACCGGCCCGCACTGACCCCGCTGCGCGGCAAGCCCAGGCGTGAGCGCTACGGCGTGCTCGAACCGATCCCGGCGTACGCGCCCCGCGGCGACGGCTGACTTCAGCCGATCGCGAACCCCGCCGGCACCGCGCCGGCGTCCGGCGCCGGCAGCCGCTCCAGCGCCTCGACCCGCGCCCGCGGCGGTCCCTGCCGCAGCCAGTCCTCCAGTTCCGCCAGCGCCTGCGGCGCTCCCGCCGCGACGACCTCGACCGCGCCGTCTTCGCGGTTGACCGCGCTGCCATCCAGGCCCAGCCGCAGCGCCTGCTCGCGGGCAGAGGCGCGGAAGAACACGCCCTGCACCCGGCCGCTCACCCGCCAGCGCAGCGCCTGGCGCGCGGCACCGCTCATTCGATCCGGCCGCCGCCGGCCTTCACCGCGTTCTCGATGTCGTACGCGGTGACCGGGCCGAGGAAATGCCGGGCGACCGTGCCGTCGGGCGCCAGCAGGTAGGTGGTGGGCAGCCCGCGCGGGGTGGCGAAGTCCTGCGGCGGGCTCATCGGATCGAGGATCACGATCGGATACGACACCGGGCGCTCCTGCAGGAACGCGCGCATCTCCTCCACGGTGATGTCCTCGTAGGCCAGCCCGACCACCTCGATCTGCTGGCGCATGGTGTGCAGCGCCGCCAGTTCGGGCATCTCCTTGATGCACGGCTTGCACCAGGTGGCCCAGAAGTTCACCACCACCCAGCGGCCGCGGTGCGCGGCCAGATCGTAGAGCGTGCCGTCGACCGCCGTGGCGGCGAAGCGCGGCACTTCGGCGGTGCGTTCGACCACGCCCGGTTGCGCCAGCGGCGGCTCGGGTTGTGCTGGCGTCTGTTCCGCGGGCACGGCGGCGGGCTCGGGCACCGGCGCCTGTTCCTGGCGGCACGCCGGCAAGGCCAGCAGCAGGATGGACAGGCACAGGATCGGAAGGCGCATGGTCAGGCTCCGGTTCGTTCATCGGTCTGCGGGAAGAGGTCGCCGACGCGGCGCTTGAGCGCGTCGCGCAACGGCAGCCGCAGGTCGTCGAGCACGGCGTGCACGGCCACCCCCAGCGCGTCGTCGCGGCAGGGTAGCCAGGCCTCGTCGACCGGCACGCGCAGTTGGCAGGCTTCGTAGAGCTCGGCCAGGGTCAGGCTGTCCAGGTCGCGCGCCAACAGCCACTCGCCCTGCTCGTCGCGGCGCACCAGGCGGATCGCGTCGAGCCGGGTCAGGAACTCCTGCAGCAGCGAGTCGGTGAGCATCGGCTCCAGCGCCAGCATCTGCTCGGTGTGCAGGCCGCGGCCATCGCGCCGCGCCTGCTGGAAGCGGCCGATCAGGCGCAGCAGCGCGTAGCCCTCGTAGCCCGGCGGCAGCCGCATCGAGGCCGGCTGGTAGCGGAACGCGGCCATCGACGAGGCCAGCGATGCGCCCAGCAGGATCGCCACCCAGCCCAGGAAGATCCACAGCATCAGCACCGGGATGAAGGCCATCGCGCCGTACAGCCGCTGGTAGCCCTCGAAGCTGCCCAGGTACAGGCTCAGCGCCGCCTTCACCGCCTCCAGCAGCACCACCGCCAGTACCGCGCCGGCGAACGCGTGCCGCCACTTCACCGTGTGGTGCGGCACCACCCGGTAGGCCAACAGCACCACCGCCAGCTCGATCAGCACCGGGGTCATGCCCAGGCTCAGGTCGGCCAGCCACTGGCCCTGCGGCGTCTCGACGAACAGCGGCAGGGCGAAGAAGCGCGCGGACACCGACAGCGACGCGGCTGCCAGGAGCGCGCCCAGGGTCAGCACCGTCCAGTACACCAGGTAGCGCGACAGGCGCGGCCGCGTGGTGGCCACCCGCCAGATCCGGTTGAAGGTCGACTCCACGCTGTTGAGCGTGACCAGCAACGAGATCACCAGCGCGACGACGCCGGCGGCGGTGAGCTGCTTGACGTTCTCGGTGAGCTTGTCCAGCCGCTCCTCGATCGCCTGCGCCGCGCTGGGCACGAAGTTGGAGAGCACGTAGTCGATCAGCTGGCCGCTCAGCGACTGGAACACCGGGAACGCCGACAGTACGCCCAGCACCACCACCGCCAGCGGCACCAGCGCGAAGGCGGTGGTGTAGGCCAGCGAGGCGGCGGCCTGGAACAGGTCGTCGTCGAGGAAGCGCCGCCACAGGAAACGGGCGAACGTGGCCGCGCGCGCGCGGTCGCCCACGCGTTCGCGCCAGCCTGCGGTGATCCGGGCGATCGCCATCCACGCAAGCCTACCCGATGCGCGGCACCGGCCGCATGGCCGGCCCGATGGTTGATACTGGGCGCCCCTTGCACCGACATGGCAGCCCGATGCCGGAGATCCTGGTCCTGTACTACAGCCGCGGCGGCTCGGTCGCGCGCCTGGCGCGGCACATCGCGCGCGGCGTGGAGGAAGTGCCCGGCATGCAGGCGCGCCTGCGCACGGTGCCGCCGGTGGCGGCGGTGACCCAGCAGGCCGCGCCGCCGGTACCGGAGGACGGCGCGCCCTACGTGCAGGCCGCCGACCTGGCCGAATGCGCCGGCCTGGCGCTGGGCAGTCCGACCCGCTTCGGCAACATGGCCGCGCCGGTGAAGCACTTCATCGACGGCCTCGGCGCCGAATGGGCCAGCGGCACCCTGGTCGGCAAGCCGGCGGCGGTGTTCACCTCCACCGCCACCCAGCACGGCGGCCAGGAATCGACCCTGCTGTCGATGCACGTGCCGTTGCTGCACCACGGCTGCCTGATCGTTGGCATTCCCTTCACCGAGCCGCTGCTGAGCAGCACCCGCGGCGGCGGCACACCCTACGGCGCCAGCCACGTCGCCGGCGCGCAGGACGACCCGCAGCCGACCGACGAGGAGGCGACGCTGGCGCGCGCGCTCGGCCGGCGCCTGGCCGACATCGCCTCGAGGCTGGCGCGCTGATGGCCGGGCCCACTTCACCGCGCCTGACCGGTGCCGCGCTACTGGCGCTGGCGGCGCTCTACGCGCTCTGGTTCCACGACGACCGCCATGCCGTGGCGGCGCTGCTGGTGTTCGCACTGCCGCCGCTGCTGCTGGCCGTGCCGGCCTGGCGCGGCGGCCGCCGCGCGGCGTTCTGGGCCGGGGTACTGGCGCTGTTCTGGTTCAGCCACGGGGTGATGGTCGCCTGGACCCGCCCCGGCGAACTGCTGTTCGCCTGGCTGGAGATCCTGCTCTCGCTGCTGGTGATCGGCGCGAGCAGCTGGCCGGGCCTGCGCGCCCGCTTCGGTTCGCGCCGCGGCTGAACGGCCCGCGTGGCCGCGGGCGGCCCGGATGCCGCTGCGCGTCCCGTCGCCGACCCGCCATCGCCGATAATGGCCGCACTCCGCGGCGCGCGGCCTTTTTCACCCGCGCCCCCCTCTTCTTTCAACCCGGCGCCCGACGCCGGGCACAGGGCACCGACATGGAAGAACTGCTGATCGTCACCACCGGCGGCACCATCGACAAGATCTACTTCGACGACAAGTCCGACTACCAGATCGGCGAGCCGCAGATCGGCACGATCCTGCGCGAGCTGGGCGTGAGCTTCCGCTTCAGCGTGATCCCGATCCTGCGCAAGGACTCGCTGCACATCACCGACGAGGACCGCGAGCTGGTCCGCGCCACCATCGCCGCCCAGCCGACCCGCCACGTGCTGGTCACCCATGGCACCGACAGCATGGTCCAGACCGGCCTGGTGCTGAAGTCGATCGCGGACAAGACCATCGTCATGACCGGCGCGCTGAGCCCGGCGCGGTTCCGTGGTTCGGACGCCGAGTTCAACATCGGCTGCGCGATCGGCGCGGTGCAGTCGCTGCCGCACGGCGTGTACATCGCCATGAACGGGCTGGTCTGGGATCCGGCGAAGGTGCGCAAGAATGTGGCGGCGAACCGGTTCGAAGCGGTCTGAGCGCCCGTCGTCCCGGCGCACGCCGGGACCCAGTGACTTTCGCGCACGCAGGCAAGTCCGCGCGCTCGGATGGAGCAAAAGCAAAGACGCTGGGTCCCGGCTAGATCAGCCATTCGGCTGCTGTGAAGCGTTTCGCCGGGACGACGGGAGATTGAGGTGGCATGCGGGGAATCGGCGCGCCGATTTCCGGAGCCGGCAGGCCGGCGAGCGTCGCCGCCCTCAGAACATCCCGGTTTCCAGCCGCGCGGCCTCGGACATCATGTGCCGGCCCCACGGCGGGTCGAACACCAGCTCCACATCGGCCTCGGCGATGGTCGGGATCTGCTCGAGCTTGCTGCGCACGTCGTCGACCAGGATCTCGCCCATGCCGCAACCGGGCGCGGTCAGGGTCATCTTCACCTCGACCATACGCCGGCCGTCCTCGCACGGCTTGAGGCTGGCCTCGTACACCAGCCCCAGATCGACGATGTTGAACGGGATCTCCGGGTCGAAGCAGGTGCGCAGCTGGCGCCAGACCATCGCCTCGACTTCCTCGTCGCCGGCACCGGCCGGCAACTCCAGCTCCGGCGGCGGCTCCTTGCCGATCGCGTCCGCGTCCTTGCCGGCGATCCGGAACAGGTTGCCCTCGACGAACACCGTGTAACTGCCGCCCAGGCCCTGGGTGATGTAGCCGACGCTGCCGGCCGGCAGGGTCACGGCCTCGCCCTGCGGCACCATGACGGCGGCGCAGTCGCGCTCGAAACGGACGGGTTCACTGCTGCGGGAGTACATGCGGTCGATATGGGGCGCGCTGGCCGCACATGCAAGCCGCTGCCGGGAAGGACAAGGCGGGCATTCTAGCCGATGCGGGCAACGCGTATCCTTGGCGCCCCTGCCCGGACGCCCCGATGCCGCCCGCCCCGAACGCCCAGCCACCCGCCACTCACCGCGCCCCGCGCTGGCTGTGGCCGTTCATGCTCCTGCTGGGCAGCGCGACGATGGTCGTGGCGTGGAGCTCGCTGGCCCTGGCCACCGGCCGCCAGCACGGCTGGCTTGCGCTGCTGGCGGCGCTGGAGGCGGCCTGGATGCTGCGCCTGGGCGGCATGCCGGCCGGCTGGCCGCGGCGCCTGCTGGCCGCGGCCACCACCGTGGCCATGGCCGTGGCCGTGCAGTGGTTCGTGGTGGCCGGCCACATCGGCGGGCAGATGGGCATGGCGCCGTGGGAAGCGGCGCCGAAGATGGGTGCGTTCCACGTCTGGATCCTGGCCCGGCTGGCCAACACCTGGTTCGATGTGCTCTGCCTGGCACTGGCCCCGCTGCTGGCGCTGCGGGCCGCGCGCTAGGTCGCCCCGCTGCGGGCGTGGCCTGGCCCCGCTTCTGTAGGAGCCGGGTTCAGCCGGCGACGCGACGCCTCGGCACAGGCGACACCTTCATGGTTCCGACGCCCGTGTCGCCCACTGAAGTGGGCTCCTACAAGGGGAGCCGGCAAGGCGCCCAAATGGGGTCAGGTTCATTTTCTTGGGGAAATGACCTGACCCGTTGGACCGGGCATTGGCGCTGGGAAATTGAACCTGACCCCATTAGGGGCGCCTCGGCCGAGGCTCAGTGCCCGCCACCGTCCAGCGCCTTGAGCTCGCTGACCAGGGCGCTGGCCATCTCGGCGCCGTCGCCGTACAGCATGCGGGTATTGTCGGCGTAGAACAGCGCGTTCTCGATGCCGGCGAAACCCGTGCCCTTGCCGCGCTTGATCACGATCGCGTTCTTCGACTCGACCACGTCCAGGATCGGCATGCCGTAGATCGGCGATGCGGGATCGGTCTTGGCCACCGGGTTGACCACGTCGTTGGCACCGATCACCAGCGACACGTCGGTGTTCGGGAACTCCGGATTGATGTCGTCCATGTCGGCAATCAGGTCGTAGGGCACGCCGGCCTCGGCCAGCAACACGTTCATGTGCCCGGGCATGCGCCCGGCGACCGGATGGATCGCGAACTTGACCTTCACGCCGCGGTCGATCAGCCGCTGCGCCAGTTCCCAGATCTTGTGCTGGGCCTGGGCCACGGCCAGGCCGTAGCCGGGCACGATCACCACGCGCTCGGCGTAGGCCATCATCGCCGCCACGTCGCCGGCCTCGATCGGCTTCTGCGAACCGCTGATCTCCTGCGCCTGGCCGCCGCCGCCGAAGCTGCCGAACAGCACGCCGGTGATCGGCCGGTTCATCGCCTTGGCCATCAGCCGGGTGAGCAGGATGCCGGCCGCGCCGACCATCATGCCGGCGATGATCAGCGCCTCGTTGCCCAGCACGTAGCCTTCGAATGCCACCGCCAGTCCGGTGAAGGCGTTGTACAGCGAGATCACCACCGGCATGTCGGCGCCGCCGATGGGCAGGGTCATCAGCACGCCCAGCGCCAGGGCGACGACGAAGAACGCGGCGATCGCCCACATCTCCAGGGTCACACCGGCCCACACGCCCAGCACCACCATGGCCACCGCCACCAGCAGGTTGAAGGCCTGCTGGCCGGGGAACACCACGCGCCGGTCCAGGCGCCCGTCGAGTTTGGCCCAGGCGATGATCGAGCCGGACAGCGCCACCGCGCCGATCGCCGAACCCAGCAGCGCCAGGGTCAGCACCACCGTGCCCGGGTGCGTGCCCGCGCCATCGAGCGGCAGCACATCGCCGTGCGCCAGCGCCGAGAAGCGCAACAGTTCCACCGCGCCGATCGCCGCGGCCGAACCGCCGCCCATGCCGTTGTACAGCGCCACCATCTGCGGCATGTCGGTGATGGCCACCTTCTTGCCGGAGATCCAGGCGGTGACCGTGCCCAGCACCAGCGCGGTGACGATCAGCGGCATGTTGTGCAGGCCCGGCAGCAGGAAGGTCGCCGCGGTGGCGATCAGCATGCCCCAGCCGGCCCAGTGGATGCCGCTGCGCGCGGTGGCCGGCGAGGCCATGCGCTGCAGGCCGAGCAGGAACAGGGTCGCCGCGACCAGGTAGCTGACCCCGACCAGCCAGGTGCGGAAGTCGAATTCGCCGCCGCTCATGCCTTGCGCTCCGGCTTCTTCGACGACTTGAACATCTCCAGCATGCGCTCGGTGACCACGTAGCCGCCGGCCGCGTTGCCCGCGCCCAGGACCACGGCGATGAAACCGATCGCCTTCTCCAGGGTGGTGTCGGCGTGGCCGAGCACGACCATTGCACCGATCAGGACGATGCCGTGGATGAAGTTGGAGCCTGACATCAGCGGCGTGTGCAGGATCACCGGCACCCGCGAGATGATCACGTGGCCGGCGATCGCCGCCAGCATGAAGATGTACAGCGCAACGAAACCGTCGTTCATTACCGCCTCGCTCCCCGGGCACGGCGCCCGCCGGGATGATAACCGCAGCATGAACGGTTGGGAGGCCGGTCAACCAGTTGCACATGCATGCGTTTCCCTGGGTGTTCCCTCGCAGGAGACCGCCTTGGACCGCCGCAACGCTTCCCTGTCTTCCTTCCCGTCGCCGCGCGTTTCCCGGGGCGTCGCCTTCCTGGCCGGCCAGCGCCGGGCCGTGCGCAGCTAAGCTGTGCTGGTGACCACGCCCCTCGATCCCGGCTGGGAGACGCAGGCGACGCCCGTCTGGGCGTCGCTGGACGCGTTCCTGGCCGAGGTCGGGCCGCGCGCGTTCCGCTTCGCCGAGGCCGGCCTGCGCCACCGCGACGACGCCCTGGACGCGGTCCAGGACGCGATGATGAAGATGCTGGCCTACCGCGAGCGCCCGGCCGGCGAGTGGACGCCGCTGTTCTGGAGCATCCTGCGCCGCCGGATCATCGACCTGCAGCGGCGCGCGCGCTTCCGCCTGCGCTGGCTGCGTCCAGCCGGCGACATGGTGGACGCCGACGACGCCAGCATCGACTGGGCCGACCCGGGCGTGGGTCCGGCCCAGGCCCACGAGCAGCGCGAAGCCTACGCGCGCCTGGTCCAGGCGCTGCGCGCGCTGCCGGCCCGGCAGCGTGAGGCGTTCACCCTGCGCGTGTTCGAGGAGCTGGACGTGGCCACCACCGCGCGGGCGATGGGCTGTTCGGAAGGCTCGGTGAAGACCCACCTGTCGCGTGCGCGGCAGGCACTGCAATCGCAACTGGAGGACGTCCGATGACGACCGCACCCGACCCCGTCGACTTCGACCCCATCGACAGCCGGGCCCGGCAGCTGCACGCCGCCGCACTGGCCGATGTCTCCGCGCCGACCCTGGCGCGGCTGCGCCAGGCGCGCCGCGCGGCTGCGGACGCCGCGCCGCGCCGGCGGCCGCTGTTCGCGCCGTGGCTGGCTGGCGGCGCGGTGGCCGCGGCCGTGGCGCTGGCGGTGCTGCTGCATCCGGGCGTGCCGACGCCCGGCGCGCCCGACCAGCCGGCGCTGGCGGCCGCGACCGCCGACCCGGCCGAACCGCTGCAGGAGGATCCCGGTTTCTATCTGTGGCTGGATTCGGCCGACGCCATCGCCCTCGCAATGGAGTAACCCATGAAGTCCCTCCGCATCGCCATCTGCCTGTTCGCGCTCGCGCTGCCCGCGCTGGCCACGGCGCAGGCCACGCCGCCCGCGAAGCAGGAAACGGCGCCGGCCACCGCCCCGCTGCCCGCCTGGGAACAGCTCAGCGCCGAGCAGCGCGAGACCTTGATCGCGCCGGTGCGCGAGCGCTGGAACGATTCGCCGCAGGAGCGCGGGCGCATGCTCGAGCACGCGCGCCGCTGGAAGTCGATGCCGCCGGAGGAGCGCGAGCGCGCCCGCCGCGGCATGCACCGCTTCGAGCAGATGAGCCCGGAGCAGAAGCAGCAGGCGCGCGCCATCTTCGAGCAGACCCGGGACATGACCCCGGAGCAGCGCCAGGCGTTCCGCGAGCGCTGGAAGAAGATGAGCCCCGAGCAGCGCCAGCAGTGGCTGCACGAGCATCCCGCACCGGCGCAGCCCTAGTCCGCCTTTTGTAGGAGCTGGCTTCAGCCGGCGACACGGGCGTCGAAAGCATGAAGGAGTCGCCTGTGCCGAGGCGTCGTGTCGCCGGCTGAAGCCAGCTCCTACAAAAACGCAGGACCGCCCCTGCGCCCGAAATGGATCAGGTTCAATTTCCCCGAAAAAAATGAACCTGACCCCATTTGGGCGGGCGAGCCCGGTAACCGCTGCCGTCAACCCGCCTCGGCAGCCGCAACCTCCGGCGCTGCCGGCCACGCCGTCTTCGCCAGCAGCTCGTCGTTCCAGTCGAAGGCCAGCGCGCCGTCCTTCAGGAACAGCGCGACGAAGTTGTACACGTTGCGCGCGTACATCTCGCTGGCGTGCACCGCGCCCATGCTGGCCAGGTTGAGCGGACCGGCGACGGTCACCCCGCCCTGCTCCACCGTTTCGCCCGGGCGGGTCGCCTCGCAGTTGCCGCCGGTCTCGGCGGCCAGGTCCACGATCACGCTGCCGGGCTTCATCCCGGCGACCATCGCCGCGGTCACGATCTTCGGTGCCGGGCGACCCGGCACCGCCGCGGTGCAGACCACCACGTCGATGCCCTTCAGATGGTCTGCGAGCCGGCGCTGCTGTTCGGCGCGCTCCTCGTCGGTGAGCTGGCGCGCGTAGCCGCCTTCGCCGGCCGCGCTCACGCCCAGGTCGAGGAACTTGCCGCCGAGCGATTCGATCTGCTCGCGCGTCTCCGGGCGCACGTCGAAGCCCTCTACCTGCGCGCCGAGCCGGCGCGCGGTGGCGATCGCCTGCAGTCCCGCCACGCCGGCGCCAACGATCAGCACCTTCGACGGCCGGATCGTGCCGGCCGCGGTGGTGAGCATCGGGAAGAAGCGCGGCGCCAGCTGCGCGGCAATCAGTACCGCCTTGTAGCCTGCCATGCCGGCCTGCGAGCTGAGCACGTCCATCGCCTGCGCGCGCGTAGTGCGCGGCAGCCGCTCCAGCGGGAAGGCGCGGATGCCGCGCGCCTGCAGCGCCGCGGCACGCGCCTCGTCGGCCTGCGGTTGCAGCACGCCGACCAGGGTCGCGCCCTGCCTGAGCCCGGCGATCGCCTCGGCCGGCGGCGGCTGCACGCACAGCACCAGCTCGGCGGCGGCACGCGCGGCCGCGCCAGCGGCCTGCGCGCCGGCATCGAGATAGGCCTGGTCGGTGATTCCCGCGGCCAGGCCTGCACCTGGCTCGACCTGCACCCGCGCACCGGCGGCGAGCAGCTTCTTCACCGTTTCCGGCGTGGCCGCCACGCGCTTCTCGCCCGCCGCGGCTTCCCTCAGCACCAGCACTTCCACCGCCATCGCGTCCCCTCGCCCTGAACCGGATCGAGCGGCGATGCTAGCAAAACGCGGGCGCCGGCCGGCGCCCGGGCAATGGTTTCATGCGTATCGCAGGCGGCGTGCCGTGGCCTGCCCCCGGTCAGACCGGTGCTTTCCCTGTAGGAGCCCACTTCAGTGGGCGACACGGGCGTCGGGACCACGAAGAAGTCGCCTGTGCCGAGGCGTCGTGTCGCCGGCTGAAGCCAGCTCCTACAAGAATGCACCGCCCCCTGCAGGGGGGCGCCGTCAGTGCAGGGTCGCCGATTCCGGCGCCGCCGCCCTCATGTCCAGGCGCTCGATCACGCCCTGCATGGCACTGTCGAAGGCGCCATCGTCGGCCACGTGCATGCGCAGGCGGCCGAGGCGCACCATCACCGCCAGCTCCTCGGCGGACGCGACGCAGAAGCGCACGCCGCGGCGGTTGACGAACAGCAGGCGCGAGGAGATCGGGCTGACCCACGACAGCTTGCCCGGCTGCACTCGGCCATCCTTGTCGATGAAGTCCAGCCAGGTGCCGACCGGCAGCGTGCGGATGCGCTCGGCGTCGGCGTTGTCGAAATCCAGGGTGTCGGTGCCGGCGACCAGTTCGATCGCGCCCTGCTCGACCGGGACCGGCTGCGGCAGGGCCACGGCCGGCAGTTCCGGCAGCGGCTTCTCCAGTTCCGGGCGCGCGTCGGCCACTGCCTGCAGGGTGTCGTGCAGGGCGCCGATCGCCGCGTCGGCCGCGTCGCCGTGCAGGCCGACGCTGGAGAAGACCTTGCGCAGGCCCGGCTGCCAGTTCTGCAGCCACAGCTTGCCGACGATGTGGCGCTGCGCCTCGCCCATCTCCTCGAGGATGCCGTCGGCCAGCTCCAGCGACTCGACGAACGCGTCGCCGACCTCGCCCTCGCGCAGCAGCGCCAGGGTGAGGTGGTGCTGCCACGGGTTGCGCAGGAACTCGGCCACCGCCTGCGGCAGTTGCCGGTCTTCCAGGCGCGAGGCCAGCTCGAACTCGGCGCGGCTGCGGGCCAGCTCCAGGCGCTCCTGGCCGCGCTGGATCTCGGCGGCGCGGCGCTCGGTGATCTCGATCCGGCGGCGGTGCTGCTCGAGGAAGTCGCGGAACTCTTCCTCCAGGGTCATGAAGATGGCCAGGTTCTCGTTGAACTCGGCCACCAGCCGGTGGATGATCTCCTCGACCTTGGCCAGCAGCGTGCGCTCGGCCGCGCTCTCGCCCTGGTTGCCCTCGCAGGCCTCGGCCAGCGCGTTGAGCAGGCGCCGCGCCGGGTGGGTCTTCTGCACGAACATGCGCCGGTCCAGCAGCGCCACCTTGACGAACGGCACCACCAGCCGGCCGATCAGCTCGCGCGGGCGGCCGGCCAGGTCGCGTTCGTCCAGCAGCACGTCGAACAGCATGCCGACCAGGTCGATCGCATCCTCGTCCTTCGGGTCCAGGCTTGTGCTGGATGGGTCCATGCCGAGCTGGCTGGCGTTGGACAACACCTCGCTCTTGAGCCGCTGCGACAGCGACTCCTGCTCATCGCCGATCGCCGCGCTCAGGGTCGCGCTGGGCGTGGCCTGCAGCAGCGACAGCACCGACAGCATCTCGCGCTGGCTGAGCGGGCGCTGGGCCGACTGCGCCGCCTGCACGCCGCCGGCGACCTGTTCGGCGCCACCACGCATTTCGCGGCTCTGCTGCAGCAACTGGTGCAGCGCGTCCAGCAGCATGCCCGACCCGCCCGCGCCGGGCGCGCCAGCGCCGTCGGCCGGGTCGAAGCCGTGCTGCTGCATCGCACCGCGGGTTTCCTGCCAGCGCTGCATGAAGCGCGACGCCCACGCCGGCGAGTACTCCTCGCCCGCCGCCTCGCCCCATGCGCCGTAGTCGGGCGCCTGCGGGTCGTTCGCGCGCGCCGGCTGCGCCTGGGTCCGCGCGGCGGGTGCGCCGGGCAGCACGCCTTCGCGCACCAGGCGCAGGTCCAGGGTCTCGTACAGCTTGGCCACGGTTGCGGCCAGGTCGCGCTCGCACAGCTTGATCAGGACCAGGCGCACTTCCGGCGCCAGTTCCGAGGTGGCGAAGGCCTCGTGCACGGCCACGCCGATGTGCTCCGGGCCGATCGGGTTGCTGTCGGCGTCCAGTTCCAGCCCGCCGGCGATCCAGCCCAGGCGGCGGTCCAGGCGCAGCAGCACCGGCTTGCAGTCGCGCAGCACCACGCTGGCCAGGTTGCGCACGGCCAGGCGCGATTCCAGTTCGTGCTCGGCCACCAGGCTCAGGCCACCGGCCTGGCTGGACAGGGCGGCCTCGGCCGACAGCGGTGCGCCGGTCTCCAGCGCCTGCCACGCCTGCGACAGCTGCGCGCGGAAGCGGGCGGCGATCTCCTCGCGACGGCGGCGCAGCTCGCGCATGCCGTCCAGGAACAGCAGCTGCGAGGCGCCGGCACGCTCGGCGCGGTCGAACATGACGTCGTCGTAGCGCGCCACCGCGACGGCGAAGGCATCGCCGAGTTGCGGCAGGAACGCATCGCGCGCCATCGCCAGCAACCGGGGGTCGCGGGCGTGGGGGTGTGGGATGTTCGGGTCTTGCTGGGTCATGCTCATGCGCGCAACTCCCGCGCGGGCAGAGGGAAACAGGGCTGCGGCCCCCCATGCCGCACAGGCATCCTACGGTGCCGCCGGTCAGGCATCCGTGATCCAGTGGGCATTTCCGTCGACCCGGAAAACTTTAGCCCCATCACCCACCACTTGGGGTTCAGGCCGCGGCCGCCGGCATGTCGAGGAAGTCGACCACCGACTGCATCGCGCTGTAGAAGGCGTCCTCGTCGCGATGCAGGCGCAGCCGCCCGAGCCGGACCATCGCCGCCAGCTGCTCGGGCGAGGCCACGCAGAAGCGCGAGCCGCGCCGGTTGACGAACATGCGCCGGCCGGAGATCGGGCTGACCCAGGCCAGCTTGCCCGGCTGCACCTGGCCGTAGCGGTCGATGAAGTCCAGCCAGGTGCCCAGCGGCAGGGCCTGGAAATACTCGGCCGTATCGATGTCGAACCCGATCTGCTCGGCGGGCTCTTCGGGCAGCAGCGACGCCGCCTCCGGCTCGACCGCGGGCGGCGCCGGCTCCGGCGGAAGCTCCGGTGCCGGCGCGTCGGCGGCCTGGCGGCCACGCAGCACGTCGACCAGGGTCGCGGCGGCCGCTTCCGCCGCCGCCGGGGACAGTCCCGCCTCGGCGTAGAGCCGCTGCAGCGCCGGCCGGTGCGCCTCGAGCCACGGCTCGGCAATGCGCGGCGAGGCGTCGATGGCGGCCAGCAGACCGTCGGCCAGGGCCATCGCTGCGGCCACCCCCGAGCTCCCGGCGACGCCTTCGCGCAGGGCGATGCGCTCCACGTGCCTTGCCCACGGCCGCCGCAGGAATCCTTCGATCACCGCCGGCAGTTCGCGTCCGTCCAGGCGCGAGGCCACCCCCTCGCCGGCGCAGGCACGCGCCGCCAGGCGCCGTTCCTCGGCCCGCTGCAGTTCGGCCGCGCGGCGCTCGGCGATCTCCACCCGGCGCCGGTACTGCTCGAAGTAGGCGCCGAATTCCGACTCGGCCTGCAGGAACACGCCCAGGTGCTCGTCGAAGTCGCGCACCACGCGCGTCGCGGTTGCCTGCACCTGGGCCAGCAGCGCCAGCTCGGCGGCGGTCTCGCCCGGGTTGCCGTCGCAGGCGTCGGCCAGCATGTTCAGCAGGCGCCGCACCGGATGGCTGTCGCGCACGAACAGGCGCGGATCCTGCAGCGCGACCTTGGCCACCGGCACCAGCAGCTGGCCGAGCACCGGGCGCAGGTCGGCCCGCAGCTGCGATTCGCCCAGCATGGCCTGGAACAGCATCGCCACCAGGTCCAGGGTGTCGGCGTCGGCCGGGTCGATGCGCGCCGACCCCGGACCGACGCCGAGCATCGCCGCGTGGGCCAGGATCTCGCGGCGCAGGCCGGCGCGCAGGTCGCCGCCGCGTTCTATCTCGTCGAAGCCGGCCTGCGCGGTGGTCTGCAGCAGTGACAGCGCCGACGCCAGTTCGCGCGGCGACAGGGCGCGGAGCTCGCCGGCCGCGGCGGCGTTCCCATCGTCGCGCGCGCCCTGCAGCAGGCGGTGCAGTTCGGCCGGCAGCAGTTCGTGGTCGGCGCGGGCGTGCACGTCGATCGCGCTGGCCGCCTGCGCTGCGCGCTGGCCGCCCTGCCACTGGCTGAAGAAGCGGGTGATCCAGTCCGGCGTGTCCTCGCGCCCGGGACCGGCCAGGCCGGGGATCGCGCGCCGGCGCGCGCGACCTTCGGCCAGCTCGGTGGTGCGGGCGATGGCCTGCAGCTGCTGTTCCAGCGCCTCGTAGAGCACGCCCACCCGTTCGACCATGCCCGGCTCGCACACGCGCACGGCGGCCAGCTGCGCGCGCGGCGCCAGCCGGGTCGCGGAGACGGCGGCGTATACCGCCACGCCCAGGTGCTCGGGGCCGATCGGGTTGCTGTCGCCGTCCAGGCGCAGGCCGCCAGCGATGAAGCCCAGGTAGCGGTCCAGCCGCATCAGCTCCGGCCGCCACTGCTGCTGGATCGCGCCGGCCAGGTTGCGCACCGCCAGCCGCACTTCCAGCTCGGCGTCGGCGACCAGGGTCAGGTCATTGCCGCGCGACAGGGTGCGCTCGACCGACAGCGGGCGTCCGGCCTCCAGCGCCTGCCAGGCCTTCGCCAGGTGCGCGCGGAAGCGGGCGATCAGCGACTCACGCTCGCGGCGCAGTTCCTGGATCGCGTCCAGGTAGTCCTTCTGCAGCGCCGGCGGCGCCTTGTCGGCCAGCTGGAACAGGCCGGCGCCCACCCCGTCCAGTTCGGCGGCGAACACATCGGCCAGCGGCAACAGGATGCTCTCCCGGACCTGGTTGAGCAGGTCCAGGTTGCGGCTGGGCAGTTCGTCTACGAAGGGCGGTGTCTGCATCGGCCTGTGAATTTAAGGCGCGCACATGAACCGCGTGTGCAGGCCAGGTCCGTCCCTGTCCCGGAGCGTGCGGGGGGTGGGCGCCTATACTTCCCACCTGTCGGCACGCCGCGGCCGGACTTGAGCGATTTGAGATTATGCGCACACTTTCGGCCCTGCAAGCCCTCGACCAGCGGCGCTCGGTGCCCTCGATGCAGCTGGGCGAACCCGGCCCGGACGAGGCCACGCTGCTGCGCATGCTGGCCTCGGCAGTGCGCGTGCCCGACCACGGCAAGCTGGTGCCGTTCCGCTTCCTGCGCATCGCCGGCGATGCCCGCCACGCGCTCGGCGCATTCCTCGCCGAGCGGGCGCTGCAGCGCGATCCGCAAGCGGCTCCCCACCAGATCGACAAGGACCGCCAGCGCTTTTCGCACGCGCCGCTGGTGGTGGCGGTGGTCGCCCGCCTGCAGGCCGGGCACAAGGTGCCCGAGCAGGAGCAGCTGCTGAGCGCCGGCTGCGTCTGCTTCGCCCTGCTCCAGGCCGCGCAGGCGCTGGGCTTCGGCGCGCAATGGCTGACCGCGTGGATGGCCTACGACCCGGAGGTCGCGCGCGTGCTGGGGCTGGCCGGCCACGAGCGGGTGGTCGGCTTCGTCCACATCGGCACGCCGCTGCAGGACGTGCCCGAGCGCGAGCGCCCGGACCCACGCACGCTGCTGGCGGACTGGGCGCCGTGACCGCCGGCGACGCCGCCGTCGCGCCCGGCCCGGCGGCGGCGCAACCGTCGCTGCACCTGGTCGACGCCAGCCTGTACGTGTTCCGCGCCTGGCACTCGATGCCCGACGAGTTCCGCGACGCCCACGGCTGGCCGACCAACGCCGTGCACGGCTTCGCCCGCTTCCTGCTCGACCTGCTCGAGCGCGAGCGGCCACGGCACATCGCCATCGCCTTCGACGAGGCGCTGGACAGCTGTTTCCGCAACCGCATCTATCCGGCCTACAAGGCCAACCGCGAGCCGGCGCCGGAGGAGCTCAAGCGCCAGTTCGCGCACTGCAAGGCACTGTGCGCCGCACTCGGGCTGGCGGTGCTGGCCGACCCCGACTACGAGGCCGACGACCTGATCGGCAGCGCCCTGTACCGGGCCCGGCCGGCCGGCTACCGCGGGATCATCGTCTCCGCCGACAAGGACCTGTCGCAGCTGCTGGGCGAGCACGACGAGCAGTGGGACTACGCCCGCGCCCAGCGCTGGAACGCGGCCGGGGTCAAGGCGCGGCACGGCGTGCACGCCCACCAGATCGCCGACTACCTGGCGCTGACCGGCGACGCGGTCGACAACATCCCCGGCGTCGGCGGCGTCGGCGCCAAGACCGCGGCGGTGCTGCTGGCCCACTTCGGCAGCCTCGACGCGCTGCTGGAGCGGGTCGACGAGGTCGCGTTCCTGCGCCTGCGCGGCGCCGCCCAGGTCGCCGTCCGCCTGCGCGAGCAGCGCGAGCACGCGCTGCTGTGGCGGCAGCTGACCACGATCGCCTGCGACGCCCCGCTCGGCTACGACGACCCGGTCGCCGCGCGCGCCGAGGCCGACCCGGAGATGCTCGACGCGCTGGCCGCGACCCTGCGCTTCGGCCCGATGACCCGGCGCCGCCTGCGCACCGCGGCCGGGCTGGACGCCGACGGCGCCGCCGACGCGCCTCCGTCACCGTTTCCCGCTTAGCATTGGCCCATGGCCGACGACCCCGATTCCAATCCACCCCGCACCGTCTACGAAGGCCGCTACCAGCGCATGGTGGTGCGCGGCACCTGGGAGTACTCCGAGCGCACCCATCCCGGCGGACTGGCCGCGATCATCATCGCCGTCACCCCGGATGACCGCGTGCTGTTCGTCGAGCAGTTCCGCATTCCGCTGCAGGCGCGCACGATCGAGATGCCGGCCGGGCTGGTCGGCGACATCGACGCCGGCGAGTCGATCGAGCAGTCCTCGATCCGCGAGCTGGAAGAGGAAACCGGCTGGACCGCCGGGCACGCCGAGGTGCTGATGACCGGCCCCACCTCCTCCGGCGCCAGCAGCGAGAAGATCGCCTTCGTCCGCGCCACCGGCCTGCGCAAGGTCGGCGCCGGCGGCGGCGACGCCAGCGAGGACATCACCGTGCACGAGGTGCCGCGCGCCGAGGCCGCCGCCTGGCTGGCGCGCAAGCTGGAGCAGGGCTACGAGCTGGACGCCAAGCTCTGGGCCGGCCTGTGGATGATCGACCACAACCTGGACGGCAGCCCGCGTGGGCGCTGACAGCCACGCCGCCGCCGCGCCGCTGCTGCAGGCCGGCGATCCGCCGCCGTTCGAGCTGCTGAACCCCGAGGGCGCATCGCCCTGGCTGTTCACCGCCGACCACGCCGGCCAGGCGGTCCCGCGCGCGCTCGGCGACCTGGGCCTGCCGCCGGGCGCGATCGACCGCCACATCGGCTGGGACATCGGCGTCGCCGGCACCGCCCGGCAGCTGGCGCGACTGCTCGACGCCTGGACCATCCTGCAGACCTACTCGCGGCTGGTGATCGACTGCAACCGGCCGCTGGATTCGCCGACCTCCATAGTCATCGCCAGCGACGGCACCGCCGTGCCGGCCAATGCCGGGCTCGCGCCGGAGGCGCGCACCGCGCGCGTGCTGGAGATATTCCTGCCCTACCACGCCAAGATCGTCGAGGCGCTGGACCTGCGCAGCGCGACGCGGCGCCCGACCCTGCTCGTCACCCTGCACAGCTTCACCCCGAAAATGAGCGGGATGGCGCGGCCCTGGCACTGCGGCGTGCTCTACCACCGCGACGCGCGCCTGGCGCACGCCCTGCGCGACGCGCTGCAGGCCGAGGGCGACCTGGTGGTCGGCGACAACCAGCCCTATTCGGTCAGCGATACCAGCGACTACGCGATCCCGGTGCACGGCGAATCGCGCGGCCTGCCGCACGTGGAACTGGAGATCCGCCAGGACCTGATCGCCGACGAAGCCGGGCAGCTCGCCTGGGCGCGGCGCCTGGCGCGGCTGCTGCAAATGCTGGAGCCGGGCTTCGCCGTTGCCTGAGCGGCGAATGAATCCGTGACCGGCCGCACTGTAACCGGTACCAGTCCCGGTCGTGCAGGTCCGGCGCGATCCGGCATACTCGACCGGATGCCTCGCTCCCCCCTCCCGATGCCCGCCACGCGCCCGATCCTCCTGCCCCTGCTGCTGGTCGCCACCCTGGGCGGCTGCTCGTTCGGCGGCGGCAGCAAGTCCACCCCCAGCGTGTACGAGGCGTTCGATTCCTCCAATACGTACTCGCGCAGCCTCGACCATTCGCCGCGGCAGGCCTGCGAGGCCGCGCGCCGCGCACTGCTGAGCCAGGGCTTCGTGGTCGGACGCGCCGAAGCCGACGTGGTCGAGGCGCGCAAGTATTTCCAGCAGGACGAGAGCCACGAGCAGGTCGAATTCCGCGCGGTGTGCATGCCGCAGACGCGCGGCGACCAGCAGACTCTGGTCTTCGTCAACGCGGTGCAGGACCGCTACGCGCTGCGCCGGAGCAACACCAACGCCAGCCTCGGCGTGAGCGCGCTGGGCTCGGTGTCGCTGCCAATCGGCTCCAGCGAGGACTCGCTGGTCAAGGTCGGCAGTGCGACGCTGCAGGACCCGAACTTCTACAAGCGCTTCTTCGCCGTGCTCGACCGCTTCCTGCCCGAGCAGATCGAGCGCCCGGGCAAGCCTGCGGCATCGCCGCAGGCGCAGCCCACGCTGTTTCCGATGCTGCAGTACCCGCAGCCGGTGCCGGCCGAGTTGCCGCCGGAACAGGCGCCGCTGCCCACGCCGCCGTTGTAGGAGACGTGCTCCGGCCGACGATCGATGCCGTCGGTGCAGGCGACTTCTGCATGATCCCGACGCCCGTGTCGCCCACTGAAGTGGGCTCCTACAGGGACGGCCTGCGCTTTTGTAGGAGCTGGCTTCAGCCGGCGACACGCCACGCAGGCACAGGCGACTCCTTCATGGTCCCGACGCCCGTGTCGCCGGCTGAACCCGGCTCCTACAGCGCGAAGGCGTCGGTGGCGCGCACCAGGGCGTCGACGTTCTCCGGTTCGAACGCCGAATGCCCCGATGCCGGGCTGATTTCCAGCTTCGAGGCCGGCCAGGCCTTGTGCAGTTCCCAGGCGTTCTGCAGCGGGCAGACCACGTCGTAGCGGCCGTGCACGATCACGCCGGGAATGCCGGCGATGCGGTGCACGTCGCGCAGCAGCTGGTCCTCGACCTCGAAGAAACCGCCGTTGACGAAGTAGTGGTTCTCGATCCGGGCGAAGGCCAGGGCGAAGTGCGGGTCCTGGTGGCTGTCGACGAAGTCGGCGTCCACGTGCAGGAAACTGGTCGCCCCCTCCCACACGCTCCAGGCCTTGGCCGCGGCCAGCCGGGTGGCCTCGTCCTCGCTGGTCAGGCGGCGGTGGAAGGCCGAGATCAGGTCGTGGCGCTCCACCGGCGGGATCGCCGCGAGGTAGTGCTCCCACGCATCCGGGAACAGGCGGTTGGCGCCTTCCTGGTAGAACCACTCCAGCTCCCAGCGGCGCAGCATGAAGATGCCGCGCAGGACCAGTTCGGCCACCCGCTGCGGATGGGTTTCGGCGTAGGCCAGCGCCAGGGTCGAGCCCCAGCTGCCGCCGAACACCTGCCAGCGCTCGATGCCGAGCTTGCCGCGCAGCTTCTCGATGTCGGCGACCAGGTCCCAGGTGGTGTTGTCGACCAGGTCCGCGTGCGGAGTCGAGCGGCCGGCGCCGCGCTGGTCGAACAGCACGATCCGGTACTTCGCCGGATCGTGGAAGCGGCGCATCTTCGCGCTGCAGCCGCCGCCCGGGCCGCCGTGCAGCAGCACCACCGGCTTGCCGTCCGGGTTGCCGCACTGTTCGTAGTAGAGCTCGTGGCGGCCGTCGACCTTGAGGGTGCCGGTGTCGAACGGTTCGATCTCGGGATAGAGCGTGCGCATGCCGGGGCTCGCTGCGGATGAACGGCCGATTCTAGCGCAGGCGCCACGGACGGCCGGATGCGCGAATTTGCCGGCGCAGATCCGCCGGCACCGCCGCCTCGATGATCCGACCGCAGCCTGGCCCGCGGGAGGCACCTGCCCGGGAAAGCCACCGCACCGGTGCCGATGCCCAGATGGCTGGTGACACGGGCGTCGGGAATACGAGGGCGTCGCCTGGGCCGGCGGCGTCGTGTCGCCGGCTGAACCCGGCTCCTACAACAGCCGCAGCGCGACCGCTCCTGTAGGAGCCGACTTCAGTCGGCGACACGGGCGTCGGGATCCTGAGGGCGTCGCCTGTGCCGTCAACGCCGGATCGAAGACAAGCCCGGCTCCTACAGCGGCAGGCGGCCGAGGGTGACGCGGTCGCGCAGCTCGAGGTCGCGCACGGTTTCCACCTCGACCAGCCCCGCCTGCTCCAGCAGCGCGCGCACCGCCGGCCCCTGCTCCAGGCCGTGCTCGAGCAGCAGCCAGCCGCCGGGAACCAGGTGCCGCGGTGCGGCAAGGGCGATCGTGCGGATCGCGTCCAGCCCGTCGGCCCCTGAGGACAGCGCGCGCGGCGGCTCGTGGCGCAGGTCGCCCTCGGCCAGGTGCGGGTCGCCCTCGGCGATGTAGGGCGGGTTGCTGGCGATCAGGTCGAAACGGTCGTTGCCCAAGGCTTCGGTCCAGTCGCCACGGCGGAACCATACGTTGTCCAGCGCGTGCGCCTGCGCGTTGCGCACCGCCACCGCCAGGGTCGCCTTGCTCACGTCGGTGGCGACCACCGCCGCCGCTGGCCGCTCGCTGGCCAGGGCCAGGGCGATGGCGCCGCTGCCGGTGCCCAGGTCGGCGATCCGCACCGGCTGGTCCGGCCCGACCCGCGCCAACGCCAGTTCCACCAGCAGTTCGGTCTCCGGGCGCGGGATCAGGGTGTCGGGCGTGACTTCCAGGTCCAGGGTCCAGAACCCGCGCCGCCCGGTCAGGTAGGCCACCGGCTCGCCGGCGGCGCGGCGCTCGACCAGGGCCCGGAAGCGGCCTGCGGCCCCGGCGTCGACCGGATCGGTGGCGTGGGCGAACAGCCAGGCGCGGTCCACGCCCAGCGCGTGGACCAGCAACGGCTCGGCATCGCCGCGCCCGATCCGGGCGGCGGCTTCGCGCAGCAGCGCGTCGAGGCGGGAATCGGAGTCGGCGGAGATGCTCATGCGGGCTGGACGATGGACCAAACCAGTGGCGGGTGCCACTGCTGCGGCGCTGCACCAAAGATTGAACCTTGATTATCGATAGTCAATGACTATCTATTTAATCCCTTTAATCGATTTGATCTGTCTATCGTGACCGCCTAGGATGGCGGCCTCGCTTCCACCACCCCAAGAGGACCTTCCCCATGTCCCTGATCAACACCACGGTCAAGCCGTTCAAGGCCACCGCCTTCCAGAACGGCGAGTTCATCGAAGTCACCGACGCCAGCCTGAAGGGCAAGTGGTCGGTCGTGATCTTCATGCCGGCCGCCTTCACCTTCAACTGCCCGACCGAGGTCGAGGACGCCGCCAACAACTACGCCGAGTTCCAGCAGGCCGGTGCCGAGGTCTACATCGTGACCACCGACACCCACTTCTCGCACAAGGTGTGGCACGAGACCTCCCCGGCGGTCGGCAAGGCCCAGTTCCCGCTGGTCGGCGACCCGACCCATCAGCTGACCCGCGCCTTCGGCGTGCACATCGACGAAGAGGGCCTGGCCCTGCGCGGCACCTTCATCATCAACCCGGAAGGCGTGGTCAAGACCCTGGAAATCCACGACAACGCCATTGCCCGCGACGTCAGCGAGACCCTGCGCAAGCTCAAGGCCGCCCAGTTCGTCGCCGCCAACCCGGGCCAGGTGTGCCCGGCCAAGTGGAAGGAAGGCGCCCAGACCATCGCCCCGTCGCTGGACCTGGTCGGCAAGATCTGAGTTCCGCCCCGCCCTCCCGGCCCGCCGGGAAGGACGGCACTCCCATCCCCGGACGGGGATGGGAGTGGCTGGAAGCCATCGCTCCCACGCAGCCGCCGCGCCATGCGGCACGCCACGCAGGCCGCGTCGGCTTCCATCCACTCCCATGCAGCACGGTGCCCTGCCCGCAGGGCGCAGCGGGACCGGCTTGCCGGCCGTTGCGGCAGCGACGCCATCGAGAAACGCCTGAACAGCCGCCGTCGTTCCCGCGAAGGCGGGAACCCAGTGACTTCAAGCCATCGAAAGTCAAAGGCGCTGGGTTCCGGCCTTCGCGGGAACGACTGGGAAAGTGCTGATTTCCGCTAGTACCCTCCCCCAGGAGTTCCCGCCATGTTGGACGACAGCCTCAAGACCCAGCTCCAGGCCTACCTGGAACGCCTGACCCGCCCGGTGCACCTGGTCGCCTCGCTCGACGACGGCGACGCCTCGGCGCAGATGCTCGCCCTGCTGCAGGACATCGAGGCCCTGTCGGCGAAGATCACCCTGGAAGCGCGCCGCGACGATGCCGAGCGCAAGCCGTCGTTCGCCGTGACCAGCCCCGGCCACGACATCTCGCTGCGTTTCGCCGGCCTGCCGATGGGCCACGAGTTCACCTCGCTGGTGCTGGCCCTGCTGCAGGCCGGCGGGCATCCGTCCAAGGCCGCAGCCGAGGTGATCGAGCAGGTGAAGTCGCTCGACGGCGAGTTCGTGTTCGAGAGCTACTTCTCGCTGTCCTGCCAGAACTGCCCGGATGTGGTCCAGGCGCTGAACCTGATGGCGGTGCTCAACCCGAAGGTCAGGCACGTGGCCATCGACGGCGCGCTGTTCCAGGACGAGGTCGAGGCACGCCAGGTGATGTCGGTGCCGACCGTGTTCCTCAACGGCCGGATGTTCGGCGCCGGGCGCATGGGCCTGGAGGAGATCGTGGCCAGGCTCGACAGCGGCGCGGAGAAGCGCGAGGCGGAGAAGATCGCCAGGAAGGCCATGTTCGACGTGCTGGTGGTCGGCGGCGGCCCGGCCGGCGCCGCGGCGGCGGTCTACGCCGCGCGCAAGGGCATCCGCACCGGCGTGGCGGCCGAGCGCTTCGGCGGCCAGGTGCTGGACACGATGGCGATCGAGAACTTCATCTCGGTGCCGCACACCGAGGGCCCGAAACTGGCCGCGGCGCTGGAGCAGCACGTGCGCGAATACGACGTGGACGTGATGAACCTGCAGCGCGCCACCGCGCTGGTGCCGGCCGGCGCCGACGGCCTGGTCGAAATCAGGCTGGCCAATGGCGCCTCGCTGAAGTCGAAGACCGTGGTCCTGTCCACCGGCGCGCGCTGGCGGCAGATGGGCGTGCCCGGCGAGAACGAATACCGCAACAAGGGCGTGGCCTACTGCCCGCACTGCGACGGCCCGCTGTTCAAGGGCAAGCGGGTGGCGGTGATCGGCGGCGGCAACTCCGGCGTGGAGGCGGCGATCGACCTGGCCGGCATCGTCGCCCACGTCACCCTGGTCGAGTTCGATGCGAAGCTGCGCGCCGACGAGGTCCTGCAGCGCAAGCTGCGCAGCCTGCCGAACGTGCGCATCGTCACCAGCGCGCAGACCACCGAAGTGCTGGGCGACGGGCACAAGGTCACCGGCCTGGTCTACACCGACCGCGTCGGCCACGACGCGCACCGGCTCGAGCTGGAAGGCGTGTTCGTGCAGATCGGCCTGCTGCCCAACACCGAATGGCTCAAGGGCACCGTGGAACTGAGCCCGCGCGGCGAGATCGTGGTCGACGACCGCGGCCAGACCAGCGTGCCGGGCGTGTTCGCCGCCGGCGACTGCACCACCGTGCCGTACAAGCAGATCGTGATCGCGATGGGCGAGGGCTCCAAGGCCGCGCTGGCCGCGTTCGACCACCTGATCCGCGCTTCGGCGCCGGAAGCCGAGCCGGTCGCGGAAGCCGCCTGAAAGCGCTAGGGTGGACCCGCGTCCGCCTTTCGGCGTTCCGGGAGGCGGCGCGATCCGGCGGGAGGGAATGCGATGAACCTGCGCGACCTCAAGTACCTGGTGGCCCTGGCCGACCACAAGCATTTCGGCCGCGCCGCCGCGGCCTGCTATGTCAGCCAGCCCACGCTCTCCACCCAGATCCGCAAGCTGGAGGACGAGCTGGGGGTGCCGCTGGTCGAACGCGCGCCGCGCAGGGTGATGCTGACCCCCGCCGGCCGCGAGGCCGCCGAGCGCGCGCGCCGGATCGTGGCCGAGGTCGAGCAGATGAAGGAGGCCGCGCGCCGCAGCCAGGATCCGGAGGCCGGCACGGTGCGGCTGGGCATCTTCCCCACGCTCGCTCCCTATCTGCTGCCGCACGTGGTGCCGCGGGTGCGCGCCCGCTTCCCGCAGCTGGAACTGCTGCTGGTGGAGGAGAAGAGCGACGAACTGCTTACCCGCCTGCGCGACGGCAAGCTCGACGCGGCGGTACTGGCCCTGCCCGTCCACGACGAGCAGTTGCACGCCGAGTTCCTGTTCGAGGAGCCGTTCGTGCTGGCGGTCCCGGAGAACCATCCGCTGGCGCGGCGCGCCACGCTGACCCTGGACGAGCTGTCCGAACAGCGCCTGCTGCTGCTGGAGGACGGCCACTGCCTGCGCGAGCAGGCGCTGGACGTGTGCCGCCTGTCCGGCGCGCACGAGAAGACCGAGTTCCGCGCCACCAGCCTGGAGACGCTGCGGCAGATGGTCGCCGCCAACGTCGGCGTGACCCTGCTGCCGACCCTGGCAGTGAAGCCGCCGGTGGCGCGCTCGGACAACATCCACCTGCTGCGCTTTGCCGACTCGCACCCCAGCCGCAGCATCGCCATGGTCTGGCGGCGCAGCTCGGCCATGGCCGGCTTCCTGGCGCGGCTGGCGCAGGTGTTCCGCGACCTGCCGCCGGGGCTGCTCTCGCCGGTCGCCTCGCCCGACGAGGGCAGGCCCGGCGCCCCGGTGCAGCCGGCCGCCACACCGCCACCGCCGCGCGGCGACTGGGCCTGAACGCGGCGGCCCGATGCGGTTGAACCCCCGCCCGTTACGGGCTACGGTGTTCCCACAACCAGTCGACCCGGGGCGGACGCGGAAACGCGCCGCCTTTTTCTTCATGCGCGCCCGGCGCGCACCCACCCGTGAGAGGAGCACCATGCCCACCCAACCCGCCAGCGGCCTGCCGCCGTCCCTGATCATCTCCAGCCGCGACCTGGCCCGGCTCGAAGCCCTGCTCGACTCCCCGGTGCTGAGCCGCCACCCGGCGGCGCTCGCGCTGATGGACGAACTCAACCGCGCCGAGGTGCTGCCACCCGAGCGCATCCCCGCCGACGTGGTGACCATGCATTCGCAGGTCGAGTGCGAGGACATCGCCAGCGGCGAGAACCACGTGCTGACCCTGGTGTATCCGAACGAGGCCGACGTCGAGCGCGGACGCGTCTCGGTCCTGGCGCCGGTCGGCAGCGCCCTGCTCGGCCTGTCGGTCGGCCAGTCGATCGACTGGGAGGTCCCTGGCGGCCGCACCCTGAAGCTGCGGGTGAAGTCGGTCCGCTACCAGCCCGAAGCGGCGGGCGACCTGCACCGCTGAGCGCAGGCCGGCGCAGTGCGCGCCGGCCGCGATCCTTGCGGTTGTAGGAGCGGACTTGAGTCCGCGACACCGACGACGTCGGCACAGGCGACTCCCCCATGGTTCCGACGCCCGGGTCGCGGTCATGCCCGCTCCTACACACACAAGAAAGCCGTCGCGCTGTTGCTCTTGTAGGAGCGGACTTCAGTCCGCGACACCGACGCCGTCGGCACAGGCGACGCCCCCAATGGTTCCGACGCCCGGGTCGCGGTCATGCCCGCTCCTACATGCCGCGTGCTTCCAGCGCCGCCACCGCCGGCAGGGTCTTGCCCTCGAGGAACTCGAGGAACGCACCGCCGCCGGTGGAGATGTAACTGACCTGGTCGGCGATGCCGTACTTGTCCACCGCCGCCAGCGTGTCGCCGCCGCCGGCGATGGAGAACGCCTTCGAGCCGGCGATCGCGCGGGCCAGGGTCTCGGTGCCCTTGCCGAACGCGTCGAACTCGAACACGCCGACCGGACCGTTCCACACCACCGTGCCGGCGGCCGCGATCAGCTCGGCATACTGCGCCGCGGTGCGCGGACCGATGTCCAGGACCAGGTCGTCGGCGCCGACCGCGTCGACCGGCTTCACCTCGGCCGGGGAATCGGCCTTGAACTCCCTGGCCACCACCACGTCCACCGGCAGCGGGATCTGCGCGCCGCGCACCTTCGCATCGGCGTCGATCTCGCGCGCGGTGTCGAGCAGATCGGCCTCGTACAGCGACTTGCCCACGCCGTGCCCGGCCGCGGCGATGAAGGTGTTGGCGATGCCGCCGCCGACGATCAGCTGGTCGACCTTGCCGACCAGGCTGGTGAGCAGTTCCAGCTTGGTCGAGACCTTGCTTCCGGCCACGATCGCCAGCAGCGGGCGCGCCGGGTTGGCCAGCGCCTTGTCCAGCGCGTCGAGCTCGGCCATCAGCAGCGGGCCGCCGGCGGCGACCGGAGCGAAACGGATCACGCCGTGGGTCGAAGCCTGGGCGCGGTGCGCGGTGCCGAACGCGTCCATCACGAACACGTCGCACAGCGCCGCGTACTTCCGCGAGAGCGCCTCGTCGTCCTTGCCCTCGCCGAGGTTCATGCGGCAGTTCTCGAGCAGCACGATCCGGCCTGGCTGCACCTCCACGCCGTCCACCCAGTCCTTGACCAGCGGCACCTCAACGCCCAGCAGTTCGGACAGGCGCGCGGCCACCGGCGCCAGCGAATCGGCCTCGCTCCACACGCCTTCCTTCGGCCGGCCCAGATGCGAGGTGACCATCACCGCCGCGCCCTTCTCCAGGGCCAGCTTCAGCGTCGGCACCGAGGCGGTGATGCGCTGTTCGGAGGTGATTTTTCCGCCTTCGATCGGGACGTTGAGGTCCTGCCGGATCAGCACGCGCTTGCCGGCAAGGTCGAGGTCGGTCATGCGGACGATGGACATGGTTCTGGCTCGTTGCGTTGGGGAAGGGGCGTGGCTGCGCGGCCAGCGGCCGCGACGGCGCGGACCGGCATTGTCCCGCCCATGCGCCGGCGCGGCAAACCCGCCGGTGGCTCAGTCCGCGGAAGGACGCTGGCGCAGCAGGCTCAGGCCCAGCGCGGCGACCAGCACCGCGCCGCCGATCAGCAGGCCCCACAGCAGCAGGCTCTTCCAGTCGACCTGCCGCTGCGGCTGCAGCGCGCGCTCGCCGGCCAGTTCCTCCACCGCGTCGGCCAGATAGGCGGGTGCTGGCTGCCAGCCGGCGCCGCGCTGGCGGCGCAGCGCTTCCAGCAGCGCCGGGATCGGCGCCTCGGCGCGGCTGGCGTTGGCACTGCCGGCTGCCAGCGCGAACGGCGGCGATCCCTGCGCCAGGAACACCACCACCTCCGGGCGGTAGCCCAGGCGCAGCACCGGCACCACGTCGCCGACCGGACTGCCCGCGCTCAGCCGCCAGTGGCGGTCGCGCACCATCGAAGCCAACGGCTTCGGCTCGGAATGGTCCGCGCCCCCGTCGCCGCTACCGCCGACCTGGAACGCCATCCACGGCCCGGCGCGCCACAGCCACGACCCGCGCGCATCCTCGCGGCTGTGCAGGGTCCACTGCACCGCGCTGTTGCCGGGCAGGCGCACGTCGGCGCGCTCCACCGGGAAGCGCCCGGGCAGGACATATTCGAAATAGTCGCGGCCGCCCTCGCTGCGCCGCTGCCCGGCGATCTCCACCCATTCCCAGCGGGCATCGGGCGGCGGCGGTGCCAGCTCGGCGATCACCCCGGTGAGCGCCGGCACCAGGCCCGGGCGCAATGGCAGCAGGCGCAGGTAGCGCGCCTGCCCGTCCAGCACGATCCGGCCCTGGACCAGGCGTTCGCCGCCGCGCTCCAGGTCCAGCAACGTGGTGCCTTCATTGAGCGTGCGCCACCGGCGCAGGTCGTTGCTGCCCTCGACCCGGTAGCGCACCTGCAGCGACTGCTGCGGCCGCTCCCATTCCAGCAGCAGCGCGCGCACCGGCTCGCGCAGGCGGCTGGCGTCGACCAGCCACTGCCCCGGCGCCGCGACCGCGCCGTCGCGCGGCTCGATCCCGGCCTCGATGCGGACGATGCCGCCGTCCTGGTCGCGCTCGGCGACCAGGCGCAGGTCGCCGCCACCGGCGGCCGGATCGACCGCGGGCAGCGGGAACCACGGCAGTGCCAGCGTGCGCGGCGGTTGCGCCAGCGGCTGCGCCGGCGACAGCAGCGCCGCCGGCAACGGCTGGCCGTCGGCGTTGAACACCTCGATGTCGCCCAACGCGGCCTGGCTGGCACTGCGGTACACCGCCTCGCCCAGCTCCACCCGGTAGGCGCCGCTCTCGTCCTGGCCCAGTACCAGCGGCCACTGCCGCGCGTAGTCGTCGCGGCTGCCGGCCAGCGCCGCCATCGACGGCAGCGCCAGCAACACCAGCAGCAGACCCAGCCATCGTTCCAGCCTCATGTGCGCCGGTCTCATGTCCGCTGGCTTCATGTCCGTCCTTCCTCCAGTGGGTCGTCGTGCGTGCGCGGCGGCGCCGGCGCCAGGTAGCCGACGATGGTGCACAACACGCCATAGGCGATGAACGAGACGATACCGAGTACGCCGCCCAGGTGCTGGCGGTCGACCAGCAGCAGCTTGGCCAGGACCACGCCCATCAGCACCGCGCCGGCCAGCCACAGCCCGCGCCGGCCGCGGCGCGAGCCGACGATCCAGCCGATCACGCCGAGCACGCTCCAGACCACGGTCAGGCTGGTCTGGGCCAGGCTGGTGGAGAGCAGCTCCGGGTTCCAGTCGATGCCACCCCAGTGATGCACGCTGCGCAGCGTGCTCGCGCTCAGCAGCAGGAAGCCGCCCAGCGCGACCACGCCGGTGCGCAACTGCGACAGCGTCGCGGGCGAGTGCGCCGACCACAGCCAGACGGCGGCGAGCGCCAGCGCGATCAGCTGCGCCAGTTCGGCCGGATTGAGCAGCGGCAACCACGGCAGCGGCGCCGGCGACGCCGCCAGCGCCAATGCCAGCAGCCAGCCGGTCGCGATCAATGCGAAGACCACGCCCAGCAGCGGCGTGCGCAGGCCGGCGACGGCGCCGGCGTCGCGCGGGAACGCGAGCCACGGCCAGCGCCGCAGCGCCAGCGCGGCCAGCGCCAGCCACGGCAACGCCAGCAGGGCCACGCGCCAGCCCTGCGCGAGGCCGGCGTCGGTCGCCAGCCAGGAGGCCCACAGCGACAGCGACAGCGGCCACAGCAGCCACCAGGCGAACTGCGCCAGGCCGGCCGTGCCGCCGTCGTCGTCGTCGCGCAGGCACCACAGGCTGCGCAGGCCCAGCACCGCGAACAGCGCCCACGCGGCCGCCCCCCAGCCGCCGCCGAACGGATGCGCGTGCACGGCGTCCTGCCACAGCGCCAGCGGCATCGCCAACGCAAACGCGGCGAACACCGTTGCCGCCAGTGCGCGCGCCGGACGCCAGCGGTGCACCTCTGCCGCGATCCAGCCGCTGGCCGCGGCGAAGGCGAGCAGCGCATCCGGACGTGCATCGGCGGCGACGAAGCGGTCGATCTCGTGAACGCCGTTGCCGCTCCACCAGGCCAGGCCCCACAGGTAGAACGCCAGCGCGCTGCCAGTCATGCCATGCGCGCGTGCGGCCCAGGCGCTGGCCAGGCCGGCCAGCGCGATCAGCAGCGCACCCATCGCGGTCGGGTTGAACAGCGGACGCGCATCGCCGCCGGCGTGGTCGAGCAGCCCGGCCAGCAGCGCGCACGCCGCCAGCAGCTGCAGCGCGGCGCCGGCGAACTGCGGCAACCCGCGGCCCTGGCGCAGGCCCAGCCAGAACAGGCCGGCACCCTCCAGCGCGAACGCGCTGGCAGTGGCGCGCGCCGACAGCGCCAGCGGCACAGCCAGGGTGGCGAAGCCCACGGCCAGGATCGCGTGCGATTGGCCCAGCACCGCGTAGCCGGCGCGGCGCAGCAACGCCCAGGCCAGTCCCGCATACAGCACGCCCAGGCCCAGCGCGCACAGCGCCAGCGGCAGGCGGTCGCCGTCGGCCAGCACGCCCTCCATCAGCCCCGCCTGCAATGCGAACGCGACCAGCGGCGTGCCGAACACCAGGCAGCCGTCGATGAAGTCGCGCCGTCCTTCCGGCTGGCGCCGCGCGAACAGGATCGGCACCAGCAGGTAGAAGGCGAAGAACAACGCCAGGAACGGCTGGGTGCTCGCATACTGCTCCGGCCGGTAGTCGTATACGCCCCACAGCGTGCCGATGCCGAAGGTGAACACGAAACCGAGCAGGTTGAGGATGCGCCAGGCGCGGAACCAGGCGATCGCCACGATCGCCGCGTTGAGCAGCGCGTAGTACGAGAACAGCGCCACGTGGTTGCCGCTGCCGGTCGACAGCCACAGCGGGGCGAGGAAGCCGGCCAGCAGCGCGAACACCGCCAGCGCCTTGGCGTCCTGCAGCACCGCCAGCAGGCCCATCCCGGCCACCAGCAGCCCGCTCAGCGCGAACGCCGCGCCGGCGGGCAGCACGCCGTACAGCTTGAACGCCGCATACACGGTCAGCAGCAGCACGCCGATCGCGCCACCCTGCAGGCTCAGCGCGAACACCCGGTTGCTCTGGCGCCGGCGCCAGGCGAAGGCGAGCGCGGCCAGCGCGACGGCGGCCACGCCGGCCAGGCGCAGTTCCAGCGGCAGCGAGAACAGGCCCTGGTCGCTGGCGTACTTGAGCAGCGCCGCGACGCCGGCCAGCAGCACCAGCATGCCGATCTTGACCGGCACGTTGCCGACGGTGAACCAGCGCTTGACCGTGCGCAGCAGGGCGGCGCCCGTGTCGGGCGTACCGGGGGCATCCTCGCGCCACGGCCGTGCGTTTGGCGGCGGCGGCAGCGGCGGCGGCGTGGAAGCGGCCGCACCGGTCGCGGCGCCGCCCGCAGGCGGGGCGGACCCGGTATCGGACGGCTGACCGGCGGAGGATGCCGCGGGCTGGTGCACTGCGGGTTCGTGCATTGCAGGAGCGTGCACCGAGGAGGCAGGCGACGATGCGGCGGAGACGGGTCGTGCCGGCGGTTGCGTCCGCATCAACTCGGACAGCGTCGGCGCCGCATCGTCCTGCGCCGGGCCGACGCCGGCCGCGGGGGCATCGGCCGGAGGCCGGGCCGCCTCGTCCCGGGCACGTGCCGGCGCCGGGCGTGCGGTGGCAAGGCGGAGTTCGGCGAGTGCGCCCTCCAGCGCCGCCACCCGCCCCTTCAGCGAAGACAGCGACACCAGAGCGACGACCAGCAGCACCGGCATCGCCAGCAGCGCCAGCCCGACCAGCACCAGGAACCCCACCAGTCCGTCCATCCCGCCCCCCGTCCGTCCGTTTCCGCAGCGGTCGCCGGTCGTGCCCGGCAACGGCTTGGCGTCGGCAGCGTCGGCGATGCATGGCCGGGTTGCAAGGTGTCGGCGGCCGCGTGCGGCGTGCGGCACTCGCAGTTCGGCGCGGGGTCCCGGCGCCCGGGGTCGTTGTAGGAGCCGACTTCAGTCGGCGACCCGACGCCGTCGGCACAGGCGACGCCCCCGCAACCCCGACGCCCGTGTCGCCGACTGAAGTCGGCTCCTACAGAAAAGGGCGCCCGTGGGGCGCCCTTTCCGTCACGACTGTCCGATGCCTGTTTGCCGCCGCTTACTTGCCGGCAACCACGCGGACCATCTCCAGGCACTTGTTGGAGTAGCCCCACTCGTTGTCGTACCAGGCCACCAGCTTGACGAAGGTCGGGTCCAGCTGGATGCCGGCGTCGGCGTCGAAGATCGAGGTGCGGGTGTCGCCGACGAAATCGGTGGCCACCACCTTGTCCTCGGTGTAGCCGAGGATGCCCTTCAGCGCGCCTTCGCTCTGCGCCTTGATCTCGGCCTTGATCTCCTCGTAGGTCGCCGGGTTTTCGAGTTCCGCGGTCAGGTCGACCACCGACACGTCCGAGGTCGGCACGCGGAAGCTCATGCCGGTCAGCTTCTTGTTCAGCGACGGGATCACCACGCCGACCGCCTTGGCCGCGCCGGTGCTGGACGGGATGATGTTCTCGAGGATGCCGCGGCCGCCGCGCCAGTCCTTGTTGGACGGGCCGTCGACGGTCTTCTGGGTGGCGGTGGCGGCGTGCACGGTGGTCATCAGGCCGCGCTTGATGCCCCACTTGTCGTGGATCACCTTGGCCAGCGGCGCCAGGCAGTTGGTGGTGCACGAGGCGTTGGAGACGATCGCCTCGCCGTTGTAGGTCTTGTCGTTGACGCCGTAGACGAACATCGGCGTGTCGTCCTTGGACGGGGCCGACAGGATCACCTTCTTGGCGCCGGCGTCCAGGTGCTTCTGCGCGGTGGCCTTGTCCAGGAACAGGCCGGTGGACTCGATGACGACTTCGGCGCCGACCTCGTCCCACTTCAGGTTGGCCGGATCGCGTTCCTGGGTCAGGCGGATCTTCTTGCCGTTGACCACCAGCGTGTTGCCCTCGACCTGCACCTCGCCCTTGAAGCGGCCGTGCACGGAATCGTACTGCAGCATGTAGGCCAGATAGTCCGGCTCGAGCAGGTCGTTGATCGCGACGATCTCGATGTCGTCGCCGAAGTTCTGCACCGCCGAGCGCAGCACGTTGCGGCCGATGCGGCCGAAACCGTTGATGCCAACCTTGATCGCCATGAATCCTGACTCCTGACGGCCGCATCCGGCGCGGCCCGTGGTGGATGGAAAGGGGCCGCCATTCTAGCACCGGCCCACCCGCGGCCACGGGCCGGGCGCAGCGGCCTTGACTGCAATCAAGGCGCGTGTCGCGGCGTCGCCGGACACTGGCGCCACTCCCCACACGCAAGCGAGTTGCCAATGAAACGGAAGCACCTGATCGCCCTCCTGGCCGCCGTCGCGGCGGGCACCGCCCTGCCCGCCGCGGCCCAGTCCGCCGGCGACTGGACCCTCGGCTTCGGCCTGCACCAGGTCGATCCGAAGTCCGACAACGGCGCCCTGGCCGGCGGCACCCTGCCGCTGTCGATCGGCAGCAACGCCCGCCCGAGCCTGACCTTCGAGTACTTCCTGCGCGACAACCTCGGCCTGGAAGTGCTGGCCGCCTGGCCGTTCGAGCACGACATCTCGGTCGACGGCATCGGCCGGGTCGGCAGCACCAAACATCTGCCGCCGACGGTCAGCCTGCAATACCACTTCAACGACGCAGGCGTGGTCTCGCCGGTGCTGGGCCTGGGCCTGAACTACACCACCTTCTTCAGCGAGGAAACGCGCGGCGCGCTGGCCGGCACCGACCTGTCGCTCGGCTCGTCGTGGGGCCTGGCCGCGCACGCCGGCCTGGACTTCCGCATCAACGCGCGCGGCGCGATCCGGGTCGACCTGCGCTGGATCGACATCGACAGCCGGGTCCGCGTCGACGGCGCCCACCTGGGCACCGCCAACATCGACCCGCTGGTGTACGGCGCCGCCTACGTCCTGAAGTTCTGAGCCGGCGCGGGAGTGGCCGCGGCGCGTCGGTTACAGTGCCGGCATGACCGCTTCCACTCCCACCCCCGCGTCCGGCGGCACGACACGGCACGCAGGCGCGCGCCGGCGCCGCCTGGCCATCCTGCTGTCGCTGCCCCTCGCCCTGGCACTGGCGTTGCCCGCGCAGGCCTGGGGACCGCTGGGCCATCGCCTGGTCGCGCGCCTGGCCGAACCCGACCTGACCCCGCAGGCACGCGCCACCGTCGCCCGCCTGCTCGCGGGCGAACCCGAACCCACCCTGCCCGGCATCGCCAACTGGGCCGACGAACTGCGCAGCAGCGATCCCGGCCTGGGCAGGCGCTCGGCGCGCTGGCATTACGTCAACCTCGACGGCGACGGCTGCGGCTACGACGCCGCACGCGACTGCCCACGCGGCGACTGCGTGGTCGCCGCGCTGGAGAAACAGACCGCGATCCTGGCCGACCCCGGGCGCACCGATGCCGAGCGCCGCCAAGCGCTGAAGTTCGTGGTCCACTTCGTCGGCGACGTGCACCAGCCGCTGCACGCCGGCCACGCCCATGACCGCGGCGGCAACGACTACCAGGTCAACTACCGCAACAAGGGCAGCAACATGCACTCGCTGTGGGACAGCGGCCTGCTCAACGCCCGGCGCCTGGACGAGGATGCCTGGCTGGCGCGGCTGCGCGCGCTGCCGGCGCCGCCACCGGTCTCGCCGATGCCGGCCGACGCGCCGCGGCTGTGGGCCGAGCAGTCCTGCCGCGTGGTGGCCGCGCCGGGCTTCTATCCGCGCGGCCACGTGATCGACGAGGCGTACGTCGATGCGCACCTGCCGATTGCCGAACGGCAACTGCGCCTGGCCGGCGCGCACCTGGCGGCCACGCTCAACGCCGCGTTGGGCGGCAATGGATAACCACGGAGGATCGCCCATGCCTGTCCATCCCGCTCAACCATTCCACCCGTCCGCCACGCTGCGGCGCCGCGCTCGCCTGCTGCTGCTGGCGTCGTTGGCTGCCGGACCCGTGGCCGCGCAGCATGCGCACGCGCCCGGCGCCGACACGCCTGCGCCGCCACCCTCGGTGGAGATCCCGCTGGAAGCGCAGGCGCGTGCGGGGCTGGCCCAGGCCCGCGTCGAGGCGACCGCCCATGGCCAGGCCCTGGACTGCACCGGCGTGGCCCTGGTCGACCTGCTGCGCCAGGCCGGCGCCATGCCGGACGCGCCGCTGCGCGGCGGTGCGCAGCTGGGCCGCCGGGTCGAGGTGGTCGCGCGCGACGGCTACCGGGTGACGTTCTCGCTGGGCGAACTCGACCCGAGCCTGGGCAACCGCCAGGTGTTCCTGGTCGACCGCTGCGATGGACAACCGCTGGACGCCGCCGCCGGTCCGCTGCGCCTGGTCGTACCCGAGGACAGCCGGCCGGCGCGCGGGATCCGCCAGATCGAACGCATCACCGTGCTTTCGCCGTAACGCCGCCCCACCGGAGAACGACGACATGCCCACCTTCACCGCGATCCTGCTTCGCCTCTCGATCCCCCTCCTGCTCGCCGGCGCGGCGCTGTTGCCCGCCGCCGCCCGCGCCGCGGACGACGCGCCGCTGACTGTGTTCGCCGCCGCCAGCCTCAAGGAGTCGCTGGACGAGGCGGCTGCCGCCTACCAGCAGGCCACCGGCACGCCGGTGCGGATTTCCTACGCGGCCAGTTCGGCACTGGCGCGGCAGATCGAACAGGGCGCACCGGCGCAGGTGTTCATCTCGGCCGACCTGGACTGGATGGACTACCTGCAGCAACGCAACCTCGTCGACACCGGCAGCCGCCGCAACCTGCTCGGCAACCGGCTGGTGCTGGTCGCGCCGCAGGCGAGCACCGCGAAAGTCGATCCGGCGAAGCCGGGATCGATCGCGTCGGCGCTGGGAGATGGCCGCCTGGCCGTAGGCCAGACCGCGACGGTGCCGGCCGGCAAGTACGCCCGCGCCGCGCTCGAATCGCTCGGGCAGTGGGATGGCGTGAAGACCCGCCTCGCCGAATCGGAAAGCGTGCGCGCCGCGCTGATGCTGGTGGCGCGCGGCGAGACGCCGCTGGGCATCGTCTACGCCTCCGATGCCAAGGCCGAACCGCGCGTGCGCGTGGTCGCCACGTTCTCCGAGGACAGCCATCCGCCGATCGTCTACCCGGTGGCGGCGCTGCGCGGTGCGCCGGAGCCGGCGCGCGACTTCGTGCGCTGGCTGGCCTCGCCGCCGGCGCGCGCGATCTTCACCCAGCGCGGCTTCGACGTGCTCGACTGAGGCGGCGGCGTGGCGACGACGTGGTTCTCGCCCGAGGAACTGACCGCCATCGGGCTCAGCCTGAAGGTGGCCACGGTCGCCGCGCTGGCCAGCCTGCCGTTCGGCGTGGCCGTGGCCTGGTTGCTGGCGCGGCGCCGCTTTCCCGGCAAGGCGCTGCTCGACGCGCTGGTGCACCTGCCGCTGGTGCTGCCGCCGGTGGTGATGGGCTTCGCCCTGCTGGTGCTGTTCGGCAACCAGGGACCGATCGGGCGCTGGCTGTATGACACCCTGGGGATCACCCTCGCCTTCCGCTGGACCGGCGCCGCGCTGGCCTGCGCGGTGATGGGCTTCCCGCTGATGGTGCGGGCGATCCGGCTGTCGATCGAGAACGTGGACCGCCGGCTCGAGCAGGCCGCCGCCACGCTCGGCGCCGCGCCGTGGCGCGTGTTCCTCACCATCACCCTGCCGCTGGCCTGGCCCGGCCTGGTCGCCGGCGCGGCGCTGGCCTTCGCCAAGGCGCTGGGCGAGTTCGGCGCGACCATCACCTTCGTCTCCGCCATCCCCGGCGAAACCCAGACCCTGTCGGCGGCGATCTACGGCCTGCTGCAGGTGCCCGGCGGCGAGGCCGGCATCTGGCGGCTGGCGGTGGTGTCGTTGTTCATCTCGCTCGGCGCGTTGCTGCTGTCGGAATGGCTGGTGCGGCGGCAGCGCAGCGCGGAGGAGGAGGAATGAGGCCGCTGCTTCCCATGTCCGGGCACCGCCGCGCCCGATGCGTCGTTGCGCCTGCCGGCGTCCGTCGGATCGTCGCCGGTCGCGGTGCTTCGGGATCGGGCATGACCGCCAGCGGAGTCGGCGCGTGCTGAGCCTGGACCTGCAGCTGCGCCGCGGCGGTTTCCGCCGCCACGTGCGCATCGAGGAGCAGGCGCGCGTGGTCGCGCTGGCCGGACCCTCGGGAGCGGGCAAGACCACCGTGCTCAACGCCATCGCCGGCCTGGTGCGGCCGGAATCCGGGCACATCCGCATCGACGACCGTGTGTTGTACGACAGTGCACGCGGCATCGACGTGCCCGCCCACCGCCGCCGGATCGGCTACGTGTTCCAGGACGCGCGCCTGTTCCCGCACCTGGACGTGCGCCGCAACCTGCGCTACGGCCGCCATGGCGACGCCCAGGCCCGCTTCGGCTTCGACGCGGTGGTGGAACTGCTCGGCATCGGCCACCTGCTGGCGCGGCGCACCGCCAACCTGTCCGGCGGCGAGGCGCAGCGCGTGGCGATCGGCCGCGCGCTTCTGTCGCAGCCGGCGATCCTGCTGTTCGACGAACCGCTCACCGCGCTGGACCCGGCGCGCCGCGAGGAACTGATCCCCTACCTGCAGCGCGTGCGCGACGAGGTGCGCCTGCCGATGCTCTATGTCAGCCATCATCCCGACGAGGTGCGGCGGCTGGCCGACGTGGTGCACGTACTGGATTGACGTGGCCTTGCCTGCCACCGGCGCAGGCTGGAAGTTCCGCTCGGACGTGCACTATCGCGGCGAAGGCCGCTTCATGGTCGCCGGCAAGGGAAGTGTCGCGGCGACGGCTATTCTGCCCGGGACATGCTGGAGCAGTGAGCGGCACACCGCATCCGGCCGCCCCCCGGTGGGCGACGGCCGCCGCCGCTGGCATGATCGCGCCGCGGATTTCGATGGAGCAGGCACATGGTTGTCGAGAGCGGCGCGCGCAGACGGTACCCGGCCCTGTTGTGCCTGTTGGCGATGGCGTGCGGCGCAGCCCCGCACGCGACCATGGCGGCCGGTGGCGACGGCCTGGAAGACGCGCGTGCGCCTTACGCCTCCGCCCACGAGAACGAGGGCATGGACTGCGCGACCTCGCCTCCCGCCACGGCGGTGCAGGCGAACCTGCCGGACCCGTTCGCCGGCCCCGACGGCACCCGGATCGCGGCCCGCGAGCAGTGGCGCTGCCAGCGCCAGCAAACGCTGCGGACGCTGGAAGATCAGGTATACGGGCGGAAGGGAACGGCTCCGGACAGCGTGACCGGCAACGTATACCCCGATCGCATCGACGTGACCGTGGACTACCGTGGCAGGCGCGAGACCTTCAGCGCCGTGCTGCACCTGCCTGACGGCCCCGGGCCGCATCCGGCGATCGTGGTAGTGGGTGGGATCGGCGGCATCGACCCGCGGCTGCTGGCCAGCGAAGGCGTGGCGCGGATCGACTACCTGCCGACCGCGATCGGCGCCGAGACCGGCAGCGGACGCGCAAGACGAGGCGCGTTCTTCGACCTGTACGGAGACGAGGTGCGGTCGACGGGCACGCTGATGGCCTGGGCCTGGGGCATCAGCCGCCTGCTCGACGTCATCGCGCAATCGGACCAGCGCCTGCTGCGCGCCGATGCGGTCGCGGTCGCCGGATGTTCGCGATTCGGCAAGGGCGCGCTCGCGGCCGGGGCGTTCGACCAGCGGGTGGCGCTGACCATGCCCATCGAATCCGGATCCGGCGGCGTGCCGGTCTGGCGCGGGGTGGCCGGCACCGGCGCGCAGCCCCCGCACAGCGCCTATGGCGAACAGCCCTGGCTGGGCGACGCGTTCGGCGCTTTCGCCGAAGCGGTGGACACGCTGGCGACCGACCAGCACCAGGTCGTGGGCCTGGTCGCGCCACGCGGCCTGCTGGTCCTGGACAATCCGCACATCGACTGGCTCGGCGCACGCGCCGGCCACCTCGGCGCGCTGGCGGGCGCCGAGATCTACCGGGCGCTCGGCGCCGCCGGCAACCTCGGCTACCACTCCGCGGTCGCGGATCCGAAGCATTGCGCATGGCGCGGCGAATGGGACGCGCCGGCACGTGACGCGATTCGCCGGCACCTGCGCCAGGCCGGTGCCGACGATCTGTCGATCATCGCCAGCGATACGGACTCCGTCCGGCTGGAGGATCACCGCGATTGGGATACGCCGCCTCTGCGGTGACGCCCCGTGGGCGGCGCGCATGACGCAGCCATCCACCCACAGACCACGCCCATCCGCGGCAACACCCTCGTTTCCGATCCCCGCACCGCGCATCCCCCGTCACCTCGCCTCCCACGCTCCTGTCAACATCCCCTCACGGCCGCGGCCACGCCATGGCTTAAGCTGCCGCCATGGCCAGGCACTTCACCGACTTGGAGGCGGCCCTGGAGCACGTGCTCGCCCGGTTGCCGCCGGACCTGCGCGTCGGCGCGCCGCTGGGGCTGGGCAAGCCGCACCGCCTGCTCAACGCGCTGTACGCGCGCATCGAGGACGACCCGGCGCGGCCGCTGCGCCTGTACACCGCGCTGTCGCTGGACCCGCCCGTGCCGGGCAAGGGCCTGCAGGCGCGCTTCCTGGAGCCGTTCCTGCAGCGCCACTTCGGCGACGACTTCCCGCGCCTGGCCTACGTGCAGGCGATGAAGCGCGATGCGCTGCCGGGCCACGTCGAGGTCGAGGAGTTCTACCTGCAGTCCGGCGCGCTGCTCGGCTCGGCGCAGATCCAGCAGCGCTACGCCAGCCTCAACTACACCCACGTCGCCGACGCGCTGGCCCACCGCGAACTCAACCTGATCGTGCAGAAGATGGCGCGCGAGCCCGACGGCGAACGGCTGTCGTTCTCCTGCAACAACGACATCACCCAGGACACCGTCGACGCGCACCGGGCGCGCGGCCTGCCGCGGCCGCTGCTGGTGGCCGAGATCGACCCGCGGCTGCCCTGGCTGGGCGGCACCGCGCTGGCGCCGGACGGCTTCTTCGACGTGGTGGTCGAGCCGCCTGGCCCGCACCCGCGCCTGTTCGGCCTGCCGCGGCAGCCGGTGGCCGACGCCGACTACGCCATCGGCCTGTACGCCAGCGCGCTGGTGCGCGACGGCGGCACCCTGCAGATCGGCATCGGCGCGCTGGCCGACGCGCTGTGCCACGCGCTGGTGCTGCGGCACGCCGACAACGCGCGCTACCGCCGGGCGCTGGCGGCGCTGGACCCTGAACTGGAACGACATCCTGCGGTACTGGAGAGCGGCGGCCTGGACCCTTTCGAGACCGGCCTGTACGGCTGCAGCGAGATGATCAACGAGGGCTTCAAGCACCTGGTCGAGGCCGGCGTGATCCGGCGCAAGGTGGTCGACGACCCGGCGCTGATGCAGCGGCTGGCCGACGGCACCGCCAACCTCGGTGACCAGGCACGGCTGCAGCGCGACGGCGAATACCTGCATGGCGCGTTCTACCTGGGCTCGCCTGACTTCTATGCCTGGCTGCGCGGCCTGCCGGAGGAGCAGTGCCGCGCCATCGGCATGCGCCGGATCCGCGAGATCAACCAGCTGTACGGCAACGACGAAGGCCTGGAGCGCCTGCAGCGCCGCGAGGCGCGCTTCTTCAACAGCTGCATGATGGCCACCGCGCTGGGCGCGGCGGTGTCCGACGCGCTGGAGGACGGGCGCGTGGTCTCCGGCGTCGGCGGCCAGTACAACTTCGTGGCCATGGCCCATGCGCTGCCGGACGCGCGCTCTGCGCTGATGTTCCGCGCGGTGCGCGAGTCGGGCGGCCGGACGGAATCCAACGTGCGCTGGAACTACGGCCACGCCACCATCCCGCGCCACCTGCGCGACCTGTACGTGAACGAATACGGTATCGCCGACCTGCGCCACCGCAGCGACGAGGACTGCGTGGTGGCGATGGCCGGCATCGCCGACGCGCGCTTCCGCCGGCAGCTGCTCGACGAGGCCACCGCCAACGGCAAGCTCCGCAAGGACTTCGCCGCGCCCGCGCACTGGGAACGGAACACGCCGCAGCGGCTGGCCGAGTCGCTAGCGCCGTTCCGCGCCGACGGCACCTTGCCCGACTATCCGCTGGGCAGCGATTTCACTCCGGTCGAGCAGCGGCTGGTGCGCGCGCTGGCGTGGCTGCAGGCGCGCACCGGCTCGCGCGCGGCGAAACTGCGCACGGTGCTGCAGGCCCTGGCCGCGCCGCCGGCCGCCGACCCCGAGGCCATGCAGCGCATGCAGCTGCAGGCGCCGCGCGGCGCGGACGACTGGCTGCAGGCGCGGCTGCTGCGACTGGCGCTGGCCGGCAGCCGCCGCGAAACCGGCTGAAACGGCGGCCGGCGGGAATCCCGCGGCGCAGGCGGGGCGACTTGGGCTTCATCGGAATTGTGCCGGAACCTGCGACTTCGACCCGCTTCGCGACGGACAGCTCTCACCTCGCATCCTCCTATAGCCGTCATTCCCGCGCAGGCGGGAATCCAGTGACTTTGCTTCCAGGAGTCCGCCTTGCGGGCGACACCGCGTCGGGACTACTACCTGGCTTTTGCGGCTTGGAGCAAGAGCGCTGGCTCCGGAGGGGGCCGCCGTGTCCTGGGGTTCTGGCGCATCGCTCCACTCCGGCGTCCTGCCTCCGAGTCGCGAACGCAGCACATCCATGTGCTGCTTGCGCCAGAACCCCAGGACACGGCGGCCTCGGATGCTTTGGGATCGCAACTTCGATCGAACCAGCAAAGACTAAGGCACCCCTCCCCAGCCCTACCCTTTGCCTGCGGCGAAGCTTTTGCCCCCTCTCCTCCGCTTTCGGGGCAGAGGGCTGGGGTCAGGGGAAAGCGCCAGCGGCGCGTCACGCCACACCGATTCCGCTGAATGGCGCCGGCGCGTCTTCACGCCGGGTCGGCGCGCGCCTGCGCAGCTTGGCGGCACGTTCATCCGGAGTCCGCCATGCCACTCTGCCGGTACGCCTTCGTCCTGTTCTTGTCTTTCGCCGCGGCGGCAGCCTGGGCCGCACCTCCACCGCCGGCTCCCTCCGCGGCGCCGACACTGGCCGCCGCCGCGGACGACCGCAGCGTGCGCGAGGGCGAAGGCGCCCTGCTGCGCCTGCAGGTGCTGCTGGATCGTGCGCGCTTCTCCCCCGGCGAGATCGACGCGATGGCCGGCTCCAACCAGCGGCGCGCGTTGCGCGGCTTCCAGGCCGCGCACGACCTGCCCGTCACCGGCGAGCCGGACGAGGCGACCTGGGAAGCGCTGGAACGCGACACCGCGCCGGTCCTGGACGAGCACACGCTTACCGAGGCCGACATCGCCGGCCCGTATGCCGAATTGCCAAACGACATGCTGGAGAAGGCGCGGCTCGACGCGCTCGGCTACGCGTCGCTGGCCGAAGCGCTCGGCGAACGCTTCCACGCCAGTCCGGAACTGCTGCGCCGGCTCAATCCGGACGCGGATTTCGGACGCGCCGGCAGCGTGCTCAAGGTGCCGGCGGTGCGCGCCGCGCCGCCGGAGGGCAAGGCGGCGCAACTGGTGGTCGACCGCACCGAATCGGTGCTGCGCCTGCTCGACGGCGACGGCCGGATCCTGGCCCAGTATCCCGCCTCCACCGGCAGCGAACGCGATCCACTTCCGGTGGGCGAGTGGAAGATCCTGGCGGTGGTGCGCGATCCCACCTTCCACTACAACCCGGACCTGTTCTGGGACGCCGACCCTACCCATGGCAAGGCCACGCTGGCCCCGGGACCTAACAACCCGGTCGGGCCGGTGTGGATCGACCTGTCCAAGCCGCACTACGGCATCCACGGCACGCCGGAGCCGCGCGGAGTGGGCAAGCGGCAGTCCCACGGCTGCATCCGCCTGACCAACTGGGACGCGCTGGACGTGGCCGCGGCGGTGGATGCGAGCGTGCCGGTGATCCTGCAGGAATGAGCCGCGCCGCCGAGATGCGCAAAGGAGCGGATGGATGAAGCTGCTGCTGGCCCTGATGCTGTGCGTGCTCGCGGCGCTGGGCGTGCTGGTGTTCTTCGGCGCCGACGGCGAGTCGCTGGCGCTGGTCCGGGTTGTGCCGAGCGGGGTCGACGCGGATCCGCCGCCGGTGGACGGGCGCGAGCCGGTCGAAGCGGCGCAGCACGCCACGCCGCCGCCCGCCGCCGTCCGCGCGGCGCCGGCCATCGTCCCTCCAGCGCCGGCCATGCCCGCGCCCGGCACCCAGGCGCACGCCCCGCCGCTGCTGCTGCCGGTGCAGGGTGTCGCCATCGAACAGCTGCAGGACACCTTCACCGACGCGCGCAGCCAGGGCCGCCTCCATGATGCGATCGACATCATGGCGCCGGCCGGCACCCCCGTCCTGGCCGTGGCCGACGGCACCGTCGAGAAGCTGTTCGACAGCGAGCGCGGCGGCCTGACCGTCTACCAGTTCGAGCCGAGCGGACGCCTGGCCTACTACTACGCACACCTGCAGCGCTACGCCGAAGGCCTGCACGAAGGCCAGGCCCTGCGCCGCGGCCAGGTGATCGGCTACGTGGGCGCCACCGGCAACGCCAGCGCCGATGCGCCGCACCTGCACTTCGCGATCTTCGTGCTCGGCCCGGAGCGGCGCTGGTGGGAAGGCACCGCGGTCAATCCGTATCCGGTGCTGCGCGGCGACGCGCCCCTGCCCTGACCCAGAACAGGCTGCGCGCATGGACCGTCGCATTGAATCCGGCCGCCGGCGCTACCATGTCCTTCGAAGTCCCGAACACAGGCATGCCGCCGCCATGGCCACCCGCGCCGACCAGATCCGCGACGCCCTGTCCGTCCTGGAGCCGCTCCACCTCGAAGTGCTCGACGAGAGCCACATGCACAGCCGCGGCACCGAGACCCACTACAAGGCGGTGATCGTCAGCGCCGCGTTCGAGGGCAAGCGCGCGCTGCAGCGGCACCAGGCCGCCTATGCGGCGCTGGGGGGGCTGATGCAGCAGGTCCATGCGCTGGGCCTGCACACCTACACGCCGGCCGAATGGGACACGGGCGCGGACGTACCCGACTCGCCGCGCTGCCGCGGCGGCAGCAAGCACGACGCCAACGGCGTCCGCTGAGCCGGCCGGGACGGTGGAACGCCGCGGCACTCACCGCCTCCCGGTGGTGAACGAGCGCGGAGAGCGGCTGGTGGCCGTGCACCCGCCTGGCGACGCCGCGGCGCAGGCCGCCGCGTTCGCACTGGTCATCGCCCGCCACGAAACGCGCGTGCTGCTGGTCCGCAACGCGCGCCGCGCGGTGTGGGAACTCCCCGGCGGCTGGATCGACGCGGGCGAGCGCGCGGAGGAATGCGCGTTGCGCGAACTGCGCGAAGAGTCCGGCCAGGCCGGCCATGGACTGCGCCCGCTGGCCCACCTGCTTCTCGAACGCCCGCGGCCGGAAGGCGGCGTGCAGGTGCTTGCCGGCCTGCTCTTCGCCGCATCCGTCCATGAGCCGGTCGCGTTCATGCCGACGACGGAGATCTCGGCCGTCGGCTTCTGGGCGGCCGACGAACTGCCCGAGGACATCTCGCCGATCGACGCCGAACTGGTCGCGCGCTACGGCAGGGAGTGAGCGCGGTCGCAACTGCCCGCGCGCAAGGAGCCTTGCTCCGCTGTCACGCCTTGCCGGTCGTACGGGCGGCTGGTGACGCGACCAACGGTGCCGGTGCGACGGCAATCACCCCGTCGCCCGGTGAAGCGCTTCGCCCTTGCCGAATGCCGGCTCGCGCAGGGGCCCGGATAGCACCGTCGTCCCGGCGAACGCCGGGACCCGGTGTCTTTCGAAGTCGCTGAAGGCTTAAAGGCCTTGGGTCCCGTCGTTCGGCGGGACGACGGGCTGGCCGATGAACCCGGACCGGCCTTCAAAGCGCCTTCGCCGCCTCCACCACCTTGTCGGCGGTGATGCCGAAGTACTTGTACAGGTCGCCGGCCGGGGCCGAGGCGCCGAAGCGGTCCAGGCCGACCACCGCCCCGTCCAGGCCGACGTACTTGTGCCAGAAGCCGGTCACGCCCGCCTCCACCGCCACGCGCTTGCGCACGGACTTCGGCAGCACCGACTCGCGGTAGGCCGCGTCCTGGCGGTCGAACACGTCGGTCGACGGCATCGACACCACGCGCGTGCGCAGGCCAGCCGCGTCCAGCACCTGCTTGGCCTCCACCGCCAGCGACAGTTCCGAACCGGTGCCGATCAGGATCACGTCCGGCGCGCCGCCCTCGGCGTCGGCCAGCACGTAGCCGCCGCGCTCGATCAGCTTGACCTGCTCCTCGCTGCGCGGCTGGTGCGGCAGGTTCTGGCGGCTGAACACCAGGCAGCTCGGGCCGTCCTGGCGCACCACCGCCGCCTTCCACGCCACCGCCGACTCGACCGCGTCGCAGGGACGCCACACGTCGTTGTTGGGGATGTAGCGCAGCGTGGCCAGGTGCTCGACCGGCTGGTGGGTCGGGCCGTCCTCGCCCAGGCCGATGGAGTCGTGGGTGTAGACGTGGATCACGTGCGCCGGGATCAGCGCGCTCATCCGCACCGCGTTGCGCGCGTAGTCGGAGAACACCAGGAAGGTCGCGTCGAACGGCAGGAAGCCGCCGTGCAGGGCGATGCCGTTGGCGATCGCGCTCATGCCGAACTCGCGCACGCCATAGTGCACGTAGTTGGCGTCCGGGTCGGCCGCGGTGACCGACTTGCTGGCCTTCCACTGGGTGAGGTTGGACGGGGCCAGGTCGGCCGAACCGCCGACCAGTTCCGGCAACAGCGGGGCAAAGGCCTGGATCGTGTTCTGCGAGGCCTTGCGCGAGGCGATGGTCGGAGCCTCGGCCTGGACCTTGGCGACGAACGCATCGGCCTGCTCCACGAACCCTTCCGGCAGTTCGCCACGCAGCCGGCGCGACAGCTCGGCCGCCGCCTCCGGATGCTGTGCCGCGTAGCGGTCGAACTGCTGCTGCCACTGCGCCTGGCGCTGCTGGCCGGCGTTGCCGCGCCAGCCGTCGTAGATCGCCTGCGGCACCTCGAACGCCGGGTACGGCCAATCCAGCGCCTGGCGCGCGCCTTCCAGTTCGTCCTTGCCCAGCGGCGAGCCGTGCGACTCCTCCTTGCCGGCCTTGTGCGGGGCGCCGAAGCCGATGATGGTCTTGCAGCAGATCAGGCTGGGCTTGTCGTCCACCGCCAGCGCCGCGTCGATCGCGGCCTTGATCGCCTCCGGATCGTGGCCGTCGACACCACGTACCACGTGCCAGCCGTAGGCCTCGAAGCGCGCCGGGGTGTCGTCGGTGAACCAGTCGTGCACCTCGCCGTCGATGGAGATGCCGTTGTCGTCCCAGAACGCGGTCAGCTTGCCCAGGCCCCAGGTGCCGGCCAGCGAAGCGGCCTCGTGGGAGACGCCCTCCATCAGGCAGCCGTCGCCCATGAACACCCAGGTGCGGTGGTCGACGACATCGAAATCGGGACGGTTGTAGCGCTGCGCCAGCAGCTTCTCGGCCAGGGCGAAGCCCACCGCGTTGGCCAGGCCCTGGCCCAGCGGTCCGGTGGTGGTCTCCACGCCCGGGGTCTCGTAGCGCTCGGGATGGCCGGCGGTCTTGCTGTGCAGCTGGCGGAAGCGCTTGAGCTCCTCGATCGGCAGGTCGTAGCCGCTCAGGTGCAGCAGCGCGTAGTGCAGCATCGAACCGTGGCCGTTGGACAGCACGAAGCGGTCGCGGTCGGCCCAGTGCGGATCGGACGGGTTGTGCCGCAGGTAGTCGTTCCACAGCACTTCGGCGATGTCGGCCATGCCCATCGGCATGCCGGGATGGCCGGACTTGGCGGCTTCGACCGCGTCGGCGGCGAGGAAACGGATGGCGTTGGCCAGCTGGCGGCGGGTAGGCGTCGTCATGTGCGGTCGGCGTGGTCTTCAGGGCACCCGCGGCGCTGCGGGCCGCCCATTGTCCCATCCCTTGTCCGCTCCTGTCCCGCCGGACGGACGGAAAAATGCCTCCTGTGCCGTTCCAGGCGCCATTTTCCCCGGGAATGTCCGTCTCTAGGTTTTGGATGTAACGGTTTGGGGCTGGTTCCTGATTCCGGAAGCGAGGCAACGGCAGAAGCAAGGCGGCGGGGGTGGGCGGCTTCGGAAGGGCCCGTCGTGCCCAGGGGGTCTGGCGCATCGCTCCGCTGCGGCGTCCTGCCTCCGAGTCGCGACCGCAGCACATCCCTGTGCTGCTTGCGCCAGACCCCTTGGGCACGACGGCCTCGGGTGGCTTGTAGGTCGTGGCTTCGATCGGACGAGCAACGGCAAAAGCACCCCTCCCCGACCCTCCCCTTCGCCTGCGGCGAAAGGAAGGGGGTAAACCCACGACGGCGCTGCCTTCTGTAGGAGCGGGCATGACCGCGACACGGGCGTCGGAATCACGAGGGTGTCGCCTGGGCCGACGGCGTCGGGTCGCGGTCATGCCCGCTCCTACAAAAAGCTTTGCCCTGCTCATCGCCTGTGAACGGAGCCACGACCCGGAAGCTCCCGGAAGACGTGGCGGGCCGGGAGTATTGCGGCAGCGGCCATGGATGGCCGCGTCGGCGAGTCGGCACATGGATGTGCCGTCGAGACGACCGCAATACTCCCGGCTCGCCGCGGCTCAGCCCGAAGCCGACTACACCCGGCGCTTTTGACCTTGCGGTTGCGGTTGCGGTTGCGGTTGCGGTTGCGGTTGCGGTTGCGGTTGCGGTTGCGGTTGCGGTCAATGCTCGACGAAGAACGCACCATGCAGCGCCGTGGCGACGCTGCCGCGACCCAGGCTGGACTAAACCGGTGCAGCCACCGGCTTCTCGCCCGGCACGTCGTCCATTTCCCGGTGCGCCACCAGCGTGGCCAGGGTCAGGTCGCCGCTGACGTTGAGCGTGGTCCGGCACATGTCCAGGAAATGGTTCACGCCCAGGATCAGGCCGATGCCGATCGGGTCGACACCGACCATCGCGCAGATCAGCGCCACCACCGGCAGCGAGCCCGATGGCACACCGGCAGTGCCGATGCCGCCGAGGATGCACACCAGCATCACCATGAACTGCTGGCCCAGGGTCAGGTCCACGCCGAAGAACTGGGCCAGGAAGATCACCGTCACGCCCTCGAACAGCGCAGTGCCGTTCTGGTTGGCGGTGGCGCCCACGGTCAGCACGAAGCGCGAGACCTTCTGCGGCAGGCCCATCTGGTCGGCCACACGCAACGCCGTCGGCAGGGTCGCGTTGCTGGAGGCGGTGGAGAACGCCATCACCGCCGCTTCCTGGATGTCGCGGAAGAACTTCAGCGGCGAACGCCCGACCATCCGCACCGCGATCGAATAGGTGCCGAACATGTGCAGCGCCAGCGCCAGCACCACCACGCCCACGTACGCCCCCAGCCGCAGCAGCAGGTCGAAGCCGAAGATCGCCGCCAGGTTGAACATGAAGCAGAACACCGCGTACGGCGCCAGGCGGATCACCAGGCCGATCAGGGTCATCGAGATCTCGAAAATGCCCTCGATGCCGCGCTTGAGCGTGGCCACCTTCGCATCGGCAGTCATCACCATGCCAACGCCGAACATCACCGCGAAGAACATCAGCGCCAGGATCGACGCATTGCTCGAGGCGGCGTCGACCACGTTGCTGGGCACGATCGACAGCAGCATGTCCATGCCGCGCGGCTGGGAGTCGACGCTGGCCACGATCTCGCGGCTGCGGTCGGCGTTCTGCACCAGCAGCTGCTGCGCCAGCGCCGGGTCCACGCCGGCGCCCGGCTCGAGCAGGTTCACCAGCACCAGGCCCAGCAGCACCGCGATGCTGGACAGGACCACGGTGTAGGCCAGGGTCTTCCAGCCGATCCGGCCGAGCGCGCGGATGTCGCCCATCTCGGCGATGCCCATCACCAGCGCCGAGAACAGCAGCGGCACGATCAGCATGAAGATCAGGTTGAGGAACAGGCGCGAGGCCGGGGTGGTCACCCAGTTGGTGAATGCCTGCACCCAGGCTGCATCCGCGCCGGCCGTCAGGTGGACCAGCAGCCCCAGCACCAGGCCCAGGCCGAAGCCCAGGCCCATCTTCCACGGCATCGGCCAGGGGCGGCGTGCGGTCGCGGTCATGCGGTGTTTTCCCGGATTCGAAGCAGGCGGCAGCTTAGCAAACCGGCGCGCGGCGCCTCAGCGCGGCGGATACAGTGGCGGCAGCGGCGACGCCTCCCCGCGTGCTGGCGCCTGCCAGCGCGGGCCTTCGCGGAACGCGGCGCGCAGTGCCGCGCGCGCGGCCGCCGGCTCGCCCTCGCCGGCCCACAGCGCGCGTCGCATGGCTTCCAGCGCCTGCCGCTGCGCCGGATCCTGCAACCGCGCGATCACCTCGTCGAGGTCCGCCGCCGGCGGCGAGGCCATCCGCTGCAGCAGGCGCACCGCCTCGTCGAACGTGCCCGCGTCGAGCGTGCGCCGCAGGTCGGGCACGGTCGGCCGCGCCGCCGCATGCGACGCGGACGGACCTGCCGCCGCCGCGCTCCGGCGCGCGCGCCGCGACCAAAGCAGCCCGGCCAGGGTGGCCAGCCACAGCAGCGCGAACACCGCCGCCAGCCACAGCCACAGTCGCGGCGACGCCGCACCGGGCACCGGGACCGGATCGGGCGCCAGCGCATCGGCGGAAGCCGATGCGGGAGCAGGCGACGGATTGTCCCCCACGCCGGGCGCGGCATCGGCCGCGGCTGCGGCGACCTCCAGCTGCAGGTCGGGCAAGGCCGCCACCTGCGGCCGGCCGGCGGCGGTATCCCACCACCACATCCGCGGCCCTGGCACGCGCAGCGCGCCGGCCTGCAGCGGCACCACCGAGAAGCGGCGCACCACGGTCACCTGCGGGCCGCCGTCGACGAACCGCTCGGTGCTCTCGGCGCGTTCTGCGAACACCTGCGCGCCGTCCACCTGCGGCGCCGGGATCTCCGGGAACTGCGCCGCGGTCGCGCCCTGCGCCACCGCTTCCACCACGATCTCCACCGCCGCGCCGGCGCGCGCCTGCGAGGGCTCGGCCTGGTAGCGCAGGCGCAGGTCGCGCAGCGGCAGCCACGGCTGCGGCGCGCCATCGGGCTGGGCGCGCACCTGCAGCAACTGCGCCGCACCATCGGCCGACAGGCGGCGGTCGGTGCCGAAGAAATCGTCGAAGAAGCCGCCTGCGCCCTGGCCGCGGAAACGCGGCGCCGGCACCTCCAGCGGTCCGCTGCGCTCGGGCACCAGCAGGTAGCGGCGCTCGACCACCCGGTAGCGGCGGCCGCCGATCTCGCGGCTGCTCTGCACGTCCTCGCCGGTGCGCTGCAGCGAGGCGCCATCCGGCGCGTCCTGGGTCAGTTCGCCCGAGAGCAGCGGCGTGGCGTAGTGCAGCCGGACGGTGAGGCCGACGCTCTGCTGCACGTAGGGCGAGGGATCGTCCACCCGCGATTCGAGGAACACGTCGCCGCGCGGCACCGCTGCCGGCGCGCGCGCCGACACGCTCAGCTTCAGCGGCGCGGTGCGCTCGCTGCCGACCCTGACCGCCGGCACGTCCAGCGCGCCCTCACGGCGCGGGGTCAGGGCCACGCCGAACAGGGTCCGGTTGCCGCCGGTGCTGCTGCGGTAGGGCGGACCGAGCTCGAAGTCGGCCTGCAGTGGCGTGTAGTCCGGTGCGGCGCCGGGCTGGTCGGTCTCGATGTTGAGGGTCACCGCCTCGCCCGGCGCGACCACGTTGCGGTCCAGCCAGGCGCGGGTCTCGGCGTGCGCCGGCAGCGCAGCGGCCAGGCAGGCAAGCAGCAGCCACAGCACCCGCGCCATCCGTTCCCCGGCCGCCCCACGTGTACGACGCGCGCCAGGAAGGGTCCGGACAAACCCCGCCATCCGCGCGGACGCGGGAAGCGTTTTTTCCACAGCCGAATGGCTGGTCAGCGGGTGCCTTCGAGTTGGCTGCGGCAGGGGTGGATCGAAGTCACTGGATCCCCGCCTGCGCGGGGACGACGGGTGAGTGGGGGCACGGCGGTGCGGACGTGGCGACGCAAGCACCGACTCATCCACACCACCCCTGGAAAACATGCCGTTCGCGCTCATCGTCCTTCCCGCTGGCGGCGTTCGTGTTCGAGCCGGAACTTGGCGCGCAGCAGCCCGCCCGGATCGTCCGGCACCCGCCGCAGCCAGGCTTCGCGCGCCTGCCGCTGTTCCCGCGCCTGCGCATCCTCGCCGGCGTCGCGCGCCTGCTGTTCCTGCGGCTGCTCTTCCTCCTGGCCCTGCAGCGCACGCTGCATGCGCTCGCGCTGTTCGCGGTCGGCCTGCTCCTGGCGCTCGCGCGCCTGCGCGTCCTCGGGCTGCGGCGGATCGCCGGCCTGCGACGACGGCTGGCGCGTATCCGGCCGACCGGGCTCCTGCTGCGGATTTTCGCCTTCGCCCGACGAGGACGGGTCCTGCGCCGGCGAGGATGGCGTGTCCTGGCCGTCCTGCGAATCCTGTTGGCCGCTTCCATCCCGGTTCCGCGGGTCCTGCGGGCCCTGCCCGCCCTGCGGCGGTTGCCGCTGGCGCGCGGCTTCGACCACCTTGCGGTTGGCGATGGCGTCCTCCATGCCGGGCGCCTGCTGCAGCGCGCGGTCGTAGGCTTCGATCGCCTCGTCGTAGCGCCCCTGGCGGGCCAGCGCGTTGCCGAGGTTGTACTGGGCCTCGGCGCCGCGCGCGCCGGCACCGGCGAACGCCTGCTCGGCCGCGGCGAAATCGCCCTCGCGGTAGGCATCCACGCCCTGCTCGATGCGCTGCTGCGCCTGCTGGTCGGCGCGTCGCCACCAGCCGCCCTCGGCGTCGGCCGCCCGCGCCGGCGCGGGCAGCGACAGCAGCAGCGCCAGCGGCAACGCGGCCAGCACGCCGGCGCCGCGGCGGAACGCCAGCGCGGCCAGCAGCAGCAGGGGCGGCAGCAGCCAGTAGCCCTGGTCCAACCAGACGCGCTGTCCGCCGCCGCGTTCGGCGGCGACCTCGGCTGCCGGATCGAGCACGCCCAGCGCGCGCAGGTCGGCATCGTCCACGCCCAGTTTTACGTAACGCCCACCGCCGGCGCCGGCCAGCGCGCGCAGCGAGGCTTCGTCGAGGCGGACCGGCTGCGCCATGCCGGCGCGGTCCTGGTACTCCGCACCGGCCGCGCTGCCCAGCCCCAGCACCGAGATGCGGTAGCCCTGCCCGGCCACCGCCGCGGCGATGTTCCTTGCCGCCGCGTCGGCGTGGCCGGTGACCAGCAGGATGTCGCCGCGCTCGAAGCCGGCCTGGTGCAGCAGGGTGGCCGCGTGGGTGATCGCGCGCTCCGGGCGGTGGCCGTCCACCGGCATCACGTCCGGCGCTAGCGCGTCGAGGAACAGGGCGATGTTGCCGGCATCGGCGGTGAGCGGGGCGACCGTGTACGCGTCCTCGGCCCAGGCGACCAGCCCGACCTCGCCACCCTGGCGCTCGCGCAGCAGCGTGGCGATCTTGGCCCGGGCCTGGGCCAGGCGCGTGGGCGCCATGTCCGGCGCGAGGATCGAGGACGACAGGTCCAGCGCCACCACCAGCGGTGCGCGCGACTCCCAGTGCGGACGCTCCTCCTGGCGCCAGCCCGGTCCGGCGAGGGCGACGACCGCCAGCGTCCAGGCCAGCGCGACGCCAGCCAGGCGCAGTCCGCCGCGGCCGCGCGCGGGCTCGAGCAGGTGCGGCAGCAGGTGCGGATCGACCGCGTCGCGCCAGCCCTGCCGGCGCCGGCGGCGCCACAGCAGCCACAGCAGCGGCAACGCCAGCAGCGCCCACAGCCAGAGCGGACGCAGGAAGTGCAGTTCCGGCCACTGCAGCCAGTGCGGCAGCCAGGCACTCATGCGGCTTGCCTCCGCGCGCCGGTCCGCGCCAGCGGAAACGCCACGATCGCCAGCACCAGCGCAGCGGCCAGCGGCCACGGATAGCGCTCGATCCGCGGCCGCACCGGCGCGGCGGCCACCGCCACCGGTTCCAGCCGGTCGAGTTCGGCATAGATGCCGGCCAGCTGGCCGGTGTCACGGGCGCGGAAGAAGCGGCCGCCGGTCATCTCCGCGACCTTGCGCAGGGTGTCCTCGTCCACTTCTTCGCCGCCCTGGATCGGGACCGGGATGCCGAACAGCGAGAACGCCGCACCGCCGCCACCGAAGGCGATGGTGTGCACGCGGACGCCTTCGGCGGCGGCCAGTTCGGCGGCCTTGACCGGATCGAGCACGCCGGCGGTGTTGACGCCGTCGGTGAGCAGGATCAGCACGCGCTGGCCCTCGGGTTGTTCGCGCAGGCGCTTGACCGCCAGGCCGATCGCATCGCCCAGCGCGGTCTCGCGCCCGGCCAGGCCGGCGACGCTGTCGCGCAGCTGCAGGCGCACCGAATCGCGGTCCAGGGTGAGCGGGGTGAGCATGTAGGCGCGCTGGCCGAACACCAGCAGGCCGACGCGGTCACCGGCGCGGCGGCCGAGGAAGTCGGCGATCACCGCCTTGGCCGCGGTCAGCCGGTCCACCGGCCGGCCGCCGAGTTCCATGTCGTTCTCGCTCATGCTGCCGGACAGGTCGACCGCCAGCAGCATCTGCCGCGCCTCGCGCGGCGGGACCTGCGCCTGGCCCAGCTGCTGCGGGCGCGCGGCGGCGGCGCACAGCAGCACCCAGGCCAGCACCGGCAGCAGCCATGCGCCGCGGATGCCGTCGATGCCGCCATCGGCCACGCCGTCCAGGCGCGCACCCCAGGGCACGCGCAGGGCCGGCGCGCTGCTGCGCCGTGCCGGCAGCAGCAGCCGCACCAGCAGTGGCAGCGGCAGCAGCGCCCAGGCCCACGGCCAGGCGAAACCGGCGAAGCCTTCCTGCCACGCTGTCCACCACGCGCTCATCGCCGCCCTTCCATCAGTTCGAGGAAGCGCGCGCGCGCCAATGCCTGCGCGGCGGCGAACTCGTCCGGGTCGAGTTGCGGACGGAAGCCGCCCTCGAGCAGCACGCGGCCCGCACCCGCGCTGAAGGCGCTGCCTCGGCCGCCGTCCAGGAACTGCAGCCATGCCGGGCCCTGCAACAGTTCGGCGCCGGCCTGTCGCCGCCGCGCCGCCCGGCGCAGCAGGGCCGACATCGCCGCCAGGCGCTCGGGCAAGGTTCCGTGCGCGCTGCCGGCATCGAACCAGCGCGCCCAGCGGCGGCGGCGCGCGCGGCGCCATGCGCGCCAACCCGCCCAGGCCAGCAGCGCCAGCGCGACCGCCGCGCCCAGCCACCACCAGCCGGGCGCCGGGGGCCACCAGGACGGCGACGACGGCAGGTGCACGTCGCGCAGCGGCAGGCGGGTCGGATCCATGCGCGCTCCCTCAACCCGCCGCCGTCGACCGGGTGGCGCCGGCCGCGTCTTCCGCGGCGGTCGCCGCATCCTGCGGACGCAGCCAGTCGCTGGAATCGGCATCGCTCGACAGCAGCCGCACCTGCCAGCCCAGCGCGGGCAGCGTGCGCGACAGTTCCTGCGCCGGGGCCACGAACGCGTCGTTCCAGTGCTCGCGCACACGGGGGCGATCCAGCGCCAGCTGCAGGCGCCGCGCGCCAGCGCGGAACGCGAGCTCGTGTCGCGGCGGCGCGGTTTCCAGCGGATCCTGCAGCAGCACCAGCGTGGCCTGGTGGTGGCGCGCCAGCGCGGTCCAGCGCAACGCCGGCACCTGCACCGCGCTGGCCGCGTCGGCCAGCACCAGCAGCTGCGCGCCGGGGCGCAGCAGGCGCTGGGCATGTTCGAGCGCGACTTCCAGCCCGGCGTCGTCCTGCGGCGGCCTCGCGTACCAGCGCGCCAGCGCATCGAGCACGCGCATCGCTCCGCGCAGCCCGGTGGCCGGCGGGATCGCCGGCTCGCCGCCGCGCAGTGCGGCGATCCGGTCGCCGGCTTTCAGCGCCGACCACACCGCCACCGCGCCGGCGCGCGCCGCCTGCACCGACTTGAAGCGCACGCGCGTGCCGAAGTACAGCGCCGGCGCGGTATCGGCGACCAGCAGGGTCAGCCGCTCGCGCTCGGCCTGGAACAGCTTGGTATGGGCGCGACCGCTGCGCGCGGTCAGCCGCCAGTCCATCCGGCGCACGTCGTCGCCAATCGTGTATTCGCGGGATTCGGCGTATTCCATGCCACGGCCGCGCAGGTGGGACGGTGCCGGGCCATGCACACCATGCCGGCCGCGGCGCGGCTGCGGCGCGCGCTGCACCTGGGCGCGCAACGCGACCAGTTCGGCCAGGGTCGGCACGATGCCTTCCTGCGCGGCATCGGCCACGGCGGTCGCCGGGCCGCGCGCGGTCACGGCGGCGGCACCCGGTCCAGCAGCGCGGCGACCAGGCGGTCGCCGTCCCAGCCCTCGGCCAGTGCCTCATAGCTGGGCAGCACGCGGTGGCGGAGCACATCGGGCGCCACCGCGCGCACGTCGTCGGGAGTCACGAAATCGCGTCCGGCCAGCCAGGCACGGGCGCGGGCGCAGCGCTCCAGCGCGATCGAGCCGCGCGGGCTGGCACCCCAGGCGATGCGCCGCGCGAGCGCGGCGTCGTAGCGGCCGGCTTCGCGCGAGGCCAGCACCAGTTCGACCAGGTAGCGCTCCAGCGCCGGCGCCACGTGCAGGTCCAGGACCTGTTCGCGCGCGGCGAAGACCTGGGCCTGCGGCATCCGCTCGGCCGGTACCGACGGCGCGTGCAGGGTCTGCCGCGCACGCTCGCGCGCCAGCCTGAGGATCTCGGTTTCCACGCCCGCGTCGGGATAGCCGATGCGCACGTGCATCAGGAAGCGGTCCAGTTGCGCCTCCGGCAGCGGGAAGGTGCCTTCCTGCTCGATCGGGTTCTGGGTGGCCATCACCAGAAACAGCGGCGGCAGCGCGTAGGTGTGGCGGCCGACGGTGACCTGGCGCTCGCCCATCGCCTCCAGCAGCGCGGACTGGACCTTGGCCGGGGCGCGATTGATCTCGTCGGCCAGCAGCAGCGGGTGGAACACCGGGCCGGGCTGGAACTCGAAGCGGCCTTCCTGCGGGCGCCAGACCTCGGTGCCGGTCAGGTCGGCCGGCAACAGGTCCGGGGTGAACTGGACCCGGGCGAAATCCGCCTCCAGGTGCGCGGCCAGGGTGCGGATCGCGGTGGTCTTGGCCAGGCCGGGCGCGCCCTCGACCAGCAGGTGGCCGTCGGCCAGCAGGGCGATGAGCAGACGCTCGACCAGCGCTGCCTGGCCGACGATGGCGGCGGCGAGGTTCTCGCGCAGGGCGCCGAAGGCGGCGTGCAGGTCGCCGGCGGCGGGCTCGGGGGCAGTGGGGGTCTGGGGAGGCTGGGTATCCATGGCGGCATTCTGACCCATGGGCGGATGCCGAGTTCCCTGCCCGGATGAACGGCGGCCGGAAAAGCCGACGGGGCCCGCAGGCCCCGTCGTTTGTCGTGCGATTGCAGCCGCCGGTCGGGGCTCAGGCCCGCTTCTCGACCCGCATCACCTTCGGGGTCAGGAAGATCAGCAGCTCGGCCTTCTCCTTGCTGCGGCTCTTCTTCTTGAACAGCGCGCCGAGGAACGGCACGTCGCCCAGGAACGGCACCTTGGACACGCTGTTGGCGTCGGTGAACTCGTACACACCGCCGATCACCACGGTCTGGCCGTCGTCGACCAGCACCGCGGTATTGATCTCGCGGGTGGCGATCTCCGGGACCTGGCCGATGCTGGTGTCGATGTAGCGCAGCACCTCGTCCTTGGTGACGTGGACGGCCATGAATACACGGTCGTCACTGGTGATCGTCGGGGTGACCTTCAGCTCCAGGACGACGTCCTTGAACTGCACGTTCGGGGTGACCGCGCCCGTGGTGCCACCACCGGTCAGGGTCACGTAACCGACCTCGCGGCCCTGGCGGATGACCGCTTCGCGCTGGTTGGAGGTGACCACGCGCGGATTGGACAGCACCTCGCCGCGGCCTTCCTGCTGCAGGGCGGACAGCTCGATGTCGATTGCGAAGTTGGCGCCCAGCAGGGTGTAGGCCAGCGCGCCGACATTGACGCCGTTGGCGGTGGTCGCCGGCAGGTTGAAATTCAGGCCGCCCGGGATCTCGTACTCGTTGTTCTCGATGATGTTGGTGTTGTTCTCGAGCGAGCCGCTGATCACCCGGTAGTTGTTGCCGATCTCGCGACCCTGGATGCCGAAGCGCGCGCCCAGATCGCGGGCGAAGCTGTCGGTGGCGATGACAATGCGGCTCTCGATCAGCACCTGGTCGACCGGGCGATCGATCACGTTGATCAGTTCGCGCATCTGCGCGACCTTCTTCGGAATGTCGCTGATCATCAGGGTGTTGGTGCGCTCGTCGGCAACGATACGACCACGCTGCGTGAGGAAGCCGTTCTCCTGCTCACCGCCACCACCGCCGCCGCCGCCCTGGCCACCGATGCCCCTGGCCTCGGTCAGTGCCTTGAAGATGGCCGCGGCGCTGTGGTAGTTCACCTGGATGTAGTCGGTAATCAGGTCGACGCGGTTCTCCAGGTCGATGCGCGCGTCTTCCCTGGCCTTCTCGAACGCGGCCAGTTCCGGCTGCGGCGCGACCCAGATCACGCTGCCATCGCGACGCTTGTCCAGGCCCTTGGCGCGCAGGACGATGTCCATCGCCTGGTCCCAGGGCACGTTGACCAGGCGCAGGGTCACGTTGCCCTGCACCGTGTCCGAGGCGACGATGTTCAGGTTGGACTCTTCGGCGATCAGCTGCAGGACCGTGCGCACCGGCACGTCCTGGAAGTTGAAGGTCACCGGGCGCCCGGAATAGCCCTGCTTGCCGGCCTGTGCCTGGGCGCGGGCGACGGTCCCGGCGTTGACCGCACCGAGGGCCGCGGTCGCGCGCGGCGAGATCTCGACCACGTATTCGTTGCCGGTCTGGTAGGCCAGCGACTCGTAGGCGCCGCGGGTGCTCAGCACCAGCTGGGTGCCGCCGGCATACGGCTTGGCGTCGATGCGCTGCACCGGCGTGGCGAAGTCGACCACGTTGAGCGAACGCTGCAGCTCGGCCGGCAGGGTGGCGTTGGCCACGTCCACCACCACGCTGCCGTCCTGGTTGCGCAGGTCGGGGGCCACGCCCTCGCCCTCGAAGCGCAGGACCAGCCGGCCCGCGCCGCCGTCACCGCGCTTGAAGTCGACATGCGACAGCTTCGACTGGGCGGTCGCTGCGGACTGCGTTCCGGGCGGTGCCGCGCTCGCGGCAAGGCAAGGCATGGTCAGGGCCAGCGCGAGCCCCAGGCCGCAGGCCCGGATGATCGCCGGGCGCCGCTGGGTGCGCAGGCTCTGGGCATTGGAAAAGGTCATCGTGCTATCCCCTAATCATTGATCTTCGAGCGCGATGGAGGCCGGACGTTCCAGCCAACCGCCCGCACCATCGGGCACCAGTTCAACCAGTTCGATCCTGTCTTCCCGCACCGAGGTCACGCGACCGTCGCTCTGCCCCAGGTAGGCGCCGGGACGGATCCGGTGGGTGACGCGGTCCGGCGCCATCACCAGCGCGATCAGCCCGCTGCCGGTACCGATCGTGCCGACCATGTCCAGGCTGTCCAGCGGGTACTGCTCGAGCGGTTCCTTGCGCCGGTTGGGATCCGGGCGCAGGCCCGCGCCGCCGTCCGGGTTGTTCCAGGCGTCGCTGAACGGATCGCGCATGTCCTGGGCGGCGTATTCGAAGGTCTCGAACTGCTGCATCACCGGCAGCGGATCCAGCGGCGGCGCAGGACGCGCGCGCACATCCGCCACCCACTTCTCCAGGTTCGGCGCGTCGCCAGGCGTGCTGCTCACGCTGCGTCCGCACGCGCCCAGTGCCAGCACCAGGAACGATGCTGCGAGCCAGCGCACCGCGAGGGCGCTACGGTTCCGGTCCATGCTCATGCGCCGCCTCCCGTGCCCGCGCCACCTTGTGACGCCTTCTCCTGCTCGGCGATCTCCAGTTCGTCCAGATAACGGTAGGTCTTCACCGTACCGGACAGTTCCAGCGCCCCGCCCCGGGTGATGGGCCCGCCGCCCTTCGGCTGCAGCTGGATGTCGTGCATGGTCAGGATCACCACGCGTGGCAGCGAGGCCACGCCGCTGACGAAGGCGCCGAACTGGTGGTAGTTGCCGACCATGCGCAGCGCGATCGGCTTCTCGGCGTAGAACTCCTTGGGCGTTTCCGGACCGGGCTGGAACAGCTCGTTGGCCAGGCCGCTGGACAGCGCGGTCTGTGAGATGTCGATGATCAGGTCCGGCATCTCGGTCTTGCTGGGCAGCTGCCGCAACATCTGCTGCAGGACCTGCTCCATCTGCGCCAGCTGCTGGCGCAGCGGCTCGAGGTTGGCGGCCTTGCCCTGTTCGTCCTCGAACTGCCTGCGCAGCGTGGATTCCTGGCTCTCCAGCCCGCGCAGCTCATCGACCTTGCCGCGGATCGACAGCAGGTAGGCCATGATCAGGATGAACGCCGCCAGCAGCACGCAGAAGACGATCTTCGCCTGCTGCGGCCAGCCACCGATGTTGTTGAAGTCCAGGTCGCTGAGTTTGACTTTCTTCTTCTGGCTCATGACGCCGGCCTCCCCTCGGTCTGCTGCGCGGCCGGTTGCTGCTGTTCAGGCTGGGAAGGTGCAGGTTCGGCCGATTCCACCGCCGGCGTGGCAGCCGGGGCCCCCTCCGGCGCGGCCTGTTCCGGTACGGAAGCCGCTGCCGCTTCCGCCTCCGCTGCGGCAGGGTCGATCGCCGGCACCACGCCTTCCGCGGTGGCCGCGCTCGGATTGGCCAGCTGCACCTTCAGGCTGAAGGTATAGGGCAACACGCGGCTGGCGCTGGTCGGCGCGGGCGCGTTCCTGTCGCCCCTCTTGACCTCGATGATCGACAGGTCCGGCTTGGTCATCCAGCCCGACACTTCCAGGTTGCGCATGTAGGCGCTGACCCGGGCGTTGGATTGCGCGTTGCCCTGCAGGGTCAGCACGTCGCCTTCCTGCTTGATCGAGTTCAGGGTCACGCCATCGGGGATGGTGCGCACCAGCGAATCGAACAGGTGCACCATCTGCGAGCGGTTGGCCTGCAGTTCCTCGATCACCTTCTTGCGCGCCAGCAGTCGGTCCTTCTTGGCGTCGAGTTCCTTGATCTCCTCGTTCTGCAGCTTGACCTTGGCGATCTCGGTCTGCAGGAACGCGTTGCGCTCGTGCTGGCCACTGATCTGCCGGTCGAAGTAGAACCAGACCAGGAAAGAAAGCAGCACGCCCGCGAGTGCGGCCAGGCCCAGCATCCCCTGGAACTCGCGCTGGCGCTGCTTGCGGCGTTCGGCGCGCCACGGCAGAAGATTGATCCGTGCCATCAGTCGAAGCTCCTCAGGGCCAGGCCGGTGGCGATCATCAGCGCCGGCGCGTCCTGGGCCAGGGCGTGCGCCTGCACGCGCGGGCCGAGGGTCATCTGCGCCAGCGGGTTGGCGACCTGGGTCGGCACGCCCAGCTGTTCCTCCACCATCTCCGGCAGGCCGGCGATGGAGGCGCAACCGCCGGCGAGCACGATGTGGTCGACCCGGTTGAACTCGCTGCCGGCGTAGAAGAACTGCAGCAGGCGGCTGATCTGCTGGACGGTGGCTTCCTTGAACGGCTCCAGCACCTCGACCTCGTAGGTCTCGGGCAGGCCGCCCTGGCGCTTGGCCTGGCCGGCTTCCTCGTAGGTCAGGCCATAGCGGCGCATGACCTCGTCGGTGAGCTGCTTGCCGCCGAACACCTGCTCGCGGCTGTACAGGCTGCGGCCGCCACGCAGGACGTTCAGGGTGGTCATGGTCGCGCCGATGTCGACCAGGGCGACCACGCCGTCGCGGCCCACCGGCAGCTCGTCGGCGATCAGGGCGAAGGCGTTCTCGACCGCGAAGGCCTCCACGTCCATCACCTTGGCGGCCAGGCCGCCCAGCTCCAGCGCCGACTCGCGCAGCTCCACGTTCTCCGAACGCGAAGCCGCCAGCAGCACCTGGACCATCTCCGGGTTGCTGGGCATCGGCCCGAGCACCTCGAAGTCGAGGTTCACTTCCTCGATCGGGTACGGGATGTAGTTGACCGCCTCGAGCTCGACCTGGGCTTCCATGTCGTTCTCGTCCAGCTCGGACGGCATCGGGATGATCTTGGTGATCACCGCCGAGCCGGCCACCGCTGCGGCGGCGTTCCTGGCCTTGGTGCCGGACCGGTTGACGGCGCGGCGAATGGCTTCGCCCACCGCCTCGACCTCGACGATGTTCTTCTCGACCACCGCGTTGGGCGGCAACGGCTCGACCGCGTAATGCTCCACGCGGTAGCGGTTGCCGCTGCGCGACAGCTGCAGCAGCTTGACCGCAGTCGAGCTGATGTCGACGCCGATCAGCGGCGACGTACTTTTCGGGATGAGCCCCACGGTTTCTCCCCTGCCGACGGGCACTTGGCTGAACTACCTGTGCCCGCGCATTAGATAACGGTTTTTTCAGGCTTGGCAACACCCCCATGTGCAGGCTGGGATGCCTGTCACGGGTGGCCTTGGCCTTCGCCCCCTTACTTGTCCCCCGGACACCCCCTGCCAATGTCCTTGGCTCATCTATACTCTGCGGCCGCGAAATCTGCAATCGGACCCCTCCTCGATGCCCCGTCTCCGCCGCCTGCTGCGCTGGGCGCTGATCGCCTCCGCAGGCCTGGCCCTGCTCGCCGCCATCGGCCTGGGAACCCTCTACGTCGTGCTTTCCTCGCGCCTGCCGGAGGTCGAGTCGCTGCGCGAGGTCGAGCTGCAGGAGCCGCTGTACGTCTATACGGCCGACGGCCGGCTGATGGCCGTTTTCGGCGAGAACCGCCGTTACCCGGTCGCCATCGGGGAGGTCCCCGAGCGCCTGCGCCAGGCCTTCATCGCCATCGAGGACGCCCGTTTCTACGAGCACGGCGGGGTCGACTACAAGGGTGTGTCCCGGGCGATCTGGCTGCTGGCCACCACCGACGACAAGCGCGTCCCCGGCGGCTCGACCATCACCCAGCAGGTCGCCCGCCAGTTCTTCCTGAGCTCCGAGTACAGCTACCAGCGCAAGCTGGCCGAGATGCTGCTGGCGATGAAGATGGAGCGGGCGCTGAGCAAGGACGAGATCCTGGCCCTGTACCTCAACAAGAGCTTCTTCGGCAACCGCGCCTATGGCGTGGCCGCCGCGGCCGAGTACTACTACGGCAAGAAGCTGGACGAGCTGAGCCTGGACGAGATGGCCTCGCTGGCCGGCATCCCCAAGTTCCCATCCAGCGGCAACCCGATCAGCAACCCCGAGCGCGCCAAGATCCGCCGCGACTACATCCTCGACCGCATGGCCGAGCTGCGCTTCGTCAGCGCGGCCGAGGCCGCCGCGGCCAAGGCGGTGCCGATGCACGCCACTCCGCACGAGCCGCCGGTCGAGGTGTCCGCGCCGTACCTGGCCGAAATGGTCCGCCAGGAAATGATCGCCCGCTACGGGCCCGAGGCGGTCACCCGTGGCTACCACGTGACCACCACCATCCTGTCGGAGCTGCAGGCGGCGGCGGACAAGGCAGTGCGCGACGGCCTGCACCTGTACGACCACCGCCACGGCTGGCACGGGGTAGAGCGCCAGGCCGAGGTGGCCGCCGACGCCGACGATGCCACCCTGGCCAAGGCCCTGGCCGGGACCTCGTCGCAGGGCCCGCTGCTGCCGGCGTTGGTCGCCGGTACCGCCGCCGACGGCAGCGCCCGGGTCGTGCTGGCCAACGGCGCCAGCGTCACCCTGCCCGCGGCCGCCTCGCGCTGGACCGGCAAGAGCCCGGCCGCCCTGCTCAAGCGCGGCGACGTGGTCCGGGTCCGGCGCGGCGAGAAGGAGGGCGAGTACCTGCTAGACCAGGTTCCGCGCGGCCAGGCCGCGCTGGTCTCGCTGGACGCCGACAGCGGCGCGTTGCGCGCGCTGGTCGGCGGCTACAGCTTCGCCGGCAACATGTTCAACCGCGCCACCCAGGCGCGGCGCCAGCCCGGCTCCAGCTTCAAGCCCTTCATCTATGCGGCATCGTTCGAGAAGGGCTTCAACCCGGCCTCGATCGTGCTCGACGCCCCGGTCGTGTTCCGCGACCGCCGCGGCAACACCTGGGCGCCGCAGAACGACGGCGGCGGCTTCCGCGGACCGATGCGACTGCGCGAGGCGCTGGTGCAATCGCGCAACCTGGTGTCGGTGCGCATGCTGGACGCGATCGGGGTCAACTTCGCCCGCACCTACATTGCCCAGTTCGGCTTCGACGAGGCCGAGCTGCCGCCCAACCTGTCGATGTCGCTGGGCACCGCCTCGCTGACCCCGCTGTCGGTCGCCCGCGGCTACGCGGTGTTCGCCAACGGCGGCTCGCGGGTGGATCCCTGGTTCATCGACGAGGTGCGCGACCGCAGCGGCCAGGTGCTGTTCAAGGAGACCCCCGCGGTGGCGTGCCGCAGCTGCGGCGGCTTCGCCGGCTCCACGGGCACGGCGACCACTCCGCAGGTCGTGGACGGCTTCAACTTCGGCGCGCCGGCGCCCGCGCCGGCCGCAACCCCGGCAGCCTCCCCGGCGGAGACCACCACCGCCATCCTGCCGGCCGCGCCGGTCCCGGCCGGCAAGGTCGCGCCGCGCGCGATCGACGAGCGCACCGCCTACCAGCTGGTGTCGATGATGCGCGACGTGGTCCAGCGCGGCACCGGCACCGCGGCCAAGGTGCTCGGGCGCGAGGACGTCGGCGGCAAGACCGGCTCGACCAACGACCACCGCGACGCCTGGTTCTCCGGCTTCGGCGGCCCCCTGGCGACCACGGTCTGGGTCGGCCGCGACGACTTCCGCTCGCTGGGCTACCGCGAGTACGGCGGCCGCGCCGCGCTGCCGATCTGGATCGACTACATGCGGGTGGCGCTCGAGGGCCAGCCGATCGCGGCCAACGAGCCACCGGCCGGCATGGTCAAGGTCTACGTCGACGGCAGCGGCCGCATGTCCACCGAAGGCGGCGGCCTGGCCGAGTACGTGAAGGTCGAAGACCTGGACCGCATGCGCAACAACCTCGACTTCCTCGGCCCCGAGCAGGACGACGAGGGCGCGTTCGACATCTTCTGAGCCCGGCCGTTTCCGGGCCCGGCGCGGGGTGATTGACCGCTCACGCCGATGCGCTACATTCGCTTCCGGGTCCACCCGGGAGTGCCGCCATGCACCGCGCCCGCCAGCATGCCGAGACGCGGACCCGGGAGAGGCGGCGGCGCCTGGCCCATGAGGCCGCCCGGCTGATGGCCGAGGGCGGCATCCGCGACTTCCACCAGGCCAAGCTCAAGGCCGCCGCCCGCCTGGGCATCCACGACGACGCTTCGCTGCCGCGCAACCGCGAGATCGAGGAGGCGCTGCGCGAGTACCAGCGCCTGTTCCTGGGCGACAGCCAGTCGCGTGCGCTGCGGCAGCGGCGCGAGGCCGCGGCGCGGGCGCTGGAGTTCCTGGCCGGCTTCGAGCCGCGCCTGGTCGGGCCGGTGCTGGAAGGCACCGCCGACGCCACCTCGCCGGTGCTGCTGCACGCCTACACCGACGACGCCGAGGCGGTGGCGCGCTTCCTCGACGGGCACGGCATCCCGGCCGAGTCGCGCACGCGCCAGCTGCGCCTGGACCGCGAGCGCCGGGCCGACCTGCCGGTATGGGTGTTCAGCGCCGAGGACCTGGCCTTCGACGTGACCGTGCTGCCGCTGCAGGCGCTGCGCCAGGCGCCGCTGTCGGCGGTGGACGAGCGGCCGATGCGCCGCGCCTCGCTGGCGCAGCTGCGGCAGCTGCTGGCCGAGGACGAGATCGCCGGCTACGAAGGCTCCTTGTAGGAGCCGACTTCAGTCGGCGACACGGGCGTCGGAAACATGGGGACGACGCCTGTGCCGACGGCGTCGTGTCGCCGGCTGAAGCCAGCTCCTACAGAACAGCAACGGCACCACGCCCGCGGCTTTCACGCCTTGCTTGCAGGAGCCGACGGCAGTCGGCGACGCGGTGCCGGAAACATGGGGACGTCGCGCCGTGCAGGCAGCGCCCTGTCGCCGCAAGGCCGGTTCCTGCAAGGGAAGTGGACGGGCACCAAAAAAGGAAACGCCCCGCGCAGGCGGGGCGTTTCCTTCGTATCGGCAGCGGTACCGCGCCTCAGCGCTGGTCGATGCCGCGGTAGTCGCGCACGTCGTAGCCGGTGTAGATCTGGCGCGGGCGGCCGATCTTGGCTTCCGGGTCGACCTGCTGCTCCAGCCAGTGCGCCACCCAGCCGGCGGTGCGGCCGATGGCAAACATCACCGTGAACATCTCGGTCGGGATCTTCAGCGCCTTGTAGATGATGCCGCTGTAGAAGTCGACGTTCGGGTAGAGCTTGCGCTGGATGAAGTACTCGTCCTTCAGCGCCGCCTCTTCCAGCTTCATCGCCACTTCCAGCAGCGGGTCGTTCACCCCCAGCTCGCCCAGCACCTTGTGGGTCATCTCGCGGATGATCTTGGCGCGCGGGTCGAAGTTCTTGTAGACCCGGTGACCGAAGCCCATCAGGCGGAAGCCCGACTCCTTGTCCTTGGCCTTGGCAATGGCAGACTCGACCTTGTCCGGGGTGCCGATCTCCTCGAGCATCTTCAGCACCGCCTCGTTGGCGCCGCCGTGCGCCGGGCCCCACAGCGCGGTGATGCCGGCCGCAATACACGCGTACGGGTTCGCGCCGGTCGAGCCGACCAGGCGCACGGTCGAGGTCGAGGCGTTCTGCTCGTGGTCGGCGTGCAGGATGAACAGCAGGTCCAGCGCCTTGGCCACCACCGGGTTCAGTTCCAGCGGCTCGCTCGGCACCTCGAACATCATGTGCAGGAAGCGGCTGACGTAGTCCAGGTTGTTGCGCGGATAGCGCGACGGCCAGCCGATCGAATAGCGGTAGCAGGCGGCGGCCAGGGTCGGCACCTTGGCGATCAGGCGGATCGCGGCCTGGCGGCGCTGTTCCGGATCGTTGAGGTCCAGGGTGTCGTGGTAGAACGCCGACAGCGAGGCCACGGTGCCGGCCAGCATGGCCATCGGGTGCGCGTCGTAGTTGAAGCCCTGAAGAAAGTTCTTCAGCGACTCGTGCATCATCGTGTGGTGCGTGACCTCGTGTTCGAACTTGTCGAACTCGGTCCTGCTCGGCAGCTCGCCGTTCATCAGCAGGTAGGCCACCTCGAGGAAGGTCGACTGATTGGCCAGCTGCTCGATCGGGTAGCCCCGGTACAGCAGCACGCCGTTGTCGCCGTCGATGTAGGTGATGGCCGACTTGCAGCTGGCCGTGGCGGTGAAACCGGAATCGTAGGTGAAAAGCCCGGTTTCCTTGGTCAGCTTCGAAATGTCGATGCAGTCGTTGCCCAGGGTCGGTTTAAGCACCGGCAGGGCCACCGACTTGTCGCCGGCATTCAACGTGACCTGGTCGAGATTGGACACGGTGTGCGCTCCTCTGTGGGGTAGGCGTCGCACGTCGCGCGGTTGCGCTCGATGCGGTTGCGAGGGAGTCCGCGGCCGTGGCCGCGAAGCCCCGGAATTATCGCATACCCCACCGTCCAGAATCCCTCGGACAGAAGTCGTAGTGCCGTGCGAGCGCCGCGCACGACGAAATGGCCGCGCAAAGCGCGGCCGGCGTGCACGACAGAACAACCGCGGATTCGCGGTCAACGCGCATGACAGAACGGCACAGAAGAACGGCCGCGCAAGCGCGGCCGTTCCGGCGTCTTCGCTGCGCCGCCCGCGAGGACGGCGTATCAGGCGAGGCTCAGCGCGCGTAGCGGCGCTGGAACTTGTCGATGCGGCCGCTGGTGTCCATGACCTTGTGCTTGCCCGTGTAGAACGGGTGCGAGGCCGAGGAGATTTCGATCTTCACCAGCGGGTATTCGTTGCCGTCTTCCCACTTCACGGTTTCCTTGCTGCCGCCGGCCATGGTCGAACGGGTCAGGAACTTGAAATCGGAGGTGACGTCGTGGAAGACGACTTCGCGGTAATCGGGATGGATGCCGGCCTTCATGGCGCACACCGTAAGTAGTTGACGGAACAGAGCCCGGCATTCTAGCCGCCGCCCCATCCCGGCGCAAGGCCGGGGACCTGGCCCGGTCAGGCAGCGGCCAGCGCCGCCTGGACCCGGGCCTCGAACCGGGCCTGGTCATAGCGCAACAGGATCCGGGCGTTGTCGGCGGCCCCGGTCTGCCGGTTCCAGTCCACGGCGGTCAGGCCCCGCGCCAGCCGTCCCTCCGTCTCCACCGCCAGCGGCCGCTCGGCCAGTTCCAGCGCCCCCTCCGGCTCCAGCGCCCAGGCCATGGCCAGGGCATCGGCCGAATGCCACAGCTCGCCGCGGCGGTCCTCCGACCACAGCCGGGTCTGCCGGGAGATGGCCTCGTAGAACCGGGCCCGCGGCGAATCCGCCGCCAGCCACTCCTCGGCCTGGCGATGGTGGAGGCCGTGGGCGAGGGTCGCCTCCCAGTCGGCCAGGTCGTACTTCGGGAAGCCGGACAGGACCACGTGGGCCGCCTCCGGGTCGAAGCCGACGTTGAACTCGGCCACCGGGGTGATGTTGCCGTGGGCGGTGACCGCTCCGCCCATCACCACCAGCCGGGCCACCCGCTGCGGCAGGGTCGGGTCCAGGCGCAGGGCCAGGGCCAGGTTGGTCAGCGGCCCGAGCGCGACCAGCAGCAGGCGGCCGGCGTGCTCGTGCGACAGGCGCAGGATCGCCAGCGCGGCATGCTCGTCGGCGGCCGCGCCGGCCGGATCCGGGTAGCCGATGTCGCCGAAGCCGTCGCGACCGTGCACGTGCGCAGCGTCCTCGCGCTGGACGTGGACCAGCGGGCCGTCGCAACCCGGGAACACCGGCACGTCGGGCCGGGCGACCACCTCGCGCAGCTTCAGCGCGTTGCGCACGGTGTGGTCCAGGCCGACGTTGCCGGCGGCGATGGTCAGTCCGACGACCTCGTGGGCCTCGGAGTGGAACGCCATCAGCAGCGCCAGCGCGTCGTCGACGCCGGGGTCGGTATCGATCAGCAGCGGGATCTTCTCGCTCATGCCTCACTCGCTCTCGAACGGCCGGCCAGTGTCGCCATTCCGGGCCTGTACGGCAAACGGTGGCGGGGTGTCGGCTTCGGAGGAACTGACCGTTGCGGTTTGAAGCGAAAAGCATCGGCTTCGGACGGGGCCGCCGTGCCCAGGGGGTCTGGCGCATCGCTCCGCTCCGGCGTCCTGCCTCCGAGTCGCGAACGCAGCACATCCCTGTGCTGCTTGCGCCAGACCCCCTGGGCACGACGGCCTCGGGAACTTTGAGGATGTGGCTTCGATCGGAAGAGCAACGGCAAAGGCAAAAGCACTCCTCCCAGGCCCACCCAGACGGCACTGCCTTCTGTAGGAGCGGGCATGACCGCGACACGGGCGTCGGAATCACGAGGGCGTCGCCTGGGCCGACGGCGTCGCGTCGCGGTCATGCCCGCTCCTACAAAAGCCCAGGCTTGCGGCTGTCGGCTGCGAACGGAGCCACGACGCCAAAGCTCCCGGAGACGTGGCGGGCCGGGAGTATTGCGGCAGCGGCCAGGGATGGCCGCGTCGGCGAGTCGGCACACGGATGTGCCGCCGAGACGACCGCAATACTCCCGGCCTGCCGCGGCTCAGCACGAAGCCAACCACATCCGGCGCTTTGGCGGTTGCAGTTGCAGTTGCGGTTGCGGTTGCGGTTGCGGTTGCGGTTGCCGTTGCCGTTGCCATCGCAGGCTTGCGGGACTTGCGGTTGCCGGGAAGCTCTACGCGCCTGGTTGTGGGAAAACTGTCAGGCCGCCGCGTAACGCGTTGCGCCGCCGACCCAGCGCGCGACCACCCGGTCGGCCAGTTCTGGCGCCTGCGCCAGCAGCCGGTCGGCCGCCGCGTGCACCTGCGGCAGAAGGCCCGCGTCGCGCGCCAGGTCGGCGATGCGGAACGCGGCCAGGCCGGTCTGGCGGGTACCGAGCAGCTCGCCCGGGCCGCGCAACTCCAGGTCCTTCTCGGCGATGACGAAACCGTCGTTGGTCTGGCGCAATACCTCCAGCCGCTGCCGCGCCATCTGCGACAGCGGCGGCTGGTACAGCAGCACGCAGCTGGACGCCGCCGCGCCGCGGCCGACGCGCCCGCGCAGCTGGTGCAGCTGCGCCAGGCCCAGGCGCTCGGCGTTCTCCACGATCATCAGCGACGCGTTGGGCACGTCCACCCCGACCTCGATCACCGTGGTGGCGACCAGCAGGCCGAGCGCACCGTCCTTGAACGCACGCATGGTCGCCTGCTTCTCGGACGCCTTCATCCGGCCGTGGACCAGGCCCACGCGCACCCCGGGCAACTGCTGCGAGAGCTGCTCGAAGGTGCGTTCGGCCGCCTGTGCCTGCAGGCGCATGCCCTGCCCCGGCTTGCCGTCGTCCTCCTGCTCCTCGATCAGGGTGCATACCCAGTACGCCTGCCGACTCTCCGCACAGGCGGCACGGATGCGCTCGACCAGTTCGGGCCGGCGCTCGGCGCTCACCGCCACGGTCTGCACCGGCGTGCGTCCCGGCGGCAGCTCGTCGATCGCCGACACGTCCAGGTCGGCATAGGCGGTCATCGCCAGGGTGCGCGGGATCGGCGTGGCGGTCATCACCAGCTGGTGCGGCACGTGGCCGTGCGCGGGTCCCTTGTCGCGCAGCGCCAGGCGCTGCTGCACGCCGAAGCGGTGCTGCTCGTCGACGATCACCAGGGCCAGGTCGTGGAAGGCCACGCCCTCCTGCATCAGCGCATGGGTGCCGACCACGACCTGGGCCGTGCCGGAGGCCACCTCCGCCAGCGCCGCCGCGCGCGCCTTGCCGGTGACCTTGCCAGCCAGCCAGGCCACGCGGATGCCCAGCGGCTCCAGCCACGTGCGCAGGTTGGCCAGGTGCTGCTCGGCCAGCAGTTCGGTCGGCGCGGCCAGCGCAACCTGGCAGCCGCGTTCCACCGCCAGGGTCGCCGCCAGCGCGGCGACCACGGTCTTGCCGGAACCGACGTCGCCCTGCACCAGCCGCTGCATCGGCACGGGCAGGGCCAGGTCGGCGCGGACCTGCGCGAATACGCGCTGCTGGGCACCGGTGAGCTTGAACGGAAGGCCCTGCTGCAGCCGTCGCGCCAGCTTGCCGGGTCCATCGAGCGCACGCGCGCTGAGTTGCTGCTGCGCCAGCCGCTGCCGGCGCAGGCTCAGGTGGTGGGCCAGCAGTTCCTCCAGCGCCAGGCGACGCTGCGCCGGGTGGGTGCCGGCGGCCAGCGCAGCCAGGTCGGCGTCGGGCGGTGGCCGGTGCAGGGCCAGCAGCGACTCGCGCAGGCCCGGCAGGCCGGCGAGGCCCGGCAACGACGCCGGCAACAGCTCCAGCGCAGCCGCGTCGGGCAGCAGGTCCAGCGCCTGCCCGATCAGCCGCCGCAGCGTCGCCGGGCCCACGCCCTCGATCGCCGGATAGACCGGATCGAGCGAATCGCCCAGCGCCGCCGCCTCGTCCTCGCCCAGCACCCGGTAGTTGGGATGCACGATCTCCAGCCCGTGCTGGCCGGGACGCGGCGTGCCGAAGCAGCGCAGGCGCACGCCGGGCCGGAACTGCGCCACCTGCGCGGCGCGGAAATGGAAGAAGCGCAGCACCAGCGTGGCGCGCGAGCCGTCGCCGACGGCGACGCGGAGCACCGGCCGGTAGCGGAAACCGCGCTCGACCGCTTCGACCGTGCCCTCTACCTGCGCCGGCATGCCCGCGCGCAGGTCGCGGATCGGGGTCAGCCGGGTGCGGTCCTCGTAGCGCAGCGGCAGGTGCAGCCACAGGTCCTGGACCGTGGCCAGGCCGCGCGCGGCCAGCTTCTCGGCAACGCTGGCGCCGACGCCGCGCAGCGCCGACACCGGCGTGGCGCCACCGGCCAGTGCGGGCGCGGCCTGCCGGGTCGCCCTCACGCGCGCGCCAGCCGGATCAGTCGAGCACCATCACCGCATCGGCCTCGAACGCCACGCCCTTGGGCAGCGCGGAGACGCCGATGGTCGAGCGCGCCGGGAACGGCGCGGAGAAATATTCCTGCATCACTGCGTTGACCGCGGCGAACTGCGACAGGTCGGTCAGGTACAGGCCCAGGCGCACGATCCGGTCCAGCGAGCCGCCGGCGGCCTCGGCCACCGCCCTGAGGTTGTCGAACACCTGCCGTGCCTGCGCGCTGATGTCGCCCTCGACCACCTCGCCGGTGGCCGGCACCAGCGGTATCTGCCCGGAGAAGTACACGGTGTTGCCGCTGCGCACGGCCTGGGAATAGGGGCCGATGGCGGCGGGGGCATGTTCGGTCTGGATGATCTGGGCCATGAGTGGTTCCGGGAAGCGGGAGGCTGGAGCGGGATTTTAGCGTCGTTCGGCTGCGGCGGCCGGGTGGTGGCGTCGCATCGGTGTGGCGGTGCTGAGCAAGAGCACCCTCCCCGGCCCTCCCCGTCGCACTGCGTACGAAAGGGAGGGGGGAAAGGCGCAAGCCAGGCATCGACTTCCGGGCACCATCCGCAGCGCGCTACTGCCGGCGCACGCCCTGCACGACATTGAGCCGGCGCAGGCGGCGGATCACCTCGGCCAGGTGGTTGCGGTCGCGGACCTGGATGGCGAAGCGCAGCTGCGCGGCGTTCACGTCGCGGTCCAGGTAGTCGACCCGTTCGATGTTGGACTGGCTCTGCGCCACCGCCGCGGCCAGCTGCGCCAGCACGCCGGTATGGTTCTCCACGTCGACGATCAGCGAGGCGTCGTAGTCGCCGGTGACGTTCGGATCCCAGTCGATCGGCACCCAGCGCTCGGGCGACTTGCGGAACTCGGCCAGGTTCGGGCAATCCATGCGGTGCACCACCACGCCCTTGCCGGCGGTGTGGTAGCCCATGATCTCGTCGCCGGGAATCGGCTGGCAGCAGTTGGCGAAGCTGACCACCCCGCCCTCGGTGCCGTTGATCAGGATCTTCTCCTGGGAATGCTTGGAATGGCCGCCGCCGCGCAGTTCGGCGTAGGCCATCAGCGCCTGCGCGGCCTGGCTGGGCATCCAGTTGCCCAGCGCCACGTCGGCCAGGAACGACTCCAGCCGCGGGAAGCGGTGCTCGGCCAGGAACGACTCCAGGCGCCGCGCCGGCAGCTTCTCCAGCGAACTGCCCATCGCCTCCAGCGCGCGGTCCAGCATGCGGTGGCCCAGCTGCACCGCGTCCTCGTGCTCGAGCTGCTTGAGCTGGTGGCGGATCGCGGTGCGCGCCTTGCTGGTGACCACGAACTCCAGCCACTGCGGCTTGGGAGCGGCCGACTTGGCGGCGATGATCTCCACCGTCTGCCCGCTCGACAGCTTGGTCCGCAGCGGCACCAGTTTCTTGTCCACGCGTGCGGCCACGGCCTGGTTGCCGACGTCGGTGTGCACCGCGTAGGCGAAGTCCAGCGCGGTGGAGTTGCGCGGCAGGGCCAGGATCCGGCCCTTGGGTGTGAACAGGTAGACCTCGTCCGGGAACAGGTCGACCTTGACGTTCTCCAGGAACTCCAGCGAAGAACCGGCCGCGCGCTGCGACTCGATCAGCTCCACGATCCAGGCGTGGGCGCGGCTCTGCGCACTGTTGGGGCCTTCGCCGCCGTGCTTGTAGGTCCAGTGCGCGGCGATGCCGCGCTCGGCGATCAGGTCCATCTCCTCGGTGCGGATCTGGACCTCGATCGGCGAGCCGTAGGGGCCGAACAGCACCGTGTGCAGCGACTGGTAGCCGTTGGCCTTGGGGATGGCGATGAAGTCGCGGAAGCGCCCGTCCAGCGGCTTGAACTGCGCGTGCACCGCACCCAGGCCGTGGTAACAGTCCGGCACGCTGCGCACGACCACGCGGAAGCCGAACACGTCCATCACCTGGTCGAAGCTTTTGCCCTCGGCCAGCATCTTGTTGTAGATGCTCCACGGGGTCTTGATCCGGCTGACCAGGCGGTGCTCGAGCCCCTCGCGGGCCAGGCCCTGCGACAACTGCACCTCGACCTGGGCCATCGACTCGCGCCGCACCACCGGCTGGCTGCGGATGTGCTTCTCGATGATCGCGTGGCGCCACGGGTGCAGCGCGCGGAAGCCCAGGTTCTGCAACTCGGACTTGACCAGGCTCATGCCCAGGCGCTGGGCGATCGGCGCGTAGATCTCCAGCGTCTCGCGGGCGATGCGGGTGCGCGCCTCGGCGCTCTGCGCGCCCAGGGTGCGCATGTTGTGCAGGCGGTCGGCCAGCTTGATCATGATCACGCGCAGGTCGCGCGACATGGCCAGCAGCATCTTGCGGAAGCTCTCGGCGGCCGCCTCCTGGCGGTCGCGGAACTTGAGCTTGTCCAGCTTGGTGACGCCGTCGACCAGCTCGGCCACGTCCTCGCCGAACTGGCCGGCGATCTCCTCGCGGCGCAGCGGGGTGTCCTCGATGGTGTCGTGCAGGATCGCCGCGATCAGCGTCTCCACGTCCAGGCCGAGCTCGGCCAGTACGCCTGCCACCGCCACCGGATGGGTGATGTAGGGCTCGCCCGATTTGCGGGTCTGCCCGGCGTGGGCGGCGGCGCCGACGCGCCAGGCCTCGCGCAACAGCGGCAGCTGTTCACGCGGCAGGTAGGAGGCGGCCCGCTCCAGTTCGAGGACGTAGTCCGGCACCGCGTCGCCGGCGGGCGGCGAGGCGGTGGCGACTGCCTGGGCGGAATGGCCTGGGTTCATGGAGAAAGACTATGCCAGCGCCCTGTCGGCGGCAAACCTGAAGGCTCGCCACCTGGCGCTACCGTGATCACGATCGATGCCTGCCGGCCGTTCCGTAGTGGCTGTGGGAGCCCCGCGCTGCGCGGGTATCGGAACCACGGGGGCGCTGCTGGACCGGCGGCGTCGGGTCGCCGGCTGAACCCGGCTCCTACAACGGCGGGGCGATCGCCTTTTTGGGAAGCCGGCGATACGGTCGTCGGAAACATGGGAGCGCCCTAATGGGGTCAGGTTCATTTTTCCTGGGAAAAATGAACCTGACCCCATTAGGGCGTGGAACGTCGGAAGTCTTGAAGGCGACGCCTGGGCCGATGGCGTCGCGTCGCGGGCAAGCCCGGCTCCTGCAAACAGCGGCTGGCCGATGGCTGGTCAGCCCAGGCGCTGCGCGCGCTCCACCCCGGGCAGCGCGTCCAGCTTGCCGAGCAGGGTCGACAGCTGGCCGTAGTCGGCCACGCGCAGGCGCATGCGCAGTTGGACCCGGCCGTCGGCGCGCACGTCGCTGCGGATGTCGGCCACGTGCGCGTCCTCCTGGGCGATCAGCGTGGTCACGTCCTTCAGCAGCCACTTGCGGTCCACCCCGCTGACCGCCACGTCGACCTCGTAGCCGCCGCCGGCCGCGCCCCACTCCACCGGCAGCACCCGCTGCGGCTGGGCCGCCGCCAGGCGCGCGAACGCGGCACAGTCGGCGCGGTGCACGGTGACGCCACGGGCGCGGGTCAGGTAGCCGGCGATCGGCTCGCCCGGCACCGGCTGGCAGCAGCGCGCCAGCTGCACCAGCAGGTTGCCCACGCCCTGCACGGTGAAGCCGGCGTCGGCTTTCTTCTTCCGCGCCTGGCGCGGTACCGGGCGCGCGGCCTGCGCCGCGGCCGGCTGCGGCGCGGCGGCACGCTCCAGTTCGTGCAGCGAGCGGCCGACCTGGTGCGGGCCGACGTCGCCCAGCGCCACCTGGATGTACAGGTCGTCCACGCTCTCGGCATGGAACTTCTTCGCCACCGGCACCAGGTCGGCATGGTGCAGTCCCAGCCGCTTGAGCTCGCGCTCGAGCATCTCGCGCCCGGCCTGGACGTTGCGCGAGCGGTCCAGCTTGTGGAACCAGGCGCGCACCTTGTCGCGCGAGCGGCCGCTGGCCAGGTAGCCGTTGGCCGGCAGCAGCCAGTCGCGGCGCGGGTCCGGTTCCTTGCCGGTCATGATCTCGACCCGGTCGCCGCTGCGCAGGCGGTGGCCCAGCGGCACGATCCGGCCGTTGACCTTGGCTCCGCGGTAGCGGTGCCCGACCATGGTGTGCACGTGGTAGGCGAAGTCCAGCGGGGTGGCGCCCTGCGGCAGGTCGATCACCTCGCCCTTCGGGGTCAGCGCGTAGACGCGCTCCTCGACCAGTTCGGCATCCAGCGCTCCGGCCAGGCCCTCGTCGCGGCCGTCGCCGGCCTGCTCCAGCAGCTGCCGCATCCAGGCGATCTTGCGCTCGAACGCGCGCCCGGCGCCCTTGCCGGCGGCGCTGCCGCCGGTCTCCTTGTAGCGCCAGTGCGCGGCCACGCCGAGTTCGGCCTGCTCGTGCATCTCGCGGGTGCGGATCTGCACCTCCAACGTGCGCCCCTCCGGCCCGACCACCGCGGTGTGCAGCGAGCTGTAGCCGTTGGGCTTGGGCCGGGCGATGTAGTCGTCGAACTCGCCCGGCACCGGTGCCCACAGCGCGTGGACCACGCCCAGCGCGGCGTAGCAGGCGGCGACGTCGTCGACCATCACCCGCACCGCGCGCAGGTCGTAGAGCTTGTCCAGCGGCAGGTGCTTCTTCTGCATCTTCCGCCAGATGCTGTAGATGTGCTTGGGCCGGCCGCTGATCTCGGATGCGATCCCGTGCGTGGCCAGCACCTTGCCCAGCTGCGCCTTCACCGCCCTGATGTAGCGCTCGCGGCCGGAGCGAGTTTCGTCCAGTTCGCGGGTCAGGTGGCGGTAGGTGTCCGGCTCGAGGAAGCGGAACGCCAGGTCCTCCAGCTCCCACTTCAGCTGCCAGATGCCCAGGCGGTTGGCCAGCGGCGCGTGGATGTCGCGGGTGAGCTGGGCCAGCGCGCGGCGTTCGGCCTCGGGCAGGCGGTCGGCGACGCGCATGCGCGCCAGCTGCCGCGCCAGCAGGATCGGCACCACCCGCAGGTCCTGGATGATCGCCAGCAGCAGCCGGCGCAGGCCCTCGCCGTTGCGCCCGGCCTCGCGCCCGGCGTGCAGGGCCCAGACCTGGTCGGCCGCGTCCTGGCCCTCGAGCAGGCCGGCCACCGCCGGATGCGCCGCCGCCACGGCCTGGGCGGCGGCCGCGCGCAGGCCGGGCAGGTCGAACAGCAGCGCGGCGGCGAGCGCGGGCTCGTCGGCGTCCAGCAGGGCCAGCGCGTGCAGGGTGTCGGCGATCACCGGCCAGGGCGCACGCTGCGCGTGATCGGCACCCTCGGCGTCCCAGGCCTGCAGCAGGGTCGCGCGCAATGCGCCCGACAGCAGGTCCGTGGCCGGACCCTGCAGCAAGGCATGCAGACCGTCGATGGCAGAGCGCGACAAGGCCGTTCCGGCGCGTGGGGTTGCGACTACACTAGCGGCCAACACACCGGAGGAACAAGCATGCAACGTCGCCTGTCGCCGTTATGCTCCGTCCTGCTGCTGGCGCTCGCCGTGGCCACCTTTGCCCCCGCCGCCGTCGCGCAGTCGTCCGGCCGCACGGCGATGGAACAGCAGATGACGCCGGAGGAATTCAAGGCCGCCGGACTGCACAAGCTCAGCGCGGAAGAACTGGCGGCGCTGCACGACTGGGTCCAGCGGCAGCAGTCCGGCGTGGCCGGCACGGCATCGCCTGCCACGACACCCGCGCCCGCCGCCGCGCCGCTGCCGGCGGATGCGGCCGTCGCCGCCGGCGCGGCCGCCCTGAGCGCCGCCGAGATCGAACGCATCCGCGAGGAAGCGCGCGAGGAAGGCCGGAAGGAAGTGAAGGAAACGAACCGCGGGTTCTTCGACTTCGGCTCGGACGAACCGATCAAGAGCACCCTGGTCGGCGAGTTCCGCGGCTTCGCCAAGGGCAACCGCTACACGCTGGCCAACGGCCAGGTCTGGGAGCAGGTGGAACCGGCGCGGCTGGAGGGCGTGAAGCGGACCGACCCGGCGGTCACGATCAAGCCCGGGCTGCTCAACGTCTGGTTCCTGCGCATCGACGGCTACAACACGCCGGCCAAGGTGCGACGGATCAAGTAGTCGCCGTGGATCACGGCGGCGGCGCGGCGGTTCTCCGTTGCGGCTGCTGCGACGCGCCACGCCGGCACTCGGGGCCATCCATCATCCCGATGCCCGTGTCGCCGGCCGGCCCGGCACCTACGCCAGCGCCGCCAGGCGCTGGGCGAGCTTCTTCGGCGAGACGCCGCCGCGGACGCCCAGTTCCTGCGCGAACAGCGACACGCGCAGTTCCTCCAGGTCCCAGCGCAGCGCCTGCCACTCGGGCGCGTCGGCTTCACCGCGCGCACGGGCGATCGCCAGCGCGTCGGCGAAGGGCTTGAGCTCCAGCATCCGCGCCTGGTCGCGCGCCGGGTCGCGCAGCGCGCGCTCGGCGCGCAGCGACATGGCCCTGAGCCAGCGCGGGAACTGCGCCAGCGCCTCGGCCGGGGTATGGCGCAGGAAGCCGGGATGCACCAGCCCGGCAAGCTGGCCGCGCAGGTCGTCGAGGTTGGCGCCGGCCCAGCCCTTCAGCGGCGCCTCCAGCTTCGGCTTCAGTTCGGCGACGGCGGCGAGGATCTGCTCGGCCAGTTGCAGCCGCGCCATCGCCTCGCCGAACAGCTGGCGGCCGGCGGCGTCGGCGCGCTGGCGGAAGGCCGCAGCGTCGCGGATCGATTCCAGGCCATCGGCCAGGACCGCGTTCAGGGCGGCCTCGACCAGGTCGGCGCGCAGCTGCTCCTTCTCCCTCGCCTTGGCGTCCGGGCCGGTGCCGAACTGTTCGATCGCCGCGTACAGCAGCCCCAGCTTCGGCGACATCGGCAGCTGCTTGCGCGCCTGCCGCGCCCGCTCGGCCAGGGCGATGCGCAGCAGCCGCTCCACGCCGCGCGGGTGCGCCTGCCGCGCCTGCGCGCGGTCGGCGAACACGCGCAGCACCGCGTGCTCGCCCTCGTCCACCAGCGCCGGCCAGCCCGGCACCCCCGCCTCGCCGGCGACCTGCTCGGGAATCGGATCGGCGGGGAAGTCGCGCAGCGGCGCCTGCCCGTCGCCGAGCGCGCGGCGCGCGCGGTCGGCGAAGGCGCGGCCGGCGCGCTCGCCGAACTGCGCGCGCAGCGCGTCGAGGTCGCGCGACTCGGCCAGCACCTTGCCGCCCCGCTCCGGCGTCTCGCGCAGGCGCAGGTTCATGCGCAGGTGCGGCTCCAGCGCGGCCTCGTCGAAATCCAGCGCGGAGACCGGCACCCCGGTGGCGCGCGCGAGGAAGCGCGCCAGTTCGCCGGCCAGGGCGTCGGCCGACGGCTGCGGGAACGCCTCGAAGAACGCACGGCCGAAGTCCGGCGCCGGCACGTAGTTGCGGCGCATGGCCTTGGGCAGGGTGCGGATCAGGCCGGCCGCCTTGTCGGCGACGAAGCCCGGCGCCAGCCAGGACAGGCGCGCCGGGTCGAGCGCGTTGAGCAGCGGCAACGGCACCTCCAGGGTGACGCCGTCGTCGGCCGCGCCCGGTTCGAAGCGGTAGTGCAGCGGCAGCCGCGCATCGCCCAGCGGGAAGTACTTCGGATACAGGTCGGCCTGCCCGCCCTCGCCGGGCAGCAGGTCGGCAGTCGACCAGCGCAGCGCCTGCGCCTGCTCGCGCGGCAGTTTCCGGTACCAGGCGTCCAGGCCGGCGGCCGAATGGATCTCGCCCGGGATCCGGTCCAGGTACCAGCGCGCCTGCCAGTCGTCGCCGGCGACCAGGCCGGCGCGGCGCAGCTTGGCCTCCTCCTCGCGCACCCGTTCCAGCGTCTTCAGGTTGTCGGCGAGGAACGAAGCCTTGGTGTCGATCTCGCCGGCGACCAGCGCCTGGCGCACAAACAGGTCGTGCGCCCCGCCCGGATCGATGCGCCCGTAGTGCACCGGCCGCTTCGGCGCCAGCACCAGCCCGAACAGGCCGACCTGCTCGGAGGCCAGGACCGTGCCCTGTGCGCGCGACCAGCGCGGATCGAAATGCCGGCGCGCCAGCAGGTGCGGCAGTTCGGCGATGACCCAGTCCGGCTCGATCGCCGCCGCGGTCAGGCCCCAGACCTTCTGCGTGTCCAGCAGGGTGGCGACCAGCACCCACGGCGGCGGCTTCCTCGCCAACGGCGAGGCGGGGAACAGCTGGAAACGGCGCTGCCGCGGCGCCTGGTAGTCGCCCTTGTCGGTGCGGTGGCCGAGCTGGGTCGGCAGGCCGGCGATCAGCGCGCGGTGCAACGACTGGTAGGCCGCGGCACGCTGGCGGGGAGCAAAAAAGGGGTCAGAGTCATTTTCTCTCCTGGCCGGCGGCGGTGGTTGAGCTGGGTCGGGAGAAAATGACTCTGACCCCTTTTTTGCTCCTTCGCGCGCGAGGCGGGCGGCGCGGTGCAGTTCACCGCGGGTCGGGCGCGCGTTCGCCCCGCCGCGCTCGTCCGCCGCCGGCGCGCCGGCCAGCAACGGCAGCACTGCCTGCTCGACCGCCTCCTCGCGCCAGCCCAGCTCCTCGCACAGCAGCTTCAGCTGGCGGTGCAGCTCGCGCCACTCGCGCATGCGCAGGAAGCCCAGGAAGCGCCTGCCGCACCAGTCGCGCAGCTTGGACTGGGTCAGTTCGCCATGGGCGTCGTCATAGGCCTGCCACAGGCGCAGGATGCCGACGAATTCCGAACGCGGATCGGCGAACTGCGCGTGCGCGTTGTCGGCGGCCTCGCGCGCCTCCGGCGGGCGCTCGCGCGGGTCCTGCACGCCGAGGAAGGCGGCGATCGGCAGCATCGCGCGCAGGCAGCCGTGCGCCTGCGCGGCGACCAGCATGCGTGCCAGCTTCACGTCCACCGGCAGGCGCGCCATCTGCCGGCCGATGGCGGTCAGGCGCCGCTGTCCGTCGCCGGCCTCCTCGATCGCGCCCAGCTCGACCAGTTGCTGCCAGCCGTCGGCGATGGCGCGCTCGTCGGGCGGTTCCAGGAACGGGAAGTCCTCGATGCGCCCGAGCCCCAGGTGCAGCATGCGCAGGATCACGCCCGCCAGGCTGGAGCGCCGGATCTCCGGGTCGGTGAATTCCGGCCGCGACAGGAAATCGGCCTCGGCGTAGAGGCGGTAGCACACGCCCTCGGCGACGCGGCCGCAGCGGCCCTTGCGCTGGTTGGCACTGGCCTGGCTGATCGGCTCCACGTGCAAACGGTCGATCTTCGAACGCGGACTGTAGCGCTTGATCCGCGCGTCGCCCGGATCGACCACGTAGCGGATCCGAGGCACGGTCAGCGAGGTCTCGGCGACGTTGGTGGCCAGCACGATCCGCCGCTGCGGCCCCGGATTGAACACCCGATCCTGGTCGCGCACCGACAGCCGCGCATACAGCGGCAGAACCTCGGTCGAGCGGTACTGGCGCTTCTCCAGCGCGCGGTGGGCGTCGCGGATCTCGCGCTCGCCGGGCAGGAACACCAGCACGTCGCCGCGCGGGTCCTCGGCGCCGATCTCGTCGACCGCGGCGGTGATCGCCGAAATGGGGTCAGACTCCTTTTTCCCCGCTACGCGCGCATTGTCTCGACCGGCCGCGGGTGAAAATGTACCTGACCCCATTTCTTCGCCCGGTGGGCGGTAGCGCACTTCGACCGGATAGGTGCGGCCGGCCACCTCGACCACCGGCGCGTCGTCGAAATGCCGCGAGAAGCGCGCGGTGTCGATCGTGGCCGAGGTGACGATGAGCTTGAGGTCGCGGCGCTTGCGCAGCAGCTGCTTGAGGTAGCCAAGCAGGAAGTCGATGTTGAGGCTGCGTTCGTGCGCCTCGTCGATGATGAGCGTGTCATAGGCCGACAGCCAGCGGTCCGAGGCGATCTCGGCCAGCAGGATGCCGTCGGTCATGAACTTGATCCGGGTGTCCGCGCCGACGTTGTCGGTGAAGCGCACCTGGTACCCGACCGTGCCACCCAGCGGCGTGCGCAGTTCCTCGGCCACGCGCGCGGCCACCGCGCGGGCAGCGATGCGGCGCGGCTGGGTGCAGCCGATCGTGCCGGCGACGCCGCGGCCGGCGGCCAGGCACAGCTTGGGCAGCTGGGTGGTCTTGCCCGAACCGGTCTCGCCGGCCACCACCACCACCGGATGCTCGCGGATCAGGGCGACGATGCGCTCGGCCTCGGCGGCGATCGGCAACGCCGCATCGACGCTCACTGCCGGCACGTTCGCAGCGCGGGCCTGGCGGACCGCCACGGACGCCGCCAACGCCTGCTCGAAGCGCTCGCGCAGCGCCGCGTCGGCGGGTTTGCCGCGCCACCGCGACCACAGCCCGTGCAGGCGGCCGCGGTCGCGGCTCAGCGCCTGGTCTATCCCGCGCCGGCCGGCTTCGAGGGGCTTGCGCAGTTCGGCGGGGATCGATTCCATCAATGGGGCCGTGTGAAACTTTGCATAACGTTTCGGGGTTTACTGTCTATTGTGACAGCCCCACCTGTGACCTGTGGACCCACCCCAAGGAGCGAACCATGGCCAAGAGCAAGCCCGCCAAGAAGAAGACCGCATCCCCGGCCAAAGCCAAGGCCAAGTCCGGCGGCCTCAATCCGGTGGCGTCCTCCTCGCGGATCGACATCGGCATCGGCGCCAGCGACCGCAAGGAGATCGCCCAGGGCCTGTCGCGCTACCTGTCCGACGCCTTCACCCTGTACCTGAAGACCCACAATTTCCACTGGAACGTGACCGGGCCGATGTTCAACTCGCTGCACAACATGTTCGAGCAGCAGTACACCGAGCAGTGGAACGCGCTGGACGAGGTCGCCGAGCGCACCCGCGCGCTGGGTTTCAACACCCCCGGCTCCTACGCCGAGTTCATCCGCCTGACCTCGATCCGCGAGGAACAGGGCGCCGACGGCGTGCCGGACTGGAAGGGCATGGTCCAGCAGCTGGTTTCGGGCAACGAGGCGGTGTGCCGCACTGCGCGCGCCGTGCTCAAGACCGCCGACGATGCCGGCGACGACCCGACGGTGGACCTGCTGACCCAGCGCCTGCAGACCCATGAGAAGTACGCCTGGATGCTGCGTTCGCTGCTGGAGTGAGTACCAGGGCGCGTTGCCCCCGCCGGATCCTGGTCGCGGCCGCCTCCCCGAGGAGCGGCCGCGATCGTTTTGGACCTCATCCTTGTTTGGACCTCATCCTTGTTTGGACCTCATCCTTGTTTGGACCTCATCCTTGTTTGGACCTCATCCTTGTAGGAGCCGGGTTCAGCCTTTGACCCGACGCCCTCGACACAGGCGACGCCATCGTGATTTCGACGGCGTCGGGTCGCCGGCTGAACCCGGCTCCTACAGAAGGCGCGGCGCTTCGACCTTCAGCCCTTGGCGAACGCCAGCTGCCCGCCCTCGGCCTCGACCCTGACCGTGTCGCCGTTGCCGAACTCGCCAGCCAGGATCTTCTGCGCCAGCGGATTCTCGATCTGGGCCTGGATCGCGCGCTTGAGCGGGCGTGCGCCGTAGACCGGATCAAATCCCACATTCCCCAGCAGCTCGAACGCCTTCTCCGACAGCTCCAGCTTCAGCCCGCGCTCGCCCAGCCGTCTCTCCAGCCCGCGCAGCTGGATCCGCGCGATCTGCTTGATCTGCTGCTTGTCCAGCGGGTGGAACACGACGATGTCGTCCAGCCGGTTGATGAATTCCGGGCGGAAGTGCGCCTGGA